>NZ_JBSFRB010000106.1:0-1027 GCF_053589015.1 Streptomyces sp. NPDC003393 | reverse complement strand
ACTGCGGGCAGGCCCGATGGAGTGGAACCGGCCGGTTCCACTCCATCGGGCCCTGTCAGGAGGCGGAGGCCCCCGTGTGTCCTCCGCCGTCAGCTCACCGCTCGCTACGCGCGGCGTGCGGCTTGCCCACGTCGCTGCGGCCGGCGGCCTTCTTGATGGCCGCGGCCTCCCGCTGGTCGATGACTCCCTCCCGCCGCAGATCCGTGACGAGCTTCTCGACGGCCGAGACGAACGCGCCGTGGCTGGTCCAGGCCGCGTGGTCCTCGATCAGCTCGTTGATCGTGCAGCCGTTCGTCGTGACACGGTCGGGGATGCCCGTGTTGACCGTGCCGACGTACACCGTCGAACGGTCGTCCGTGTCAGGGCAGTCGGTGGGCGGCCGGCCGTCGACGACGGTCAGGGTCAGCGACTTGGCCTCGGAGGTGTTCCCCGCCTTGTCGGTGGCCCGGTACAGGAAGGTGTGGCTGCCCGCGCGGTTCACCGCCACCGGTCCGGAGTACGGCAGGTAGGGGCCGCCGTCGAGGGAGTACTCGGTCGCCGCCACCCCCGAGCCGGAGTCCGTGGCGGTCACCGTCACGGTCGCGCTGCCCACGTAGTTCCCGTCGGCGTCCTTGGTCCCCGAGACGGACGCGGTCACCTCCGGCGGCGCGGTGTCCTGCGGCGGGGCGGCCACGACCGTGAACGACACCGACTGCTCGGCGGAGGTGTTGCCCGCCTCGTCGGTGGCCCGGTACTTCACCGTGTGCTCACCCACAGCGCTCACCTGAACCGGCGCGCTGTAATCCTCGTACGCCGCTCCGTCCAGCGCGTACTCGATCTCGGCGACACCCGACTCCGCGTCCGATGCCGTCACCGTCACCGTCGCGCTGGAGACGTAGTTCCCGTCGGCGTCCTTCGCCCCCGACACCGTCGCGGAGGCGTCCGGCGCGGTGGTGTCCTGCGGCGGAGCCGCCACCACCGTGAACGACACCGACTGCTCGGCGGAGGTGTTGCCCGCCTTGTCCGACGCCCGATACGCCAGGGTGTG
>NZ_JBSFRB010000105.1:0-1241 GCF_053589015.1 Streptomyces sp. NPDC003393 | reverse complement strand
CACCCACGACGCCGCCCTGCGCGAAGCACTGCACGAGGCCGGCGAGATGCCCGAGCTGGCCCCGCTGGTGCGGGTCGTGGAATCCGGAACCGTCCCCGCCTGAGGTACGGGGCCGGGGCGGGCGCGCAGACCGCTCGATCGCCTCGCGCCTGCCGGCGCCGAGCCCGCCCGCCCCTCCGCGGCATCGGTCACGTGTCGCCTCAGCTTGCCGCCACGGACAGCACGAGCTTGCCGCGTGTGTGCCCTTGCGCGCTGAGGCGCCAGGCCTCGGCCGCTTCGGCGAGCGGGAGCACCCGGTCGACGTGCACGGTCAGTTTCCCCTTGTCGGCCAAGTCGGCGAGTGCCGTGAGGTCGGCCGAGTCCGGGCGTACCCACACGTAGTGGCCGCCCTTCTCGGCTGCCGCGGGATCGGCGATGGACGCGAGCCGTTGCGGCCCTTGGAGAAGCCGCAGCGACACGTCCACCACGTCCGCGCCGACGAAGTCGAGTGCCGCGTCGACGCCTTGCGGTGCCAGTTCCGCCACCCGGTCGGCGAGCCCGGGGCCGTAGGTCACGGGCTCCGCGCCCAGCCGGCGCACGAAGTCATGGTTGTGGGCGCTCGCCGTGCCGATCACGCGGGCGCCGCGTGCCACGGCGATCTGGACGCCGAGCGAGCCGACGCCGCCGGCTGCCGCGTGCACCAGGACGGTCTCCCCGGCGCGGACGCCGACTCGCTCGATCGCCTGGTACGCCGTCAGCCCGGCGAGGGGCAGGCCCGCGGCCTGCTCCCAGGAGAGCGCGGCGGGCTTGCGGGCCAGCAGGCGCACATGCGCGGAGACCAGTTCGGCATAGGCGCCGAACTGGACGGTGTCCTTGCGGACGTAGCCGAACACCTCGTCGCCGGGCGCGTACTCCCCGACGTCCAGGCCCACCCGCTCGACCACCCCGGCCACGTCCCAGCCGGGGATCAGGGGGAAGTGCGTCTCCATGAGGCCGTCGAGGGCTCCCTGGGCGAGCTTCCAGTCCACGGGGTTGACTCCGGCGGCCTTCACCCGGACCAGTACCTCTCCCGGTGCCACCTTCGGGTCCGGGAGGTCGGTCAGGCGAAGCGCGTCCGGCCCGCCGTATTCACTGAGCGTGATCGCTTTCATGCGGCAATCTCCGTTGTCATGCGTACCGTCTCCACGGCGCGTACCAGGGATGTCAGCCGTGGGTCCGCGGCCGCTTCCTCGAGTGCCCCGCGCAGGGCGGCGTCGTTGGTC
>NZ_JBSFRB010000104.1:0-1265 GCF_053589015.1 Streptomyces sp. NPDC003393 | reverse complement strand
CCGCCGCGGGCGCCGGCCCCCGCGCGCGCCGCCGCCCGACGCCGGACCTCACGACGACGCGCGGATCACCAGTTCCGTGGGGAGCACCCCGTGACGGCGCTCCGGGCCGTCCGGGCCCGGAGGACGGCGGTCCGCGATCTCCGTCAGCAGCAGGTCGATCATCGCCCGGCCCATCTCCTCGATGGGCTGGCGGACGCTGGTCAGCGGCGGGTCCATGTGGCGGGCGATGGCCGAGTCGTCGTAGCCGACCAGGGCCACGTCGTCCGGTATGCGGCGGCCCTGCTCCCGCAGCACCTGCCGAGCGCCGGCCGCCATCACGTCCGAGCCGGCGAAGACCGCGTCCACGTCCGGGGCGCGCTCCAGCAGACGGGTCATCGCACGACGGCCGCCTTCCTCCGTGAAGTCCCCCGGCTCGACGAGGAGTTCGTCCGCCGTGACACCCGCCTCCCGCAGGGCGTCGCGGTAGCCGTCGACGCGCCGCTGGGCGCCGTAGACGTCCATGTGGCCGGTGATGTGGGCGACACGGCGCCGACCGCGGTCCAGCAGATGCTCCACGGCCGAGCGCGCGCCGCCGTAGTTGTCGGAGTCCACCGAGGGCAGCGTCTCCGCCGCCGAGCGCGGGCCGCTGATCACCGCCGGGATCTCCAGCTGGGCCACCAGGTCGGGCAGCGGGTCGTCCGCGTGCACCGACACCAGCAGCACCCCGTCCACGCGGTGCGCGGCCAGGTACTGGGCCAGCCGGCGCCGCTCGCGGTCGCCGCCCGCGAAGATCAGCACCAGCTGCATCTCGGTGTCGGTCAGTTCGGCGCCGACGCCGCGCAGCATGTCGGAGAAGTACGGCTCCGCGAAGAACCGGGTCTCCGGCTCCGGCACGACCAACGCGATCGCGTCCGTGCGGTTGGCCGCCAGGGCCCGCGCGGCGGTGTTGGGCACGTAGCCCAGTTCCGCGACCGCCGCCTCCACCGCGGCGCGGGTCGCGTCGCTGACCCGCGGCGAGCCGTTGATCACCCGGGACACGGTGCCCCGGCCCACGCCGGCCCGTGCAGCGACCTCCTCCAGGGTCGGCCGCCGGACCCCCCGGCTTCGCCCACCGTTGACCGCCATTGTCGCCGCCTTCCGTTCACAGCCGTCAGGCCAGGAATGTAACAGCAGGGGCCCGTCCTGCTCCCGCCCCCATCGTCCCTCCGCTTTCACCCCCGCGGCCCCCAGGTCCCGGCCCGCGCAGAAGCGACCGGGCCGCGCGGGACCGCGAGCAGTCGCGGTCC
>NZ_JBSFRB010000103.1:0-1294 GCF_053589015.1 Streptomyces sp. NPDC003393 | reverse complement strand
ACCGGGAAGTGGAAGGCCATGTGGCACTCGTCGCCGCCGGAGGAGTAGTCGCCGAAGTAGTCGACGACGTCCTCCGGCCACTGGTTCGCCTCGGCGAGGAGCACCTTGTCCGGGTACTGGTCGTCGATCTCCTTGCGCACCCGCTTGAGGAACTCGTGGGTCGCCGGCAGGTTCTCGCAGTTGGTGCCCTCCTGCTGGTACAGGTACGGCACCGCGTCCAGCCGGAACCCGTCGATGCCCAGGTCCAGCCAGAACTTCAGTGCGGAGATCATCTCCTCCTGCACCGCCGGGTTCTCGTAGTTCAGGTCCGGCTGGTGCGAGAAGAAGCGGTGCCAGTAGTACTGCTTGCGTACCGGGTCGTACGTCCAGTTGGAGGCCTCGGTGTCGACGAAGATGATCCGGGCGTCCTGGAACTGCTTGTCGTCGTCGGCCCACACGTAGTAGTCGCCGTAGGGGCCGTGGGGGTCCTTGCGGGACTCCTGGAACCACGGGTGCTGGTCGCTGGTGTGGTTCATGACGAAGTCGATGATGACGCGCATGCCGCGGTGGTGGGCGGCGTCGACGAACTCGACGAAGTCGGCGAGGTCGCCGAAGTCAGGCAGGACGGCGGTGTAGTCGGAGACGTCGTAGCCGCCGTCCCTCAGGGGCGACTTGAAGAACGGCGGCAGCCACAGGCAGTCCACGCCCAGCCATTGCAGATAGTCCAGTTTGGCGGTCAGGCCCTTCAGGTCGCCGATGCCGTCGCCGTTGCTGTCCTGGAAGGAGCGGACGAGGACCTCGTAGAAGACGGCACGTTTGAACCACTCCGGGTCGCGGTCCTTGGCGGGAGTGTCCTCGAAGGTGTCCGGAACGGGCTCATTGACGCTCATGTTGTGGGTGACCCTCCGATCTGCGGGGTGGACGGTCGCAGGACGGTGAGGACATGAGCGGGCCGGTGGCCCGGCTCGAGTCGCACATAGTTGGCCCTGCCCCAGTGATAGGTCTCGCCGGTGAGCTCGTCGCGCACCGGCACCGACTCGTGCCATTCCAGGCCGAGTTGCGGCATGTCCAACGAGACCGTCGCCTCCTGGGTGTGGTGCGGATCGAGGTTGGCGACCACCAGAACCGTGTTCGAGCCGCTCCGTTTCGAGTAGGCGATCACCGCCTCCTTGTCGGCGTGGTGGAAGTGCAGGTCGCGCAGCTGCCGGAGGGCCGGACTGCGGCGGCGGATGTCGTTGAGGCGGGTGATGAGCGGGGCGATGCTGCGGCCCTCGCGTTCGGCGGCGGCCCAGTCGCGGGGTTTGAGCTGGTACTT
>NZ_JBSFRB010000102.1:0-1317 GCF_053589015.1 Streptomyces sp. NPDC003393 | reverse complement strand
CAGCAGCTCGTCCTGGACGACATCAGTCTCGATGTCGCGCCGGGCGAGTTCGTCACCCTCCTGGGGGCCTCGGGCTGCGGCAAGTCCACACTGCTGAACCTGGTGGCGGGCCTGGACCGGCCCAGCGCCGGCTCCATCACCACCGACGGCCGCCCCGCCCTGATGTTCCAGGAACACGCCCTCTTCCCCTGGCTGACCGCCGGCAAGAACATCGAACTCGCCCTGAAACTACGCGGCGTGCCCAAGTCCGAGCGGCGCGGCACGGCGGAGGAGCTGCTCGAGCTCGTCCGGCTGGGCGGCGCGTACGGCAAGCGGGTGCACGAGCTGTCCGGCGGCATGCGCCAACGCGTGGCGATGGCCCGCGCGCTCGCCCAGGAGAGCAACCTGCTGCTGATGGACGAACCGTTCGCCGCCCTGGACGCCATCACCCGCGACGTCCTGCACGACGAACTCACCCGCATCTGGCAGGAGACCGGCGTCTCGGTGCTGTTCGTCACCCACAACGTGCGCGAAGCCGTCCGCCTCGCCCAGCGCGTAGTGCTGCTGTCGTCCCGGCCGGGACGAGTGGCCCGCCAGTGGACCGTGGACATTCCGCAGCCGCGCCGCATCGAAGACGCTCCCGTGGCGGAGCTGTCCCTGGAGATCACCGAAGTACTGCGGGGGGAGATCCGCCGTCATGGCCGGCACTGACACGAAGAGCGCACGGGGCGCCGAACTGGCCGGTGTGGAGGCCGGACTCGACGCGCTGGAGGTCACCGAGACGGGCCGTGCGCCCTTGCGGCAGACCTTCGTCAACAAGATCCTGCCGCCCGTCGTCGCGGTCGTGGTGGTCCTGGTGCTGTGGCAGGCACTGATCACCTTCAAGATCGTCGACGACCCGACCAAGCTGCCCTCGCCGGCCGACGTGGGCGGCGAGTTCAAGAACGCCTGGCTGCAGGGCACGCTGTTCGGCTACATCTGGACATCCGTCTCCCGCGGCCTGCTGGGCTTCCTGTTCGCCCTCGCCATCGGCACCCCGCTGGGACTGCTGGTGGCCCGGGTGAAGTTCGTGCGCGCGGCCATCGGCCCGGTGCTGTCCGGCCTGCAGTCCCTGCCGAGCGTGGCGTGGGTGCCACCCGCGGTGATCTGGCTCGGACTGAACAACTCGATGATGTACGCCGTGATCCTGCTCGGCGCCGTCCCCTCCATCGCCAACGGCCTGGTCTCCGGCATCGACCAGGTCCCCCCGCTGTTCCTGCGCGCGGGCCGCACCATGGGCGCCACCGGCCTCAAGGGCGCCTGGCACATCGTCCTGCCCGCCGCACTGCCCGGCTACCT
>NZ_JBSFRB010000101.1:0-1445 GCF_053589015.1 Streptomyces sp. NPDC003393 | reverse complement strand
TAGTAGGGCTTGGTCAGGTTCACTCGCCGGTGGCGTGTCCGTTTGATCGGGTGTGTCGTTGACGGGGTGTGCTGGGTGGGGAGTTGGCCGCGGTCCGGTGTGATCTGGAGGACTTCGCGGCGGAGATGTTCGAGCCGTTCGCGCGGGCGGATCAGCGCCGTTGGGGCGGGGTCTATCTGCGGGGCCTGTTGCTGGACGGGCGGCGCAAGTCGGTGGAGCCGATGGCCGCCCGGCTGGGTGAGGACGGCAACCGGCAGGCCCTGGCGCACTTCATCACCTCCAGTCCGTGGGAGGCGGCGCATGTGCGGGCCCGTCTGACCTGGCGGATGCAGCAGGTGATCAAACCGACTGCGTTCATCGTGGATGACACCGGGTTTCTCAAGGACGGTGATGCCTCGGCGTGCGTGGCCAGGCAGTACACCGGCACCGCGGGCAAGGTCACCAACTGCCAGGCCGGGGTGTCGCTGCATCTGGCCTGCGACAGTGCCTCGGTGGCGGTCGACTGGCGCCTGTTCCTGCCCGAGAGCTGGGACCCGGCCTCGCCGAAGGCCGATGCGGGCAAGGTGGCCCGCCGCACCACGTGCGGCATCCCCGAAGAGGTGGGCCATGTGGAGAAGTGGCAGCTGGCCCTGGACATGATCGACGAGACCAGGTCGTGGGGCATCGATGTCCCGCTGGTCGTTGCCGACGGTGGCTACGGCGATGCGGCCGCCTTCCGGCTGGGCCTGGAAGAACGCGGGCTCGACTATGTGGTGGGCATCTCCACCACGACCACGGCCCAGCCGGAAGAGGCACGGCCGCACACCCCGCCCTACAGCGGCCGCGGTCCGCGACCCCAGCCTGTCTACCCCGAGCCGGCCCAGGCAGTGAAGAAGCTGGTCATCGCGGCCGGCAAGCGGGCCGCGAAGCCGGTGCAGTGGCGGGAAGGCTCACGCCCGGGCAGCGGCCGCAGCGGCGTCAAGCGCATGTACTCACGGTTCGTGGCCCTGCGGATCCGGCCCGCCGGACGCGAGATCCGCAAGCACGTCGACGGCCCGGAACTGCCCGTGCGCTGGCTGCTGGCCGAATGGCCCGCCACCGAACCCGAACCCGTGCAGTTCTGGCTGTCCAACCTGCCCGCCGACACTCCGCTCGCCACCCTTGTGCGCACCGCGAAACTGCGCTGGCGCATCGAGCACGACTACCGCGAGATGAAGCAGGTCCTGGGCCTGGCCCACTTCGAGGGCCGCACCTGGCGAGGCTGGCACCACCACGTCACCCTGGTCTCCGTCGCGCACGCCTTCTGCACCCTCCAGCGCATCACCCGGTCCCCAAAAGAGACGGCGCCGGCCTGAGCCTCTACAAGGTCACCCGCGAACTGCAGCTACTCCTCGCGGTCTGGACCGGCGCCTGCCCCACGTGTCACCGCGACATGCCACAACCGATACCGACCTGACCAAGCACTA
>NZ_JBSFRB010000100.1:0-1507 GCF_053589015.1 Streptomyces sp. NPDC003393 | reverse complement strand
GCCCTGATCAGCACCCTGCCGCTGCTGGTGGTCTTCATCGTCTTCGGCAAGCAGATCGTCGGAGGGATCATGGCGGGCGCCGTCAAGGGCTGACACCACCGGACCGGCCGGGACCGGGCACGCGGCCCCTACGTGCCGCCGCCCTCACCGGCCGCCCGCCGACCGGTCCTCGGCCGCCCGTCTCCTCCAGTCCGTCAGTCCGTCTCCTCCGGTCCGTCCCGTACGGCCTTCCGTGTGCCGTCCGTCGCGTACCGCCTGCCAGGTACGCCCCCGTACGGCCCGTCCGGTACGACCCGCACCTCCGGCCCGCCCCGCACGCGGGCCGTACCGGACCGGGCGTCCACCCGCCCGTTGCCCCACCCGCCCCACCCGACCCGCGATCGCCGCCGTGCCACCCACCCGCCGACGTGCCCCGCCGGCCACCGCCCCCACCCGTCCCATCGCACACGCCCACCCAGGCACCCACCCGCACGCGCCGACCGGCCGTTCCGTACCACGCCGGACCACCGTCCGTCCCTTTTCTCACGCCACATTTGGGAGCGTTCTCACCATGACCGCCGTACGACCCGAGACCCGTGCCCAGCAGGCATCGGACATCTCCTTCCCGCCGGGCTTCGTCTGGGGTGCCGCCACCGCCGCCTACCAGGTGGAGGGTGCCGCCGCCGAGGACGGCCGCACCCCCTCCATCTGGGACACCTTCAGCCACACCCCCGGCAAGGTGCGCAACGGTGACACCGGTGACATCGCCGCCGACCACTACCACCGCTACCGCGACGACGTCGCGCTGATGAAGGACCTGGGCCTGAAGGCCTACCGTTTCTCCATCTCCTGGTCCCGGGTCCAGCCCACCGGCCGCGGACCGGCCGTCGAGCGCGGCCTGGACTTCTACCGCAGGCTCACCGACGAACTGCTCGAGGCGGGCATCACCCCGGTCGCCACCCTCTACCACTGGGACCTGCCCCAGGAACTGGAGGACGCCGGCGGCTGGCCGCACCGCGACACCGCGCACCGCTTCGCCGAGTACGCCGACATCATGGCCCGCGCCCTCGGCGACCGCGTCGGCGTGTGGACCACCCTGAACGAGCCGTGGTGCAGCGCCTTCCTCGGCTACGGCTCCGGCGTGCACGCCCCCGGCCGCACCGACCCGGCCGCCACCCTGCGCGCCGCGCACCACCTCAACCTCGCCCACGGCCAGGCCGTCGGCGCGCTGCGCGCCCACCTGCCCGCGACCGCGAAGACCTCCCTCACCCTCAACCTGCACCAGGTGCGCCCGCTGACCGACAGCGCCGCCGACGCCGAGGCCGCGCGCCGCATCGACGCGGTCGGCAACCGCGTCTTCACCGGTCCCGTCCTGGACGGCGCCTACCCCCAGGACCTGATCGCCGACACCGCGCACATCGTCGACTGGGACCAGCTCGTCCACGACGGCGACCTGGCCGAGATCTCCCGGCCCATCGACATCCTCGGCGTCAACTACTACTCGCCCACCGTGGTCTCCCAGGCCACG
>NZ_JBSFRB010000099.1:0-1664 GCF_053589015.1 Streptomyces sp. NPDC003393 | reverse complement strand
TAGCCTCGCGCTTTCACGAGGTGGGCTGTCCGGCAGGCGGTCAGGAAAGCAGAAAGTGCCTCTGACCAGCAAGAATGAGGATTGTCGAGGTCCTTGCTCTTGCCACCGCCGGAGGCACTTCCCAGGTGAAGCACTATATCGGGTCCTACCCCCGCGTCCGTGTCCAGGACGACGGCCGCCAGGTCGTCTCCCAGGCCGGGTCGGTCCTGCTCGTCGAAACGGTCCGCAAGACCGGTCTTGACCAGGCCATATCCCAGGCTCTGGCTCCTTGGCGCAAACCGCGGGCCGTTCACGATCCCGGCAAGGCGCTCCTGGACATCGCCCTGGCGGTCGCACTGGGCGGGAACTGCCTCGCGGACGTCGCGATGCTGCGGTGTGAGCCGGCCGTCTTCGGCCCGGTCGCCTCCGACCCGACCATCTCCCGCCTGATCGACACCCTCGCCGCCTCCGGCGAGAAAGCCCTGCAGGCCATCCGGTCCGCGCGATCCGAAATCCGCCAGCGTGCCTGGTCGTTGGCCGGCAAGAACGCCCCGGACGCCGACGGCCAGGTCGTCATCGATCTCGACGGCGTCCTCGTGATCGCCCACTCCGACAAGGAAGACGCGGCCCCGACCTGGAAGAAGACCTACGGCCATCACCCCCTGACGGCCTTCCTCGACCACGGACCGGGCGGAACCGGAGAGCCGGTCGCCGCCCTCCTCAGACCGGGGAACGCGGGCTCGAACACGGCCGCCGACCACATCACCACAGCCCAAATGGCCCTCGCACAACTGCCGAAGAAATATCGGCGAGGGCGGCAGACCCTGATCCGCACGGACTCCGCCGGAGGCACCCACGACTTCGTGTCCTGGCTCGCCAGGCGAGGACGATGGCTGTCCTACTCGGTCGGCATGACGGTCACCGAAGCGATCCACGAATACGTGCTGAAGGTCCCCGCCTCAGCCTGGACCCCGGCCGTCGAGACCGACGGGGAGGCCCGCGACGGGGCCTGGGTCGCCGAACTCACCGGCAAGCTCCTGGACGGCTGGCCCAAGGGCATGCGACTGATCGTCCGAAAGGAACGCCCTCACCCCGGCGCCCAGTTGAGGATCACGGACGCGGACGGCATGCGGATCACATGCTTCGCGACCAACACCCCCGACCGGCCGATCGCCGAACTCGAACTCCGGCACCGGCTGCGGGCCCGGGCCGAGGACCGGATCCGGGCCGCCCGGGCCACCGGCCTGCGCAACCTGCCCCTGCACCGGGCAGCCCAGAACAAGGTCTGGCTCGAGATCATCCAGATCGCCCTCGACCTGCTGGCCTGGATGCCCATGCTCGCCCTCAGCGGCAAGGCCCGACTCTGGGAACCCCGCCGCCTGAGATTCCGCCTGTTCTCCGCGGCCGCTCAGCTCGTCACCACCGGCCGACGCAGGATTCTCCGCCTCACCCGGCACTGGCCCTGGACAAGTGAGATCACCGCCGCCCTCGAACGGCTCGCACTCCTGGCCACCCCCGGCTGACCAGCAGCTTTCCATCGTCCCGACGACAACATCACCCACCCCGGGCAGTGGAACCCGGCGCCCACCCGATGCGACAACCGGGCCGCTGGCCTGCCCACGGTCAGCTCCGGAAAGCGAAAGGGTCCACCGACTCCGTCGGCGGACCCTCAGGAAAGATCGAGG
>NZ_JBSFRB010000098.1:0-1669 GCF_053589015.1 Streptomyces sp. NPDC003393 | reverse complement strand
TTAGCCTCGATCTTGCATGACGGTCCGCCGACGGAGTCGGTGGACTGTTTCGCTTTCTGTGGCTGATGGTGGGCATGCTGGCGGCCCGGGTGTCGCGTCGGGTGGGCGCCGGGTTCCACTGTTCCGGGCGGGTTCCTTGTTTCGTAGGGACAGGCGAATCCGCTGGTCAGCCGGGGTTCGGCAGGAGGGTGAGCCGTTCGAGGGCGCCTGTGATCTCATCTGTCCAGGGCCAGTGGCGGGCGAGGCGGAGGATGCGGCGCCGGCCGGTGGTGACGAGTTGTCCGGCCGCGGAGAAGAGGCGGAGCCGCAGGCGGCGGGGCTCCCAAAGGCGGGCCTGGCCGGTCAGGGCGAGCATGGGCATCCAGGCCAGCAGGTCGAGAGCGATCTGGACGATCTCGAGCCAGACCTTGTTCTGCGCGGTGCTGTGCAGGGGAAGGTTGCGCAGGCCGGTCGCGCGGGCGGCCCGGATCCGGTCCTCGGCCCGGGCCCGCAGGCGGTGGCGGAGCTCGAGGGCGGCGATCGGCCGGCCAGGAGTGTTGGTGGCGAAGCAGGTGATCCGCATGCCGTCCGCGTCGGTGATCCTCAACTGGGCGCCGGGATGCGGTCGTTCCTTGCGGACGATCAGACGCATACCCTTCGGCCAGCCCTCAAGGACGTCGCCGGTGAGTTCGGCAACCCACGCTCCGTCGCGGACCTCGCCGCCGGTCTCGACGGCCGGGGTCCAGGCCGATGCCGGGATCTTCAGCACATGCTGGTGGATCGTCTCGGTGATCACCATGCCGACCGAGTAGGACAGCCATCGGCCTCGCTTCGCGAGCCAGGACACGAAGTCGTGGGTGCCGCCGGCGGAGTCCGTGCGGATCAGTGTCCGCCGTCCTCGCCGGTACTTCTTCGGCAGTTGGGCCAGCGCGAGTCGGACGGTGGCAATGTGGTCGGCGGCCGTGTTCGAGCCCGCGTTCCCCGGCCTGAGGAGAGCAGCGACCGGTTCCCCGGTTCCGCCCGGGCCGTGGTCGACGAAGGCCGTCAGGGGGTGATGGCCGTAGGTCTTCTTCCAGGTCGCGGCCGCGTCCTCCTTGTCGGAGTGCGCGATCACGAGGACGCCGTCGAGGTCGACGGTGACCTGTCCATCGGTGTCCGGGGCGTTCTTGCCCGCCAATGACCAGACCCGGCTGCGGACTTCGGACCGTGCGGACCGGATGGCCTGCAGGGCTTTCTCGCCGGAGGCGGCGAGGGTGTCGATCAGGCGGGAGACGGTCGGGTCGGAGGCGACCGGGCCGAAGACGGCCGGCTCGCACCGCAGCGTCGCGACGTCCGCGAGGCAGTCCCCGCCCAGTGCGACCGCCAGGGCGACGTCCAGGACGGTCTTGCCGGGATCGTGGACGGCCCGCGGTTTGCGCCACGGAGCCAGAGCCTGGGATATGGCCTGGTCAAGGCCGGTCTTGCGGGCTGTTTCGACGAGCAGGACCGACCCGGCCTGGGTGACGACCTGGCGGCCGTCGTCCTGGACGCGGACACGGGGATAGGACCCGATAGGGTGCTTCACCTGGGAAGTGCCTCCGGCGGTGGCAGGAACAAGGACCTAGACAATCCTCATTCTTGCTGGTCAGAGGCACTTTCTGCTTTCCTGACCACCTGCCGGACAACCCTCTTCATGAAAGCGCGAGGTTAG
>NZ_JBSFRB010000097.1:0-2061 GCF_053589015.1 Streptomyces sp. NPDC003393 | reverse complement strand
GGGTTCTCCTGGTTCAGCGCGAGGAAGGGCCAGAAGAAGTCGTTCCAGGCCTGCACGAAGGTGAGCATGCCGAGCACCATCATCGCCGGGCGGGCACTGCGCGTGCCGTTGCGTGACAGGGCTCCTGGTCGTCCGGTCGGTGATCTCACTCAGCAACGCCGGACACGGGACTCGTCCTGGTTTGCCGTCGAGCCATGTTCGACGTCCCGCACAAGGAAGTTGTCCTCTGGAGCTGGGGAGCCATTTCCGGAACGCCGGCGGTGACGTAGAAGACCGACCTGAGGACGGCTTCGCACGGGTTGTGCCACGACTGCCGTCTGCCCACGAGCTGCACCGTGTCGGTGAGGGCCCGGCGGATGGCCTCGGCGCAGGTGGCAAAGCCGTCAGACCACAGTGCGGTGGTGTTCTGCTCGGCGACAGGCGTGGGGAGCGGGTGAGCCGCCGGACCCGCTGCGATGTCTCCGGGCAAGGACAGGATCAGCCTGTCGCAGTGGGTGACAGGGGTGGACCGGCCTCGGAAAGGGACCGAAGCGCGTCATATGGGAGAGAGCAAGTGAGCATCACGGGAACGGCCCGAACCGGACGTCCAAGAGAAGTGGAGACGGCCTTCTGGCTATCGCTCGTGACGGTCGCCGTCAGCATCACCGTCTGGACACTGGGGGCGTTCGTCCTCTCTCCGACAGGATTCGAGGAGATGCGTGAGGAGATGGGGGAGCACGGCGCGAGGGTGCAGATGCTCACGTCCGCGGGCTTCCTGTTGGTCGACACCGTGCTTCGGGTGGTCCTCGCCTTCAGGATGCGCGCCGGTCGCAATTGGGCGCGGCTCGTGCTGACCGCTCTCGGCGCTCTCGGCATGCTCCTCGTCCTGACCACCATGGGCATGGGCGGCTTCGACGGGGAGACGGTGACCGAGTACATCGACGAGCTGCCGCTGTCCGACAGCGTCCTGACCCTGTTGGATGCTTGCGTCATCGTGCTGATGTTCCTGCCGACGGCCAACGCGTACTTCTCCACGAGGTCGGTGAGAGGTACGAGGCAGCACCCGCAATGAGGCAGGCCCGTGAGATGAACCGTTTTCACCCGGCCCCCGTTCACTCGGCGACGGACTCCGGTGGAGACGCCACACCGGGTACCAGGTGACGAGAGGGACCTACTGTGAACATCGCGCTGATGGCGGTAACCGCGCTCTGTGGCGGAGTCTTTCTGGTCGGAGGGGTGGGACAGGTCGTGGGGCGAGGGGTGCCACGCACTCCCGCCGCCGCGTGCGGTTTCTCCCCGGCGGCGTGCCGGGCGATCGGCGTCCTGGAACTGCTCGGCGGTACTGGCCTGTTGCTCGCGCGTGTCGCCACCGAAGCAGCGGTCACGGCCGCATGCGGACTCTTCCTGCTCACCGTCGGCGCCTTCCTCTACCACAACTGGTACCAGGCACGCGGACTTCGCCTGTGGGCGCCCGCCATGACCGCGACGATCATGCTGGTCATCGCCGCGGGCTTCCCTCTGAGCAGCGTCGGCTAAGCGCTGTCCTACCCGCACCGACCACCGAGACGACGAGCCCGATCCACGTGATGCGCGACGGTCGTTGGCCCAGAATGGTGGCGATGAGAGCCTGCCAGACGGGCTGGGTGGCGACCAACGCCGTCGCCATCGCCACGCTCGTCATCTTCGGGCTCGACATGAACCTGACGAAATGGGCCGTCGGTGTCGTGCCGGCGAGGGTTCCGATGAAGACGCCGCGGCGTTGTTCCCTGCGGATGAAGAGACGCTCTCCGCGCCACACCTTCCTGACCTCACGACGGCGGAACACCAAGAGGTCCGGCCCCAGGGTGAGGAGCCCCAGTGCGTTGCGCCCGAAGGCCAAGGCGGGGGCGGGAGCCGTGCCGTACGCGGTCAGGGGTGCGGGCAGGCACGAGTCGGGGACGGCTGCGGCAGCCGAACTGGGACGTCCCCTACGCGGCGAAGCCGATGCTGGTGACGTACTCGTACTGGCCCCACTCGGAGCCGAGGTCGACGACCGCGTCGCTGATCCAGGCGTCGTCGAGTGCCGCTTCGTCGTCGTTGACC
>NZ_JBSFRB010000096.1:0-2637 GCF_053589015.1 Streptomyces sp. NPDC003393 | reverse complement strand
ACTGGCGTGGGATGGCCGGCGCTGGCGATGGTGGCCTCACCGGTGTCCAGGTCCAGCCACATACAGCAGCAGGTGGCGAAGAGCCTGGTGTCCTCGCCGTAATCGGGCCGGGGTTCCGCGCGTCCGCCTCCGCTGCCGGGCGGCCGTTCGCCACTTCCTGGGTTTCACACCACGGCACGGGGTAGGGGCGGTGGTGCGCCAGCCGCCATGTTCCACAGGCTTTCCGCAGGACAGGAATCCCACAGTCTGCCGTACCGAGGGAGTGCCACCGCACCATGACCACCAACCAGGAACCGACGCGGCCGCCTCACCGTCTCGACGAGGTGCCGGGCTGGTTTCCCGTGCTCGACCAGGTGCTCTTCGACTGGTTCCTGGAGCGGCAGGAGACGGCCGGGGTCCGCGGCGACCTATTGGAGGTCGGTGCCTACATGGGCAAGAGCGCCATCTTCATCGGCCGGCACCGGCAGCCGGGTGAGAGGTACACCGTGTGTGATCTCTTCGAGGGCGACGCACCGGACGACGCCAACCGGACCGAGTCGGCGCGCTCCTACAGCGCGCTGACCCGGCACGCCTTCGAGACGAACTACCTCTCCTTCCACGACGAGCTTCCCCGGGTGCTCCAGGGCCCCAGTTCCCTGGTGCGCCCGGAGGTCGAGCCCCGAACCTGCCGGTTCGTGCACATCGACGCCTCCCACCTGTACGAGCATGTGCGCGGGGACATAGAGACCGCCCGCGACCTGCTGCTGCCCGACGGCATCGTCGTCCTCGACGACTTCCGGTCCGAGCACACGCCCGGGGTGGCCATGGCCGCATGGGAGGCCGTGCTCAACCGTGGTCTGCACCTCGTCTGCCTGAGCACGCAGAAGCTCTACGGCACCTGGGGCGATCCCGAACCGGCACAGAAGGACTTGCTGGCCATGGCACGGCAGCGGTCCGACTGCCACGTCAGCGTCCAGGAGGCAGCCGGGCAGCGGATCATCCGGCTGAAGTCCAAAGGTATGGCGCCTCCGGCGTTTCCGCCGTCCAGGTATGCGCCCCGGACCGCCCGGGCGGCGTCCGCGTCTTCGGCGCCGGCCACCGCGCGGTCCGCGCCTCGGCGCGCAAGCCGCGTCCGGCGGCTCGCCGTCGACCTGCTGCCACCGGTCGTCACACGGGCGATACGCAACGCACGCGCGAGAAGGCGCTGACCCCCGAGCACGTCCGCGCAGCCGTCTCGACGTCTCAGTCCCCGCCGCTCCCGTACGGCCTCGTGAGGATCTCCATGTTGTGACCGTTCGGATCTTCGAAGTACGCTCCCCGGCCCCCGTCCCTGTGGTTGATCTCGCCAGGACGTCGGTGGAACGGGTCCGCCCAGTAGGTCAGGCCCGAGTTCCGGATGCGGCCGAATATCGAGTCGAAGTCTTCCTCGGAGACCAGGAAGGCGTAGTGCTGGGGCGTGACCGACTCGGTCGTGTCGAGATAGTCGAGGGTCACCCCGTTCTGGATCTCGACGGGTACGAACGGCCCGTACTCCGGGCGCACCTCGAGCCCCAGGATGTCGGCGAGGAACCGGGCCGAGGTGTGCTTGTCGTGCGCGGCCACGATCGTGTGGTTCAGCTCTACGGCCATGGGTCAGACCTCCTGCCCCATAGATGCCAAGACCACACTCCAGGTTAAGCAGCCACGGGACCCACGACCAACGGTCCGGGATGCTCCCGGGACAGCCAGGTCACCACTCGTCGTAGTCGCGGATCACCCGGAAGCTGCCCACGACGCCGTCGTCATGGAACAGGCCGAAGCCCTGGTTGTCCTGGATGGTGGTGGTGACCACGCCGTTGGTGGCGCCGTGGGGCCCCACGGTGGCGACCGGGGCGCCGTTGTCACAGGTGAAACCGCGGTAGACCTCGACGGTCCACTTGCTGTCGTTGTAGATGCTGAAGCTGCTGGAGCCCAGTCCGCTGGCCGCGGTGACACAGCCCTCACCGGTCGCGGAGTAGGTGCGTTCGTTGAAGTAGATCCTTCCCTGTTCCTCGTAGCCGTGGCCACGTCCGCCGTCGCCCCGGTCGCGGCCCTCGTCCCTGTCTCCGCCCGTGCCCCGGTCCTCGTCCTTCTCTCCGCCCGCGTCCTGGCCGGAGGGGGCCTCGGCAGCGGCGGGCGGCTGGGCTGGCTTGGCCGGCCGCTGAGCGGGGGCGGCCGCCCGGTGCGCGGTCGAGGCGGCCCGGTGGGCGGACGGAGCCGCCGGCGCCGAGTCGGTGGTCGCGGCGTAGGCGATGCCGGCTGCTGCGAGGACTGCCGTGCCTACTCCGGCAGCGGTCACGACGAATTTACGTGGGGGCATGTCACTTCTCCCGGTCTCACGGACGTCGGCCGGACGACCGACCTGCGAGGAACCTAACGAGAGTCAACAATGCTGTCATTTCGGGCATGTCGCCGGTGTGACAGCGTGAGTCCAGGCAGGTGGAAACACGGCGCTCGCCGCATGAGGGCGACGCCGGGAAAGCCGCCGCGGCGCGCGAAGCCGCCTTCGCCCAAGCGCCGCCTCGCTACAGAACCCTCCTTTGAATGTCAAGCAGTGACGCGCCGGGGGTTTCCGACCACCGGAGGCGCTGACGGGTGAGGGGCCGTCAGAAGATCACCTTGACGGACCAATAGTCAGTC
>NZ_JBSFRB010000095.1:0-2993 GCF_053589015.1 Streptomyces sp. NPDC003393 | reverse complement strand
GTCCACCAGCCGGTCAGCTCCAGCCCGGCGGCCGACAGTTCCCCTCGCACCCCTTCCTGCCGGAACTTCGCGGACACCTCGGTGCGCGTTTCCTCGCCGACGGTGAAGTGGACGGCGAGGTCGAGGGCGGGGATCTTCACCGTCTGGGCGGTGCGGGAGCGCAGGCGCATTTCGATCCATTCGTGTTCGGCGTCCCACACCGCGACGTGGTCGAAGGCGTCCGGGTCGAAGTCGGCGCCGAGTTCGCGGTTGACGACGGTCAGGACGTTCTTGTTGAACGCGGCTGTCACTCCGGCGGTGTCGTCGTACGCGCGCACCAGCGCGGTCTGGTCCTTGACGAGGTCGGTGCCGAGCAGGAGTGCGTCGCCGGGGGAGAGCAGGGCCTGTATCCCGGTCAGGAAGCGGGCGCGCTCCTGGGGGAGCAGGTTGCCGATCGTGCCGCCGAGGAAGGCCAGGAGTCGGGGGCCGGGTGTGTCGGGCAGTGTGAGTTGGGTGGTGAAGTCGGCGATCAGGGCGTGCACGTTGAGTTCCGGGCGTTCGGCGGCCAGGGCTTGTCCGGCGTGCTCCAGTGCGCTGTCGCTGACGTCGACGGGTATGTAGCTGTGCAGGCCGGTCAGGGCGTCCAGCAGGAGGCGTGTCTTCTCGGAGGAGCCGGAGCCCAGTTCGATCAGGGTGCGGGCGGGCAGCGCGGCGGCGATCTCGTGGGCCCGGTCGGCGAGGATCTCGCGTTCGGCGCGGGTGGGGTAGTACTCGGGCAGTTCGGTGATCTGCTCGAACAGGTCGCTGCCGTGTGCGTCGTAGAACCACTTCGGCGGCAGGGTCTTGGGTTGGGCGGTCAGGCCTTCGCGGACGTCGGCGCGCAGAGCGGCGGCCATGGCGTCCTCGGGCAGGGTGCGGGTGACGTGGAACGGACTCAACGGCTCGGCTCCTCGGATGGTGCGGATGCCAGGTCCTCGGTGAGGTCCTTGAGCGGGGTGAGCAGGACGTCCTGGTGGCTCGCGGTGAGCAGGGTGTGGTCGGGGACCTCGCGCCAGCGTGGGTCGTCGTCGTAGGGTTCGGAGGCCACGACCGTGCTGTGGCCGGGTTCGGTGAGGTACCACAGGGTGTCGCCCCAGGCGGTGGCGGTGATGGTCCGGCCGTCGGTGAGCAGCAGGTTGAGGCGGGCGCCGGGGGCGGCGGAGGCGACTTCCGCGACGGTGTCGGCCAGGGCCTGGCCCGGTTCGTCGCCGCCGCGCAGCCGGGTCAGTGCCAGTGCCCACAGGAGTGCGGAGTCGTTGCGGGCCTCCAGTGACAGCAGGTCCTGTGCGGGCAGGGTGCGGGCGAGGTCCGCGAGGGAGCCGGGCCAGCCGGGGACGGCGCCGTTGTGGCTGAACAGCCACCGGCCGGCGGCGAAGGGCGCGGCGGCGGCCTCGGCGTCGGCTCCTGCCAGGGTGGCGTCGCGGACGGCGGCCAGCAGTGCGGTGGTGCGCACGACCCGGGCCAGGTCGGTGAAGGACAGATCGGCCCACACGGGTCCGGCGCGGCGGTAGCGGGCGGGGACCGGGTCGTCCGGGGCGTACCAGCCGATGCCGAAGCCGTCGGCGTTGACGGTTCCGTAGCGCTGTTTCCGGGGTGCCCACGACTGCCGGTACAGGCTGTGCGGCGGCTGCACCAGGAGCCGGCCGATCGCCTCCTCGGGCCCTACGTAGGCCAGGTGGCGGCACATCAGGAATCTCCCCGGTCGGCGGTGCGGGCGGTGCGGGCGGTGCGGAACCCGGAGAAGATCTGCCGCCGGATCGGATAGTCCCAGTTGCGGAAGGTGCCGCGGCAGGCCACTGCGTCCACGGCGAACGAACCGCCGCGCAGCACCTTGTACTCGGAGCCGAAGAACACTTCCGAGTACTCCTTGTAGGGGAAGGCGACAAAGCCCGGGTAGGGCGTGAAGTCGCTGGCCGTCCACTCCCACACGTCGCCGATCAACTGCCGCACGCCCAGCGGTGACTGGCCGGCGGGATAGCTGCCGGCCGGGGCCGGACGCAGATGCCGCTGGCCGAGGTTGGCATGCTCGGGGGAAGGGTCGGCGTCGCCCCAGGGGTAGCGCCTGGAGCGGTCGCCCGCCGGGTCGTGGCGGGCTGCCTTCTCCCACTCGGCCTCGGTGGGCAGCCGGCGCCCGGCCCAGCGGGCGTAGGCGTCGGCCTCGTACCAGCACACGTGCAGCACCGGCTCCTCGGGCGGCACGACCTCGGTGACGCCGAAGCGGCGCCGCAGCCACTGCCCGCCCTCACGCCGCCAGAACAACGGCGCGGTGATCTCGTTGCGGCGTATGTGGGCCCACCCTTCCCGGGTCCACCAGCGGGGGTCGTCGTAGCCGCCGTCCTGGATGAACGCCGTGTAGGCGCCGTTGGTGACGGGGGTGGTGTCGATCCAGAACGGCGGCACCTCACGCACATGCGCGGGCCGTTCGTTGTCCAGCGCCCACGGCTCGGTGGAGGTGCCCATGGTGAACGGGCCGCCGGCCACCAGCACTTCCGCCGGACCGGTGAACACGGGCACCGGCTCCGGGTCCGGCGCGGTCAACACCTGCGGACCCCGCCGCAGCTGATGAGTGATCAGCATCGTCTCGTCGTGCTGCTGCTCGTGCTGCGCGATCATCCCGAACGCGAAGCCCGCCTCGGTCAACCGCGTCCCACGGAACGCCGTCGACTCCAGCACGTCCATGACCCGGCCGCGTACCTCGGCGGCGTAGGAGCGGGCCTCCTGGGGGGCCAGCAGCGGAAGACTCGGGCGTTCGGACCGCGGGTGCTCGAAGGCGTCGTACAGGTTGTCGATCTCGGGCCGCATCGCCTCCCGGCCACCGACCGTGCGCAGCAGCCACAACTCCTCCTGATTGCCGATGTGCGCCAGGTCCCACACCAACGGCGACATCAACGGCGAGTGCTGCGCGGTGAGATCGGGCTCCTCGACGCAACTGGTCAGCAGCGTCGTACGCTCCCGGGCGGTGATCAGCGAGGCGA
>NZ_JBSFRB010000094.1:0-3218 GCF_053589015.1 Streptomyces sp. NPDC003393 | reverse complement strand
CCGCTACGCGGCGGATTCCGCGCAAGCGCGGAATGAGCCCGGAACTCCGTTCCGGACTACGGGGCAACTCCGTTGCCCCGTAGGGGAATCCGGCTCCGCCGGATTCCCATCCCTCCCGGGCCTGCTCCGCAGTCCCGTACGGGAGTTGACGGGTGCTCCGCACCCGTCAAGGGCTAGCTACAGCAAGGGGTAGTGACGGTGAGTCACTCTGCGGGTTCAAGAAGGGTGAGGAACCGTCAGGGCGCTGCATCGCCTACAGGTGGTCACGGCGGCGTGTGTCACTTTACTTCCCCGGATGTCTTCTGGTCTACTGGACGGGTCCCGCTGCGGCCCGCTGCGCTGTCAAAAACGGCGGGATTAGAGGGCTGTAAAAGCACTCCTGTTCCAGCCCGTTGAAGGCATGAAATACCGTCAAGGGCGGTCCGACTGGAGGACAGTATGCCGCAGATGGAGTTGCGTCCGCATCAGGTTGAGGCGGTTGATGGGGTTCTTCGGAATCTTTCGGTCCCGGCCGGTGGTCGAATGCCGCCGGAGGGGTTGAGGACGCAGGTAATCGCCGCTACCGGTTCCGGTAAAACACTGATAGCGGTGGAGTCCGCGAACCGGCTTTCCGCCCGCCGGGTGCTGGTCCTTGTACCCACACTCGACCTGCTCACCCAGACGGCCCGTGCGTGGCGTCGTGGTGGGCGTAGGGGCGTGATGGTGGGGGTCTGCTCGTTGCGGGCTGAGGAGAGCGACGGTCTGCCGTGCACGACCGATCCGGACGAACTGGTCTCCTGGACACGGGATCTGGAGACGGTGACGGTGTTCGCCACGTATGCGGCTGTGGGACTTCGGATCCTGCAGCGGGCGCATGCGGTCGGCCTGGCGGTGTGGGACCTGATGGTCGTGGACGAGGCGCACCGGACGAGTGGGGATGCGGGCAAGCCGTGGGCTGCGGTGCACGACCAGCAGCAGATCCCGGCCGTGCGACGGCTGTACATGACGGCCACGGCGCGTATCTGGGAGGCGGAGGGTGAGGCGTCCCGGCTGGTGGCGAGCATGGACGAGGACTCGCCTCTGTTCGGGCCTGTGGCCTACAAGCTGAAGTTGTCCGAGGCGATCCGGCTGGGGCTTGTGGCGCCCTATCAGCTGTTGTGCCTGGACATCCGCGACCCTAAGCTGCACGCCGCACTCACGAGCACGAGCGAGGGCGCCGGTTCGCCGACCGTGCGTGGAGCGCGGCTTGCGGCCGTGCAGACGGGGTTGATGCGTGCGGCCGTTGAGGAGCGTTTTCGGCGGGTGCTGTCGTTCCACAGTCGGATCGGTGAGGCGGAGGCGATGGCCGCCGGGGTGCCGCCGGTCGCGGCCCGGCTCGCCGAAGACGCCCCCGACACCTTCCCGCCGGCGGAGCGGGTATGGGCGGACTGGCTGTACGGCGAACACCCACCCAACCACCGCCGCCAGGTCCTGGACGAATTTGCCTCGGACTTCCTCGGAGGAGCTGAATTCGAGGGCCGGGATGTGCCTGCTGCTTTGCGGGTGTTGAGTTCCGTTCGTGTTCTGGGTGAAGGCGTCGACACCGCCGAATGCGATGCGGTGCTATTCGCTGACGCGCGCGGCAGCATGGTCGATATCGTGCAGATGGTCGGGCGGGCTCTGCGTATGCAGCCGGGTGAGGGAAAGCTGGCCACGCTGATCGTGCCGGTATTCCTCGGACCCGACGAGGATCCGAATCAATTGCTCACCTCGGACGCATACGGCAGCCTGGCCAAGATCCTCGGAGCTTTGCGAGCCCATGACACGGACACGATCGAAGCCCTCGCCGACCCCCGCCTGCGCAACGCTCGCCCGCAAGGCGAACCCGATGGTGACGAAGACGAGTTCACGGGCGGCCAGGACGACGGCGGCGAGGGTGGGCGGGTGCTGCTGACGGCTGCGGCGGCCGGGGTGCTGCGGTTCAGCGAGGAACGCGGCCCCGTCGCCCTCTCCCAATTCGTGCGCCTGCGGGTCATCGACCCCGAACGCGCGTACTGGCGGCGCGGCATCGAAGCCGCCACCCGCTGGCTACGCGAGACCGGGCAGAGCGAACTGCGCGTGCCCTACACCTTCGTCACGCCCGAGGACTGGCCGGCGGGCATCAGCGGCCATCCCCTGGGGGTATGGGTCGCTGATCAGCGCCGCTACTACGCGGCCGGGACACTCGAGCCGGAGCGTGTGGCGGAGCTCGAGGCGCTCGGGATGGTGTGGTCGGTACAGGACACCGCATGGGCCGAAGGCCTCGCCGTGGCCCGCTCCTACGCCGCCGCACACGGCGGGATCCTCCTGCCGCCGGCCACCGCAGTCTGGGAGGGCTACCCGATTGGGACCTGGGCCAAGAACCTGCGCGCAGCGGCCCGCAAGACGTTCCAGAACGCCGAACGCCGCGCAGCCGGAGAGACGGGCGTCCCTCGGGCCGGGGAGCTCCCGGAAAGCCGTCTGGAGGCGCTGGAAGCGATCGACCCGGGGTGGTGCCCCCTCGGATGGGACATCGCCTGGCAACGCACCTTCCGCCTTACCCACACACACGTCAAGGCCGGCGGAGCGCTCCCGACAGTCGCAGGCGAGGTCATCGTGCAGGGCGAAGACCTGGGGGCATGGGTCGCGGCGCAGCGGCACGGCTGGGACAAGCTGCTGCCGGCCCAGCAATGGCTCCTGGAAAACACGCTCGGACTCGAGCCGGCAGGCGAGCACAAGCGGCCTGCGCGCCGCTCGCAGAGCGCGGCGTGGGCGCGGAACATCACCGCGGCCCGACAGTTCCACAGCCGCGAGGGGCACCTCGTGGTGCCCCGCAAACACGTCGAGGACGTCGACGGCGAGCCGGTGGGACTCGGCCAGTTCGTGAACAACGCCCGCAGGAGGGCCGCAACCCTCAGCCCACAACGACGCACCGACCTCGACCAACTCGGCATGCGCTGGTGAACGGCAGGTGAGGCGGTCAGAAACTCCCCGTCGGCGGGGAGGACGGCACGGCGGCGTGGGACGGCTGTGACGCCGGAACACCCCCGCGTCGGCAGGGAGGACATCGCCCTTCCGAACGGCCGCAGCATGCACGCCGGAACACCCCCGCGTCGGCGGGGAGGACTCCACAAGCCACCGCCGGATCACTAGTAGGGCTTGGTCAGGTTCACTCGCCGGTGGCGTGTCCGTTTGATCGGGTGTGTCGTTGACGGGGTGTGCTGGGTGGGGAGTTGGCCGCG
>NZ_JBSFRB010000093.1:0-3669 GCF_053589015.1 Streptomyces sp. NPDC003393 | reverse complement strand
CATCGTGCTGATCTCCTTCGAGGCTTCGACACTTCGAAGATCAGCCGGTGGCCGTTCGTCTATGCGGGCCTCACCCCGACGCCGGAGCAAACCCCGGGTCGAACCCGTACACCACTTCTCCGGACGCAACCACGGCCGCCGGCGGCTGGATGCGGGTGCGGAAGCATGCACGGCAGTCACGGGGTACTCGGTAGTCGGCACGACTCCGACGAGAAGGTCGAGGTGCAGGCGCTGCTCCAGGGCGGCGAGACACTCGCCCACCTGCTCGAAGACCTCCCCTGGGAGCTGCGTTGGCTGAGCGGCGGGCGAGCTGTTCGCCATGGAGGAAGGCAGAAGGCACGTTCCCGTGGTGATGCGAGACCGGAGGGGTGCCGTGGAGCCGGATGACCAGATCATGCGCGGGCCTGGGGAACGGAGAGTCGCCGAGGCGGCGGAACGGATCGTGGCCGAGGGCGGGCCACGGTTGCACCGGACCTGGACGTCATTGGTGGCCACCTCGCTGCTGGGCGGTATCGATGTCGCTGTCGGCGTCATGGTGCTGCTGTTCGTGCGGCACGAGACCGGCAGTGAGCTCCTGGCCGGACTGGCCTTCTCCGTGGGGCTCATCGCTTTGCTGCTCGGTCACAGCGAACTGTTCACCGAGGGATTTCTCGTTCCGGTCGCCACCGTCATCGCGGGCGCGGCCACCTGGCTCGACCTGGTGCGGATGTGGGGAACGGTCCTGCTGATGAACCTGGTCGGCGGATGGGTGTTCATGTGGCTGGTCATGCGGGCCTACCCGGATCTGCATCGCACCGCGGCTGCCGCGGGCGCGAGGTTCGTCGACGGGGGGTACACACTGGGCACCTTCTGCCTCGCTGTGCTGGGCGGCGGCGTCATCACGCTCATGACCCGTATGCACCACGGCAGTGAGTCCATGACCGGCAAGATCACCGCATCGGTCACCACCGCGTTCGTCCTGGCCGGGCTCGGGCTGTGGCACTCGGTGCTGGACTCCCTCATCGCGTTCGCCGGCCTGCACACCGGCAGGACGTCCTACGGCTACCTCGACTGGCTGGGGTGGCTGGCCTGGGCGGTTCTCGGCAACATCGTCGGCGGCCTCCTGCTGACCACGACACTGCGCCTCATCCGCAGCGCCCCGGTGCTGAACGACGACAACGCGCAAACCGACTCGTGACGCCCGCGCAGCCGGTGAGATCACCGACCGCACCCAAGGTGGGCGAGGGTAGCCGTCAGCCGTTCAGGGCACCCTCGACGCCTGCCGGGGATGCGACATGGCTCGTGATGCCCCGCTGTCGCCGCCTGGACCCTTCGCTGCCTTGACGACGGTGCGTCATCTCCTGCTACCTGCCGAAAGAGGAGTGCGACCGGGACACCGCGTACTGGCTGGAGCGGGCCGGGCGCGAGGCGGTCCTGGTGCCGGGGGACTTGGCAGATCCGGCGTACTGCCGCGAGTCGGTCGTGGCCGGGCCGAGCAGCATGCTGGAACCTGCCGTGGCGAGCAGCCCGGCGGTCGTCTGCTGCAGCCACTGCTCTGACTCGGCGCCGAAGACCCACTCGAAGCTGCGCAGGTGCAGCAATGGCCAGCCGCCGCCGACCAGGTTGAACAGCCCTTGTGACCGGGCCACTCAGATGGGGTTCATCCCTGCCTCCTTGACTGCGGCCGCACCGGCCGTGAGAGACCGAGGCGCACCTGGTGCACCCCGTCGGAGAAGTGCACCAGCGGCTCGTCGGCGGGTGCCGGCAGTCCTGCCGCACGGGTCACGCTCTCGGTGAGATCGTCGAGACGCACCGCGCGCAGCGGCCAGGGCTCGTGCTCGACGGGCGTCTCCCACAAAACACCCGCGCCGTGCGTAAACGCCCGCCATCGTGACACCAGCCATACGTCCCGGTGCGTGGGGCGGATCGGTGGCCCCGGTCGTACGGTCATGCGGTAAGCCGATCCACCGCCCCACCTCGATCCGGTGTACGTCACGCTTTCACCGCTGCGCGCCAGCCGCGGGCGCCCGAGGTAGTACGGGGCCCCGATGGCGCGAGCCGCCAGCATCACCGGGCTGGCCACCTCGATCGACAGGAACCACAAGCCTTCCCGGCCGCTCGGTCCACGCACGTAGGTGCGCAGATTGGTCTCCGGAAAGGCGGCCAGCGCCACGGGGGAGCCGTAAGGGCGCACGTCGGCCATGACGAACGGGGTGAGCCCCACCCAGGCATGCCCGTCATAGGTGTCGACCGTAAGCCCATCGGGCAGCAGGCGTTGGATGACTTCTGGAGCGTACGCCCAGTGCAGAAAGGTCTGTGTCAGCCAGCCGGCCCGCAGTGCCGGCATGCGCACACGATGTTCCGGCCCGTACGTCACCACGCGCATCGACCCCCGCATGCCCGGGTCCCCACCACGATGAGTTCGCCGGGATACCGGCGGCTTCCGATCCGCCGCATTGGATCGGACCCGGTGGACAAGCCCCCTTCGGCCGTCTCCTGGACGGCCAGCAGACCCCGCAGCTTGTTGAAGGCATCCTGCTTGCGGGCCCCCTCGGCCTCCCGCACCTCTCCGAACAAAGCCCTGATGCGGGCGTGCTGCCGCAGGAGGATCCGGACGACACCGTCGTCGGGCAACTCCGCCGCCTTCTCGCATCGAGGTTCGTCGTCCATCTCGGGGAACCGCGCGCTCATCGCATGTCCTTCCGCCGGTGACAGCGACCGGGTCACCCTCGCGGGTGGCGACAAACAGCGTGCCACCGGGACTCGGCCAGGGCGCGGCCGAGTGATCGAATACTGGGGCCCTCTACTGCCGGGCCGCTTTCAAGGGGCTCATGAAGCCGACAGCCGAGTGCCGGCTGCTGTACGGCGACGCCCAGGTGTGCGACAGCGAGGGCGCGATCACCTTCCTCGTTGTGACGCGGAGCTGACGATGCCCAGAGCGTCTCGCACCCGGTCGTAAAGGCTCAGCGGTATACCCAGCAGGGCGTTCCCGGGAGGCCGTCGGGGGACGACGGGGTGCGGATGCGTCGGCGCGGTCTGTCGTACCGCCGCCCAGGTCATACCGAGTCTGCGTAGCCGGGCGGTGTCCACCGCGTCCTGCAACTGGGGGAGCAGAAGGTCTTCCTCATCCCTGACGTCCTGCCGTATCAGCGCTAAGGCCCGCCGCATCCTGTCCTCACGTCCGGGATCGCCGGCAGGAAGGCGCTCGATGTCCGCGACCAGATCGTTGATCTGCTGGTGTTCCTCCTCGACCCGGGCCGTCAGTTCCTCACCGTCCGAGACCGAGGCCCGTACGGCGGGCCACAGCACCGTCTCCTCTGCAAAGGCGTGGCTGAAGACCAGTCGGACGACCTGCTTCAGGGCGTGTTCCCGCTGGTGGAGGTCGTCGAGAGTCAGGTAGAGGTCCATCAGCCGGTCCATCTCCTGGCGCTGACGGCGTTGCCGCACCAGGACGCTGTGGCTGCCACCGAGCTGGTCGACGGTCTGGTCCTTGATGGTCTTCGACATGGCTGCTCCCGTGCGTGTTCCGAGCCGGGTCGCGCCGCCTGCCGGGCGCCGGATCTCCACGTTGGGCCGGGCCCCTCCGGGTACCCGGAGGGGCCCGGCCCCACGTGGGAACACGGGTGGGGGGCGGCGGGACGGGGGCGCAGCGGGGGGAGGAGCGTGAAGGGGGACGGAACCGGCGGCGGG
>NZ_JBSFRB010000092.1:0-5065 GCF_053589015.1 Streptomyces sp. NPDC003393 | reverse complement strand
CGCCAGCCGGGCAGCGGCCGAACAAGTGAACCTGAAACCACGTCAATCCATCCTGACCTGCTAGTCAGCCACTCCCGCGCAGCGGGGGAACCTCACACTCAGCTCGACCGCTGGGCCTACCTCCAGCGGCTGGGTATCGACGACGAGCATGCCGTGAGCTCCGGTCTCGTCATGGCAGCGCCGGAGGAAGAAGGATGCCCAGGAGCGGAAGAAGGCTGAACGTGTCACCTCAGCCCTTGTCAAGACCGCGTGGAGCGGCTGACACCAGTGGCTGACACCAACAAGCGCGAACAGCAGCGGTCGACGCCGGACCACAGTGGACGATCGGCCGAGGCTCAGGCCCGGTTGGTCGACGTCGACGGCCCCCCGTGATCGACCTGATAAGGACGAGGCCGGACCTCAAAGCCCGTACCCACCGCGGATGCCGGTCCGACCCGATGGACGTCACCCTGTCTCTGCTTCGGCCATGACGACCCCGCCGACCAGATGGCTAACCTCGCGCTCATCAGTCCCATGCATTGAAGAGCACCCCGCCCAGCGTGGTGATGCCGTAGAAGCGAATTTCACGCCATTCGCCCTGTGTAAGCCCCGAGGTGTCCACGTCGGAAAGAGGTGTGGTGAGCTGTTCGCGATCAAGCACCACGAATCCGGCGTGCGCGAAGGTGCCGGCCCAGTGCGGCGGTGCGACGAAGCCCTGGCTGTACCGGTCCCCTCGTTCCTGAGCGAACGCGATCCAGGGGTGATACGCGTGACAGAGAATGATGCACTCGCCCGTGCCATCGACGACCGACGCGGTGTGGAACGTGCGAGGGTATGCCTGCGGCTCGACCTGGCCGACCCTGCCTCTGGCAGTGCGGGCGGCTGCGTACAGAGCGCTTCGGAAAGCCCGTAGGTCGGTTTCGGGGAGTGGACCGTCCTTCGGCCGGTAAAAGCCTGTCGCGCCCCGCGGCAGGCTGAAGCCCGTCTTCTCATCGTCGACCATGCGGCCATCTTGCCGCTGCCTCTGAGCAGCGCCGAGAGCTTACCGGCGGGGTGGTGAGAAGCGTGCCCCCCGTGCCCGGTCGAGCGGGAAGCCACGGGGAACACCGGGCAATCGCGGTACGTGGACATGCCGACGGCCCCCGACCAAACACGCAGGTCAGGGGCCGTTCTCACTGCTCGCAGAGCGGAGGCGGTGGGATTTGAACCCACGGTGACATCGCTGCCACGACGGTTTTCAAGCCTTCTCCCGGCGCTTGAGCTGTGCTTTGGTCTCTTCCTGCACGATCTCGCTACAGGCAGTATGGCCATGTGAGCCAGGACCAGGAGGCGAACCGATTGACGACAGCGCTTCGTGACTCGGAATCGGAATCGTGGTTTCGAAGAGCCGCGGCCGGCCGACAGCTTGCGGCGTGGGCCGAGCGGGAAGAGGTCGGCCCAGTCCTTGAGCGGCTGATCGGAAAGTCCAAGTCCGGGAGGGCAGGCGGCAGCATCCGGGCCGCTTGCGGCTCGGATGAAGGGGACGGGCCGATCAGGCTGATGTCGGGGTAAGGGCGACCTGGTGGCCGAGGGCCTGGAGCTGGCGGACGAGGTCACGGGTCTTGCGGGCGGGGTCGAGGTAGCGGCGATGCCAGTCAGCACCGAGTTCCTGGTAGAAGGCGTCCGGTTCGTTGATCAGGTGCCAGGCGATGACGAGTATCGAGCGGGCGACGGCGACCAGGGCTTTGGCGTGGCCGCGGCGTTTGACGATGCGCCGGTAGCGGGCGCCAAGGAAGGTGTCCGTGCGGGCGGCGGCGTTGGCGGCCTCGCCGAGGGCGCCCTTGAGCCAAGGGTTGCCCTGCCCGGCTGGGCCCGCTGTGTGCTTCGCGCCGGACTGGATGGTGCGTGGACACAACTTCACCCACGAGACCAGATGTTCGGGGGTGGAGAAGCGGCTCATGTCCGCGCCGATCTCGGCGAGGATGATCTGTGCGGTAGCCGGTCCGATCCCGGGAACGGCGTCCAGCTTCTCAGCCAGAACCCGTGCACTGACCGTCGCGACGGGCTCCCTGCCGGTGACCGAGCGGTCTGGAGGGGTGGTGATCTCCTCCAGGGTCCGGGCGATCAGCCGGTCGAGTTCGCCGATCTGTGCGGTGAGGTGGTCGACAGTGCCCAGAAGCATCTTCAGCAGCCGGGCGTGATGATCCTCGAACTGCCCGGTCAGGGCCTCGATGAGGGCCGGCTTCTTCTTGACCAGGTTGCCCCTGGCCAGCTCGGTCAGAGCACGCGGGTTGCGTTCTCCGGCGACCATGGCGTCGAGCATGGCCCGCCCGGACATGCCGAACAGGTCCAAGACGACGTCGGACAGTTTGATCTGAGCGTCTTGCAGAGCCTTGTCGACACGGTGCTTGTGCCGGGTGCGTTCCTGGACGAACACGGTGCGGGTTCGGGTGAAGTCCCGTAGCTGCCGCACCGGCTTGGGCAGGACGAACGAAGCGCGGACCATGCCGCGTTCGGCGAGCTTGGCCAGCCAGACCGCATCCAGCTTGTCTGTCTTCGGACGGCCGAGGACGTTCTTCACGTCCCGCGCATTGACCAGCCAGCAGTCCAGGCAGCGGGCCTCCAACAGGTAGAAGAACGGACGCCAGTACGAGCCCGTCGCTTCCATCACTACCCGCTCGACACCCTTGAAGTTCCCCCCTGATCATGGACGGCGGATTTTTACGCTGCGGGGGTGAGGTCTTGGGTCACCAGAGCTCTGGTTTCGAGTGGGGTGACGTAGCCGTACTCGGGGTGCTTGCGCAGTCGGGTGCGGTTGTACTCGACCTCGATGAAGCGGAAGATGTCGGCGCGGGCGGCCTCGTGGGACTCCCAGACGGTGGTCCCGATCTCTGCTTTCAGCAGGCCGAAAAAGCTTTCGGCTGCCGCGTTATCGTAACACGACCCCGTTCTTCCCATGCTCTGCCTCAGCTTCAACTCCCGTATGCGCTTGCCGTATTCACCGGACGTGTATTCACTGCCGCGATCGGAGTGCGCGATGCAGCCCTCTTTCAGCGCGCCACGGCCGACAGCCGTCTTCAGCGCGTCGACCACGAGTTCGGCCCGGTGATGGTCGGCCATCGCATACCCGACCACCTCGCGCGTGGCCAGGTCGATGACCGTGGCCAGGTACCACCAGCCGGCGAGCGTGGGCAGGTAGCTGATGTCGGAGACCGGCTTCGTGCCGGCCTCGGCGGCGGTGAAGTCCCGCCCGATGAGGTCCGGTGACGGTGCAGCCTTGGTGTTTGCCTTCGTAAGGCTGCGGCGCTTGCGGCGGGTGACACCGCGGATGTCGCGCTCCCGCATGATCCGCTCGACCTTCTTCCGGTTGATCCACCGTCCGTCGCGCCGCAGTGCGGCCGTCACGCGCGGGGCGCCGTAGGCGCGCGGGGAACGGGTGTGGATCTTCCGGATCTCATCGGCCAGCTCGTCCTCCTCCGCCTGCCTCGCCTCAGCAGCGGGCTTCGCTGCGAGACAGGCGTAGTACGCCGAGCGTGTGACCTTCAGCACCCGGCACAAGAACGCGACCGGCCAGCCGCCGGGGGTTCATGGGCGCAGCACGGCGCCGGGAAGGAGCTGAAGAGGTCTCCAGCGTGGGTTCACCGTACGGAGTGAGTACTCACTCCGTCAATTCCTTGCCTGGGACTGCCCTTGTGTCCGGCAGAGCTGTGCCGCGTGACCCCGGACTCGGCCGAGCAGCCTGACGGTCACCGGCCACCCCCCTAGGATCTTCCTTGTTTCCGATCATGTCCGGGAAGGCGGCCACGTGGTGTGCGGTAGGGGACGAATAGCTCGGCGGGCGTGCTGGGTACTGGCGCTCGCGGCGTCGACCACCCTGGTGGCCGGTTGCGGCGACGGCCGAGGCGATCCGCCCTCGCGTCCGGCTGCCGGGCCCGCGATCAGAAGTTGCGTGACATCCTCCGGAGGCCTCGTGGCCGACCTGAACGGCGACGGCACGGCCGACCATGTCTCTCCTCCCTCCCTCACCGGCGCCGACCTGATCATTACCTTCGGAGCCAAGGACGGGCCGGACACGAAGACCGGGCCCCGGGGCCTCGTAGGGGATCGCGGCGAGGACGCGAAGGACGTGCTGGCCGTCGTGGCCGACTTCGACCAGGACGGCTGGAACGACCTCTTCGTCACCGCAACCGACACGTTCAGCGGCGACGACCCGCTGGAGCCGGACGTCTCCGAGCTGCGGCTCGGCCCTTTCTCGGCGCGCGGGCGCGGACAGAGCGATCACCACGTCGACCTGACCGAGCCGCGCGCTGTCGCCGTCGCCGACTACAACCAAGACCATTACCCGGACCTCGCGTCCTACGGCCACGAGGGCGACGGCGTCTACTCGACGACGGCCCGTCTCGGCGGCGAGAAGGGCCTCGACCGGGAATCCGACGAGGAAAACAGGGGGTACGCGCAAAAAGCCGATCAGACCGACCAGCAGACCCCCGACTCCATGCCCGAGGCCGACTTGACGGCGTTCTACCCGGCCTGCGACGGCGACGAGGGCACCGGGTGACAAGCGGCGCCTGAAACGGCGAAGGGTCGACCTGAGAGAAACACCCTCGTGAATCGGCCCTCCGTCTGTGCCCCGGCAGCATTCGAACCTGCGACGTCCGCTTTAGGAGTTCGATCCGGCCCCACTCCTCCGTCTGCTGGCATCAAGTGGTGTGACGGCCAGGCAAAGACGCTGACACCGGATCCCGCAAGGATTCGTCCTTGAGCTCCGGGTGCAGGTCGAAGCCGAGCCGTGACTCCAGCGCGATGAGCCGATCGCGCTCTGCCGGCCTTCGCAGCATGGCGTGATCGGCGGGCGAGTTCGAACAGAGCCACGACTCAAACCGAATCCACTCACGCTCGAACGCAGGAAGATCTATCTGTGTCATCCGCTGAACATAGACGGTCGCACTGACAGCAAGCTCCCGGGCCAGGCTGGACGGACTGACCGGCAGAAGTTCAGAAACACCTACTTACTTGTTCTTTTTCTTCCGGCCTCGAACGACGCCTCGAACTGGGTCGCTCACCTGGGGATTCGCCGGACGTGGGGGCGGCCTTCGTCTGATCCTGT
>NZ_JBSFRB010000091.1:2857-5075 GCF_053589015.1 Streptomyces sp. NPDC003393 | reverse complement strand
TTGTTCGGCGGTGTCCTACTCTCCCACAGGGTCCCCCCTGCAGTACCATCGGCGCTGTAAGGCTTAGCTTCCGGGTTCGAAATGTAACCGGGCGTTTCCCTCACGCTATGACCACCGAAACACTATGAAACTGCCAACCGGAACCGCACTATACGGCTACGACGGTTGTTCGTGGTTTCAGAACCAACACAGTGGACGCGAGCAACTGAGGACAAGCCCTCGGCCTATTAGTACCGGTCACCTCCACCAGTCACCTGGCTTCCAGATCCGGCCTATCAACCCAGTCGTCTACTGGGAGCCTTACCCCATCAAGTGGGTGGGAGTCCTCATCTCGAAGCAGGCTTCCCGCTTAGATGCTTTCAGCGGTTATCCCTCCCGAACGTAGCCAACCAGCCATGCCCTTGGCAGAACAACTGGCACACCAGAGGTTCGTCCGTCCCGGTCCTCTCGTACTAGGGACAGCCCTTCTCAAGACTCCTACGCGCACAGCGGATAGGGACCGAACTGTCTCACGACGTTCTAAACCCAGCTCGCGTACCGCTTTAATGGGCGAACAGCCCAACCCTTGGGACCGACTCCAGCCCCAGGATGCGACGAGCCGACATCGAGGTGCCAAACCATCCCGTCGATATGGACTCTTGGGGAAGATCAGCCTGTTATCCCCGGGGTACCTTTTATCCGTTGAGCGACGGCGCTTCCACAAGCCACCGCCGGATCACTAGTCCCGACTTTCGTCCCTGCTCGACCCGTCGGTCTCACAGTCAAGCTCCCTTGTGCACTTACACTCAACACCTGATTGCCAACCAGGCTGAGGGAACCTTTGGGCGCCTCCGTTACCCTTTAGGAGGCAACCGCCCCAGTTAAACTACCCATCAGACACTGTCCCTGATCCGGATCACGGACCCAGGTTAGACATCCAGCACGACCAGACTGGTATTTCAACGACGACTCCACCCGAACTGGCGTCCAGGCTTCACAGTCTCCCAGCTATCCTACACAAGCCGAACCGAACACCAATATCAAACTGTAGTAAAGGTCCCGGGGTCTTTCCGTCCTGCTGCGCGAAACGAGCATCTTTACTCGTAGTGCAATTTCACCGGGCCTATGGTTGAGACAGTCGAGAAGTCGTTACGCCATTCGTGCAGGTCGGAACTTACCCGACAAGGAATTTCGCTACCTTAGGATGGTTATAGTTACCACCGCCGTTTACTGGCGCTTAAGTTCTCAGCTTCGCCCCACCGAAGTGAAGCTAACCGGTCCCCTTAACGTTCCAGCACCGGGCAGGCGTCAGTCCGTATACATCGCCTTACGGCTTCGCACGGACCTGTGTTTTTAGTAAACAGTCGCTTCTCGCTGGTCTCTGCGGCCACCCCCAGCTCACGGAGTAAATCCGATCACCAGGTGTGGCCCCCCTTCTCCCGAAGTTACGGGGGCATTTTGCCGAGTTCCTTAACCATAGTTCACCCGAACGCCTCGGTATTCTCTACCTGACCACCTGAGTCGGTTTAGGGTACGGGCCGCCATGAAACTCGCTAGAGGCTTTTCTCGACAGCATAGGATCATCCACTTCACCACAATCGGCTCGGCATCAGGTCTCAGACTATGTGCCAGGCGGATTTACCTACCTGACGTCCTACACCCTTACCCCGGGACAACCACCGCCCGGGATGGACTACCTTCCTGCGTCACCCCATCACTCACCTACTACCAGCTCGGGTCACCGGCTCCACCACTCCGACCTCGTCCGAAGACTCAGCCGGCGGCTTCACGGGCTTAGCATCACTGGATTCGATGTTTGACGCTCCACAGCGGGTACCGGAATATCAACCGGTTATCCATCGACTACGCCTGTCGGCCTCGCCTTAGGTCCCGACTTACCCTGGGCAGATCAGCTTGACCCAGGAACCCTTAGTCAATCGGCGCACACGTTTCTCACGTGTGAATCGCTACTCATGCCTGCATTCTCACTCGTCAACCGTCCACAACTACCTTCCGGTGCTGCTTCACCCGGCAGACGACGCTCCCCTACCCATCCCAGAAGGCGTTGGCCCTATATTCTGGAATGACACGACTTCGGCGGTACGCTTGAGCCCCGCTACATTGTCGGCGCGGAATCACTTGACCAGTGAGCTATTACGCACTCTTTCAAGGGTGGCTGCTTCTAAGCCAACCTCCTGGTTGTCTCTGCGACTCCACATCCTTTCCCACTTAGCGCCCG
>NZ_JBSFRB010000091.1:1497-2764 GCF_053589015.1 Streptomyces sp. NPDC003393 | reverse complement strand
GCGTACGCTTAGGGGCCTTAGTCGATGCTCTGGGCTGTTTCCCTCTCGACCATGGAGCTTATCCCCCACAGTCTCACTGCCGCGCTCTCACTTACCGGCATTCGGAGTTTGGCTAAGGTCAGTAACCCGGTAGGGCCCATCGCCTATCCAGTGCTCTACCTCCGGCAAGAAACACACGACGCTGCACCTAAATGCATTTCGGGGAGAACCAGCTATCACGGAGTTTGATTGGCCTTTCACCCCTAACCACAGGTCATCCCCCAGGTTTTCAACCCTGGTGGGTTCGGTCCTCCACGAAGTCTTACCTCCGCTTCAACCTGCCCATGGCTAGATCACTCCGCTTCGGGTCTTGAGCGTGCTACTCCACCGCCCTCTTCGGACTCGCTTTCGCTACGGCTACCCCACCCGGGTTAACCTCGCAACACACCGCAAACTCGCAGGCTCATTCTTCAAAAGGCACGCAGTCACGACGTTGAGTGCAAACACTCAACGCGACGCTCCCACGGCTTGTAGGCACACGGTTTCAGGTACTATTTCACTCCCCTCCCGGGGTACTTTTCACCATTCCCTCACGGTACTATCCGCTATCGGTCACCAGGGAATATTTAGGCTTAGCGGGTGGTCCCGCCAGATTCACACGGGATTTCTCGGGCCCCGTGCTACTTGGGTGTCTCTCAAGCAAGCCGCTGACATTTCGACTACGGGGGTCTTACCCTCTACGCCGGACCTTTCGCATGTCCTTCGCCTACATCAACGGTTTCTGACTCACCGACCGGCCGGCAGACCGATCAAGAGAGATCCCACAACCCCGAATACGCAACCCCTGCCGGGTCTCACACGCATACGGTTTGGCCTCATCCGGTTTCGCTCGCCACTACTCCCGGAATCACGGTTGTTTTCTCTTCCTGAGGGTACTGAGATGTTTCACTTCCCCTCGTTCCCTCCACACTGCCTATGTGTTCAGCAGCGGGTGACAGCCCATGACGACTGCCGGGTTTCCCCATTCGGAAACCCCCGGATCAAAGCCTGGTTGACGACTCCCCGGGGACTATCGCGGCCTCCCACGTCCTTCATCGGTTCCTGGTGCCAAGGCATCCACCGTGCGCCCTTAAAAACTTGGCCACAGATGCTCGCGTCCACTGTGCAGTTCTCAAACAACGACCAACCACCCATCACCCCCGGAGAAACCCGGAGTTCACTGGGGCCGGCATACCGAAGACAGACCATGCGGCCATGCCCTCAGACACCCAACAGCGTGCCCGACACC
>NZ_JBSFRB010000090.1:0-5268 GCF_053589015.1 Streptomyces sp. NPDC003393 | reverse complement strand
CGGTAGTGGCCGCCGCCGCCACCGCCGCGGTTGCCGTGGTCGTTGTTGTTGCCTTCGTTGCCCTTGCTGTTGTTGTTTCCGCTCTCGCCGCCCATCGGGGCCTGCTGGACGGCGGCGGGGGCGGTCTGGGGTGCGGGCGCGGCCGTGGCGTAGGTGATGCCGGTGGCGGCCAGAGCCGCGGCGGCCGCGACGCCCGCGGTGATCGCGTGGGAGCGTTTCATGATCATGGTGCTGTTTCCTGTCTCGGAGTGGGAGATGTCCGGCTGTGCGGCCGGTGTGATCGAACGTACTGATGGCCTCTGGGGCTGTCATTTCGGGCGTATGGGGGGTGCTGGTGGGAGGGGGCCGTTCGGGGTACGTGTGAGGCCGGAACGTGATCTGATGGCATGTCAAGGAACCGGTTGATTTTGCTGATTGACTGACTATTGGTCCGTCAAGGTGATCTTCTGACGGCCCCTCACCCGTCAGCGCCTCCGGTGGTCGGAAACCCCCGGCGCGTCACTGCTTGACACTCGGATCGCCGTGTGATCCGCGCTGCGGAATCGGAGGCCGCCGTGACCGTCGCCGGGCCGTCCCGGCCGCGCCGCCGACGTGTCGTGCGAAGGGTCGGCCGGCGCCGGTCGGGCGACTGTACGTGTGTTTCTGACCCGCGCCGGCGGGCCTGCCGTCCGGCACGTGGGAGGGATGCTGCAGGAGGTGCTGACCCATGATCGATCGTGACGTGCTCATGCTTGTCGCCGAGAACGGGCGCGTAGTCGAGTGGTCCGAGTCGGCCGAGGAACGTTTCGGACGATCTCAGAAGGAGGTCCGCGGCCGGCCCGTGGCTGAGCTCCTGCGCGAGCTCGCCGCCGGCGAGAAGGGAGAGCACGGGGCGTCGCGGTGGCCCGCACTGCGGATCAGACCGCTGCCGCGGGACACCTCGGTGGTGTGGGAGGTGCGGACCTCCGACGACGTCGCCACGGAGACGGACCGGGCCATCCTGAAGGCGGCGTTCACCCAGTTCCCGGTGGGACTGCATGTCCTCGACGGCCAGTTGCGCATCGTGCGCGTGAACACGGCCACCCGTGCCATGCGACAGGCGTCCCTCGACCGCTTGATCGGGCAACGCTTCTTCGAGGCGTACGGGGTGGAGGACCCGGAGGCCGAAGAGGCGATCGCACGCGAAGTCCTCGACACGGGCGTGCCGGTGATCGACCGGCTCGTCCGCGCCACCGTCACCCCGGGCGAGCGGCCCCTGGGCGTCTTCTCCGTCACCACCATGCGCATGCAGAACGACCGCGGGGACGTCCTGGGCCTGGTGGTGTCCACCGTGGACGTCACCGAGCGGGAACGGGCGCGGCAGCGGCTCGACATCCTCGGCGCGGTCCGTGAGCGCGTGGGGCGGCGACTGGACGTCATCGACGTCTGCGAGGAGTTCGTCGACGCGGCCGTCCCCGCGTTCTCCAAGATCGCTGTCGTGGAGGTGGTCGACGAGGTGATCCGCGGCGAGAACCCTCCGCTGGCACCCGTGGACCCGGAGGTGCCGCTGCGGCGGGTGGCGTTCAGGGGCCTGGTGTCGGCGCATCCCGTCGGCGACATCCGCCACCTGCCGCTCGGCACCCCGTTCATGCGGGCGCTGTCCGATCTCGAGCCGCGCCTCGTGCCCATCGAGGAGGGCAGTCCATGGCTGGCGGCGGACCCGGCCCGGGCCGAGGCCATCAGCGTCTCCGAGGCGCACTCGCTCCTGGTCGTTCCCCTGGCGCTGCGCGGTGAGGTGTTGGGCGTGGCCAGCTTCTACCGCCGGGAGCGGGAGAAGCCGTTCGACGAGGAGGACATCGCGCTGGCGCGCGACGCCTGCGCACACACGGCTCTGTGCATCGACAACGCTCGTCGCTACGCCCGCGAGCGCGCGATCGCGGCCACGGTTCAGCGACGGTTGCTGCCCCAGCACCCCGTGGACCTGACCACGGTGGAGATCTCGCACCTTCATCTGAGCGGACCCGAAGGGGGCGGCGCCTGGTTCGACGCGATCCCCCTGTCGGGTGCGCGGACCGCGCTGATCGTCGGTGAGGTCGCCGGGCGGGGCATGGCCGCCGCGACCGCCATGGGCCAACTGCGCACGGCCGTCAACTCGTTGGCCGCGCTGGACCTGGGACCGGACGAACTGCTGGCCCGGCTGAGCGACACGGCGGTCCGGCTCGCCGCCGAGCGGGCGGCCCTGCCGGCTGGAGATCCGCTGCAGCGGGTGCCGTTCACCGCCGGCTGCTCGATCGCCGTCTACGACCCTGTCGACCTCACCTGCATGGTTGCCCGAGCCGGGCTTCCGGAACCTGTGATCATCCGTCGCGACGGCGCCTGCGACACCATGTCCGTTCCCGAGGGGCCGGTTCTCGCGGGACCCGGTGACGCTCCGTTCGCCACCGCCACCGTGGCACTGGCAGAGGGGAGCACCCTGCTCATAGGGACGTCCGCGTTCGCGGACGAGTCCCTCGCCCCCTGCAGTCGCCTGCGTGCACTGCTGGACCGGGTGGCCGGGCGGAGCGTCAGGGATCTCTGCGACGCTCTGGCATACGAACTGGGCGAGGAGGACCCGCGCGACGAGAGGCTGATGCTGTTCGCCCGGACGCGGAGGCTTCCGGCCGACCGGGTCCTGACACGCGAGTTGCCTGCCGGTCCCGAGGCCGCACCGCTGGCTCGCGCCGCGACCCGACGGCGGCTGGAGCACTGGGGCGTGGAGGGTGATCTCGCGTGCACGGCGGAACTGGTGGTCAGCGAGCTGGTGGGAAACGCGGTGCGCTACGGGGCTCCGCCGCTGTCCTTGCGCCTGATCCTCGACCGCATACTGACCTGCGAAGTCAGCGACGCGGCCGCGAGCGCACCGCATGTGCGGCACGCCCGCACCGTCGACGAGACGGGGCGCGGCCTGTTCATCATCACCACCCTCGCCTCGAACTGGGGGACCCGTTATCGAGCGCAGGGCAAGACCGTCTGGGCCGAGTTGCCCGCGGGGGCGGCGCACACGGAGTGACGCCGGCCGCCGCCGGGGTCTCAGCCGCGGCTGCGAGGCCAGCCGGCCAGGCCGCTGCCCCGGGGGGCCTCCCGCGTCGCCTCGTGGACCGAGTCGTGGAAGGCGTACACGGAGTGCAGGCCGCCGGCCTTGAACACCTTGCGGACCCGGCGATCGGTGCAGGTGAGGAGCAGGGAACCGGCGTGAGCCCGGATCCGCTTGGTGATCGCCACGACCATGCCCAGTCCCATGGAGTCCAGGAAGGGCACCTGGCGCAGATCCAGAACGAAGTGCCGGTGACCTTCGTCGACGAGGCGTATGACGACGTCGCGGATGACGGGAGAGGAGCAGAGGTCCACGTCACCGGTGACACTCACGACGGTCCAGCCGTTCGCACCGTAGTGGTCAATCTGGTTGTCGCTTTCCGGGGTGAGCTGTGTGTGCACTCTCCGCCTCTCCTGCCGTCCGCGATGTCCGATATATCCATGAGACGGCTTCTGCGAGGTGCGTCACAAGGGCATGAGTTTCAGATAGTGAGCGAGAGGCCTCTGGTCACTCGGTCCGCCGCGTCGAGGAGCCGCGCGGCGGCCTCCCCGAGGGTGGACCTGCGGTCCCGGCGGAACGAGACGCCCAGGGCACCCGGCGTCCCGCCCCGGAACACGGGCACCGCGGCGCAGACGGTGCCCAGCGCGTACTCCTCCAGGTCGGTGACGACCGGGGTGTCGGAGGCGGTCTCCAGTCGCCGCAGCAGCTCCCTGTGGTCGGTGATCGTTCTGGGGGTGAGGTCGGGCAGGGGGTGCCGGGAGAGGTACTCGCGGCGTCCCTCTTCGTCCAGCTCGCGGAGCACGCACTTGCCCAGTGCGGTGGCGTGGCCGGCGTCCTCGAACCCGACCCACAGCTCGGCGCGCGGCGCCCGGGGCCCGTCCACGATCTCCGCCACCCGGATCTCGCCGTCCTCGTAGAAGGTGAGGTAGGTGGCGGCGGACAGGTCGTCGCGCAGCGACGACAGCATGGGGCGGACCCGGCTGAGCAGCGCCTGTGTCCGGCTGGCGGTGTGCAGCGACCCGAGCATCTCGCCGAGCACATAGGAGCCGTCCTCGAGCTTGTGTACGTATCCGTCGTGCGCCAGCGTCCGCAGCAGGTGGTAGGTGGTGGCCAGGGCCAGCCCGGTCTCCCGCGCCAGCTGTTTGGCCGGTGCGCCGCCTTCATGAGCCCCGACCGCCTCCATCAACCGGAAGGCCCGCTGCACCGAAGCGATGAGGGTGGGGGCCTCTTGCGCGCCCATGTATCCACCCTGCGCGCCGTGGCCGGTCACGGCAAGCCATGCGGGTCGGGTCGCCGGAATCGACCCGATGATGTCAACCGAGGTTGACATGTGGGTCCTGTCAACTTAGGTTGACATCATGAGCGGAGCAACCGAACTCGCCGCCCGGGCGGGTGATCGCGATCCCCGGGTCGGCCTGCGAGCCGTCGCCGCGCTGCGCCGGCTGCTGGAGCAGCTGGAGGCGGTGCAGGTGCGCAACGCGCGCAATCAAGGCTGGTCGTGGCAGGAGATCGCCAACGAACTGGGTGTGAGCAGGCAGGCCGTGCACAAGAAGTATGGGAGGCATTGATGTTCGAACGATTCACCAAGGAGGCCCGCCAGGTCGTCACCGGGGCGGTCGAGCAGGCCGAGGGAATGGGGGCGCGGTACGTCGACCCCGAGCACCTGCTGCTCGGGCTGCTGGATCAGGAGGGGAGCCGCGTGTCCTTCGCGCTGGCCGCCCTGGGGCTCGGCGAACGCAAGGAGTCGGTGCGGCGGGCGGTGCGGGAGGCGCGTCGGCGGGCAGGCCTGTCGCGGGCCGAGACCGAAGCGCTCGCCGGACTGGGGATCGACGTGACCGACGTCGTCGCCCGGGTGGAGGCGGCCCACGGGGCCGGAGCGATGGCCGCGGGCCGGACCGGCGCGGACCGGAAATCCGGGCACCGGCCCTTCGGGAAGGGTGCCAAGGAGATCCTTACGGGGGCCCTGCGCACCGCCGTCACCCACCGGGACCGCCACATCGGAGGTGAGCACCTCCTGGTGGCCCTGACGCTGCGCCCCGGCGTCGCCGCCGAGATCCTCGCCGACCACGGCGTGACCTACGAGTCGCTCACCCGCGTGCTGTACGGGACGGGCCAGGCGGCCGCGGGCTGACCCCGGCGGGGGGGGGGGGCCAGGGCGCGGACAACCGCTCCGCGTAAGCGATACACGGCCAAGGCGTCGCTCCGGCGCCAGGGCCCCGTACGACCGAACACCCACC
>NZ_JBSFRB010000089.1:0-5489 GCF_053589015.1 Streptomyces sp. NPDC003393 | reverse complement strand
CCGATCTTGCTCCGCAGACACGACGCGCCGCCGCTACGCGGCGGATTCCGCGCAAGCGCGGAATGAGCCCGGAACTCCGTTCCGGGCTACGGGTCAACTCCGTTGCCCCGTAGGGGAATCCGGCTCCGCCGGCTTCCCGTCCCTCCCAGGCCTGCTCCGCAGTCCTGTACGGGAGTTGACGGGTACTCCGCACCCGTCAAGAGCTGGCTGCAGGAGCGGTGGTGGCCGTGTGCAGTCCGCGGGATGCAAGAAGGTGAGGAACCGTCAGATGCTGCATCGCCTATGGGTGGTCCCGGCGTTGTGTGTCACTTTACTTCCCCGGATGTCTTCTGGTTTACTGGACGGGTCCCGTTGCGGCCTGCTGCGCTACCAAATGGTGGGATTAAGGAGACTGTAAAAGCATTCCTGATCCAGCCTGTTGAAGGCCTGAAATACCGTCAAGGATCGCCCTGACTGGAGGACAGTATGCCGCAGATGGAGTTGCGTCCGCATCAGGTTGAGGCGGTCGATGGGGTTCTTCGGAATCTTTCCGTTCCGGCCGGTGGTCGGATGCCGCCGGAGGGATTGAGGACGCAGGTGATCGCCGCTACCGGCTCCGGTAAAACACTGATCGCGGTGGAGTCCGCGATCCGGCTTTCCGCCCGCCGGGTCCTGGTCCTGGTGCCCACACTCGACCTGCTCACCCAGACTGCCCATGCGTGGCGTCGTGGCGGGCGGCGGGGCGTGATGGTGGGGGTCTGCTCGCTGAGGGCCGAGGAGAGCGACGGTCTGCCGTGCACGACCGATCCGGACGAACTGGTCGCCTGGACAGGGGATCTGGAGACGGTGACGGTGTTCGCGACGTATGCGGCCGTGGGGCTTCGGATCCTGCAGCGGGCGCATGCGGCCGGCCTGGCGGTGTGGGACCTGATGGTCGTCGACGAGGCGCACCGAACGAGCGGGGATGCGGGCAAGCCGTGGGCGGCGGTACACGACCAGCAGCAGATCCCGGCCGCGCGCAGGTTGTACATGACGGCCACGGCGCGTATCTGGGATGCCGAGGGTGAGGGTGAGGCGTCCCGGCTGGTGGCGAGCATGGACGAGGACTCGCCTCTGTTCGGGCCGGTGGCCTACAAGCTGAAGTTGTCCGAGGCGATCCGGCTGGGGCTTGTGGCGCCCTATCAGGTGCTGTGTCTGGACATCCGCGACCCCGAGTTGCATGCCGCGCTCACGAGCACGAGCGAGGGCGCCGGGTCTGCCGCTGTGCGCGGGGCGCGGCTGGCGGCCGTGCAGACGGGGCTGATGCGCGCCGCCGCCCAGGAGCGGTTCCTTCGGGTGCTGTCCTTCCACAGCCGGATCGGGGAGGCTAAGGCGATGGCGGCCGGCGTGCCGGCGGTGGCGGCCCGGCTCGCCGAGGATGATCCCGGCAGCTTCCCGCCGGCGGAGCGGGTGTGGGCCAACTGGCTGTATGGTGAGCACCCGCCCATCCACCGCCGCCAGGTTCTGGACGAATTCGCGTCGGACTTTCTCGGAGGAGCCGAATTCGAGGACCGTGATGTTTCGGCTGCTTTGCGGGTGTTGAGCTCTGTTCGGGTTCTCGGTGAAGGCGTGGATACCGCCGAATGTGATGCGGTGCTTTTCGCTGACGCGCGCGGCAGCATGGTGGATATCGTGCAGATGGTCGGACGGGCGCTGCGGATGCAGCCAGGGGCGGGAAAGCTGGCCACGTTGATCGTTCCGGTGTTCCTCTCACCCGACGAGGATCCGGATCAATTGCTCACCTCGGACGCCTACGGCGGCCTGGCCAAGATCCTCGGAGCCCTGCGGGCGCACGACACGGACACCATCGAAGCCCTCGCCGACCCACGCCTTCGCAACGCTCGTCCGCAAGGTGAACGCGAGGGCGACGAAGACGAGTTCACAGACAGCCAGGACGGCGGCGAGGGTGGGCGGGAGCTGCGGACGGCTGCGGCGGCCGGGGTGCTGCGGTTCATGGAGGAACGCGACCCTGCCGTCCTCGCTCAATTCGTGCGCCTGCGCGTCATCGACCCCGAGCGTGCGTACTGGCGCCGCGGCATCGAAGCCGCCACCCGCTGGCTGCGCGAGACCGGCAACACCGAGCTGCGCGTGCCCTACACGTTCATCGCGCCGGAGGACTGGCCGGGCATTGGCGGGCATCCCACAGGGGTATGGGTCGCGGATCAGCGCCGCTACTACGCCGCCGGGACACTCGAGCCCGAGCGCGTCGCCGAGCTCGAGGCGCTGGGCATGGTCTGGTCCGTGCAGGACACCGCCTGGGAGGCGGGCCTCGCCGTGGCCCGCTCCTACGCCGCCGCACACGGCGGGATCCTCCTGCCGCCGGCCACCGCAGTCTGGGAGGGCTACCCGATTGGGACCTGGGCCAAGAACCAGCGCGCAGCGGCCCGCAGGACGTTCCAGAACGCCGAACGCCGCGCCGCCGGAGAGACAGGCGTACCCAGCGCCGGGGAGCTCCCGGAAAGCCGCCTGGAGGCGCTGGAAGCGATCGACCCGGGATGGTGCCCCCTCGGCTGGGACATCGCCTGGCAACGCACCTTCCGCCTCACCCACACACACGTCAAAGCCGGCGGAACCCTGCCCGGGCGGGCGGGCCAGATCATCGTCCGGGGCGAAGACCTCGGGGCATGGGTCACGGCGCAGCGGCTCGGCTGGGACAAGCTGCTGCCCGCGCAGCAGTGGCTGCTGGAGAGCGCGCTCGGACTGGAGCCGGCGGGCGAGGACGAGCAGCCGCCTGCACGCCGATCGCAGAGTGCCGCGTGGGCGCGGAACATCGCTGCGGCCCGGCAGTTCCACACCCGCGAGGGGCACCTCGTAGTACCGCGCAAACACGTCGAGGACGTCGACGGCGAGCCGGTAGGACTCGGCCAGTTCGTCAACAACGCCCGCCGACGCGCCGCCACACTCAGCCCACAACGACGCAACGACCTCAACCACCTCGGCATGAGGTGGTAACGGGTTGGCCGGGGGGGGCGCGCGGTCGCCCGTCGGTGTGAAGGACGGGGCATCGTGCCAGCGACCTGCGGTACCACCGCGGGCGCGGGGAGACGGCATCCACCGCGCGGCCCAGCCGGGCGGGTCGGAGCTACCCCCGCAGGCGCGGGGACGACGAGTCGCCGCCCTCGCCTGGGTGCGGGGACGACAGGCCGCGGGCTGCCGAACGAGGCGCTGATGCGGAACTACCCCCGCGGGCGCGGGGACGACGCCAGCCAGAACGTCGTCCAGGCGTGGGCAGAGGAGCTACCCCCGCGGGCGCGGGGACGACATGCTAGGTACAACGCGCGTACCCCTGGTCAGTAGTCCCCGCGTCTGCGGGGGTAGCTCGCTGCGGCGGGTGGCGGAGACGCAGCGTCGCGGGTCGTCCCCGCGCCTGCGGGGGTTGCTCCGTCCAGTCGTGGCTGTTGCTGGTGATGTGCCAGTCGTCCCCGCGCCCGCGGGGTTGCTCCCAGTCCCGCGCGAACTGCTGCGCGTTCAGAGAGTCGTCCCCGCGCCTGCGGGGTTGCTCCCGATCGTTGCGACAGCTGATCGCATCGTCTGCGTCGTCCCCGCGCCTGCGGGGGTTGCTCCGCACGTTTCCTGGCATGGCTCATCGGAGTTGAGTCGTCCCCGAGCCTGCGGGGGTTGCTCCAACGGCATCGTGCAGGACGCGTTCTACCGGACGTCGTCCCCGCGCCTGCGGGGGTTGCTCCGCCTTTTTCGACGTGCTGGGCGGGATCCTGACGTCGTCCCCGCGCCTGCGGGGGTTGCTCCCGGCCCGCCTCCATCCCGATGGTGCGGTCGTCCCCGCGCCTGCGTGGGGTTGCTCCATCGGTGCCGACTCGCCGGCCTCGTGCTCGGCCACGTTCTCACTGGTCATCGATGCATCTTCCATGATCGGGAGTTACACCGAACGATTTACAGTCCCGTCGCTGAACGTGAACGAAGCCACCCGCAACTACCGCGGCAACCGCCAGGTCGTCCGCAAACACCTCGCCGCCCTCTGCGCGGGCACCGCCGAACCGGTGCGGGCCGACATCCCCAGCCCCTACAAGATCACCTCCTGAATCATGCGGCCCCGCGAGACCCTCACCGAGTGCCAGAACGAGCGCCTCCTTCAGGTCTGGCTCGCCTGCCCGGACATCACCCGGGCCTCCACCTCGCCCGCACCTTCGCCGGCCTCGCGTCCGTCACCAGCGAGGATCCCTCCTGCTGGAGTGGATCCGGTGGCAGGCCGAACAAGACGCACCGAAGCCCATGAAGGGCTTCGCCGGCTTCCTCCGCCAGGACTCGACGCCGTCACTGCCGGACTGACCTTGCCCTGGAGCTCCGAGGTCGTCGAGGGACACGTAAATAGGGTGAAAACCCTCACAAGGGCCATGTATGGCCGAGCTTCGCGCGAACTCCTCCGGCCCCGAATCCTCACCCAGCTATGAGCATCACGGCACTGCGGACAGAGCCAAAATTTGCCATCCGCATCACGCTCGGGCGTTCACCGATCGGGTCCGCCGCCAGCGCAAGTACTCGCGCACCTCAGAACCCAGGGGTCGGGAGGAAGCCCGGCCACCACGGGGGCACGCCACTGGGGCAGTTGTAGGTGGTGCCGCCCCAGAAGAGTGAGAGGGCGCACCAGGAAAGGGCGAGGAGCACCACCGTGAGGCCGATAGGCTGGAGATGGGGGCGGTTCCCCAGTAAGGCAGCGACCGCCAGCCAGCCGAGCACCAGGATCGCCCAAAGCCCCGGAATGAAGAGGATGAAGAGAAAGCCGCTGTTGGCAGCGTTGTTTACTCCCGTGTCGCAGGCGTTCCACACCCTGCCCAGAAGCATTGCAGCCAGCACCGCAAGGCCCAGTCCAACCACCAAGCCGAGACACCCATGCAGCCGTCGGTCGCCCATAAGCCCCCTTCGTTCGTCGTCCGCGCCGGAAAGCGCCGGAGCCCCCGCCTGTCACTGTATTTGATCGCTGATCAAGCCCTGACCAGCGGGGACCAGCCCTCATTCGGCAGGAAGGGCCGGTCCCCGTTGGGAGGGTTCGGGCTACTTCTTCTTCACCTGGCTCACTCCCTTCGCGTACATCTGCTCGATCACGTCGATCACCGCGGCATGGAACTGCTCCCTGGTCAAGTCGAGGCCGTGTCGGTCGAAGAGGTCAATCCCAGCCTGCATCGTCATGTGGTCCGCCGAGTCGTCCTGTCCAACGAGGACAGGATCGGACACCGAGGCCCCCTCTATGAGCGTCTTGGAGTCGAAGCCAGCGGCCCGGCCGACGTAGCCATAGTGGACGTTCGACCACATGTCGTAGAAGACCTTGTAGTCGGTGCCCGGAACATGGCCCAGGCGACCGGGACCACGGTGCACGACACCAGCGGTTTCGGCAGAAACCTGACGCTTAACGGAGCCGCGCTGAACATCGCTCTCGACAATGACGACACCCAGGTGGCCTTCACCCCGCACCGCACCGACGCAGCCTGACTCGCATGCCGTTCAGAAACTCATCG
>NZ_JBSFRB010000088.1:0-5589 GCF_053589015.1 Streptomyces sp. NPDC003393 | reverse complement strand
TCGTCGAACGAGCTGAGCATGCCCAGGTCGTCGTAGCGGGCTGTCGTACCGTGGCTGCGCCAGCTGTTCGAAGCGGTGAGGTAGGTGCTGGTGTAAGAAGCTGTTGTCTTTTCGGGCGTGATCAGTGCGTTTCCGCTGGTCGGGGATAGCAGTGGTGATTCCGTGGGAGTCGTGGCCTGTCGGGTCGTCGCTCCCCGGGAGGTCATGAATGCCGTCAGTCGTCGGACTGCTGGAACAGCACGAGCTCGCCGCTCGCCGTCGAGTCGACGGGCTGCGGGAGGAGGCCGACCGCATCCAGGCCGAACTGGCCGCGGCCGAGCAGGAATGGCAGGAGTGGGCGATTGCCCGCAGGCGGGTCGACACGGTGCTGGCTCCGGACGGCGGCAACACCGCCGGCACCGAGGTCACTGAGGGTCCGCGGGATGCGGACGCGCCGCCGGAACCCGGGGGCGCCGCGAAGCCGAAGTCGCAGGTGCCGGTGTGGCGTGAGGGCCTTGACGGGTCGGTGCTGTCGGTGGACTACCAGCGCATCCTCACGGCGCTCGCGGACCGGGACCGGCTCCATCAAGGGCCGCTGACCTGCCAGGAGATGGCCCAGGCGTTCGGCATGGACGTGGTGCCGGCACGAGTGGAGACACTGCGGTCGAAGGCGAAACGCCTGGTCGCGCGGGGCTGGTTGGCCGAGCGGCAACCGGGGCGGTTCACCCTCGCCCAGGGCCCGGCCGGGCAAGTCGGCGCGTCATGAGCAGGGTCATCGACCAGTAGACCATCGCCTCGGCACTGGCGGTGCGCCGCTCGAAGTCGCGCACGAGACGGCGGCTTCGCATCAGGTGGGCGAAGAGGCGCTCGACGATCCACCGCTTGGGCAGCACCACGAAGCCGCGCATGTCGTCGCTGCGTTTCACGATCGCCAGAACCAGCGCGAACGCGGCCAGGCAGTGCTCGACGAGGCTGCCGGTGTAGCCGCCGTCGGCCCAGACCAGCTCCAGCCGGTGGTGCACGTCGGCGACCTGCCCGAGCAGCACCTGGGCGGCGATGCGGTCGCCGGTGTCCGCGGCGGTGACCATCACGCCCAGCAGCAGGCCGAGCGTGTCGACCACGACATGCCGCTTGCGGCCGTTGATCAGCTTGCCGCCGTCGAAGCCCCGGCTGTCCGCGCCGACCACGGCGTCCGCTTTGACGGACTGCGAGTCGATCACTGCGGCCGTCGACTCCGCATCCCACCCCAGCTCCTCACGGACCCTCGCGCGCAACCGGTCATGGAACTCCTTCACCAAGCCGTGGTCGCGCCAGCGGCGGAAGAATGCGTAGATGCGGTCCCACGGCGGGAAGTCGGCGGGCATCGCCCGCCACTTGATCCCGTTGTCCACGAGATACCGGATTGCATCGAGCATGGCCCGGTGGCAGTACCCCTCCGGCCGGCCGGCCCAGCCGCGCATCCAGCCCGGCACCGGCAGCAGCGGGCGGACCACGGCCCACTCCCCGTCCGTCATGTCCGTCGGGTAGCGACGCTGCCGCGTCCCGTTGTCGGCGGCGTTTCCGAACCGGTGAGCCAGGCAGTCACACTCCCAGGTGACCGCACTGGACCGCCCGGCCATCGGCACGCAAGACTGCTGCACCAGGGCCTCCTGCTGCTGCTCGGTGATTCGACACCAACGAGCTGTTCAGGAGGCCCTGCTCGTATGCGCCCAGCACCCCGCGACCACCCGATCGGGACTCCCGTTCGACGCGCATCTCCCAAGATCGAAAAGACAACAGCTTCTGAAGGATCTGCCCCTTCAGCTGTAGGTCCTTGAGAGCGCTGTAGTTCCGGTTTGGTTGTGTGGCGGTGGTCGGCTGGCCGTGTGGCGGGCTCGGTGGCAGGCACGGGCGTGTGCCTGATGGTGGCGGCGCCAGGCGGACCAGTGCAGGACATGGGCGATGCGCTCGTCCTGCGGCGGCTCGGGACGGAGCACGACGATCAGGCGGCGGATCTCGTATGCGGTGAACCGGACGGGCGGGATGCTGCTGGTGGGGTCCGCGAGATCCCCCTGTGTGGGCATCGGACGGAGCGGCCTGCTCGGCGAAGCGAACGGAACAGGCCGGGCCCTGTTCGCGCAGGGTGTGTGCGTCCTGGACGGCGAGAAAGGCGGCGGCGAGCTGGGCCAGACTCTGGTGCCGGTACCAGCCGTGGGAGGAGCTGACCTCGTAATCATCCAGCCCACAGACAGACTTGGCAAACTTGATCGCCTCCTCCACCCGCCAGCGGCCCCCGGGCACCATCACGAGTTCCTCGACGGGGGTGTCCTGCGGCCCCCAGGCCAGGTAGTAGTCGCGCTCACCGGGCGCCTCGGGGCGGCGGGCGATGAACCAGCGCGCCCAGGCGCCCTCACCGAGCTCGGCGTCGGGATCGGGGACGCGCCGCACCCACCACTGCCACATCCGGCTGCCCAGCTGGGAGGGGCCGGCGGGCAGGGTGAGCCAGTCCTCCTCGCGTGCGCAGCGCTCCACCAGCCGGGCGGCGTGCCGCCAGCCCGGGCGCCGCAGCACGGTCTGGTTGGCCTGCACCGTTACCGCATACGGCAGGCGGTGCCCCTCCAGGAAGGCACGGAAGGCGCCGTCCCGGCCGTAAACCTCGTCCGCGGCCACCCAGATGCGGCCCTCGGGAAGATCCGACAGAGCCCGCTCGATCATCCGCTCCGCCAGGCGCGGCTTGACGGCGAAGCCCACCGTTCCGGAGACATGCGCGGCCCGGCACCGCTCACGGTCATCGGTCCATTCGCGGGGCAGATACAGCTCGCGGTCGATCAGCACCTGTCCGGCGCCGGTGGCCCAGGCTGCCATCACCTCAACCTGGCACGGGAACACGCCGCCCAGCGTGCCGGTGAACTGGCGGGCCACCCCGGCCGAGGCCCTGCCCTTCTTCGCGAACCCGGTCTCGCCCACCACCAGGACCCCCGCCCCGCCCGGGCCGGCACCAACCCTGCCGTCGATCAGACCGTCGATCACGTAGCGGCGGGTGAAGTCGCGCAGCTCGTCGGCCTCCCAGCGGGCGCGGTCCAGCAGGCGCTGCTGCCCCCACGGGGCCCTGTCACCGGCGTACTCGGCCAACCGCCAACCGTTCTTGCGCGACAGCGGCGCCAGCAGCCCCCGAAGACACGCCTGCGCCCGCAGCCGCAGCTCCCACCGGCCGAAGACGTGCCCCGACTCCGGGAACAGGTCCTCCAGCCGGTCCACCACTCCTCGGCCCACTTCCGGTCCGTCACGACCGGCGGCACATCCAGCAACTCGGCCTTCATACAGGTGAGTCACCCGATCCCCAAGACCACCGAACTAGAGCGCCCTCAAGGATCTACAGCTGAAGGGTCTGCTGGGCACGCGAAAGCCCGAGGTTAGCCGACAGCCCAGCCAGGCAATCACGGCCACTGCCGAATCGAAGTCAGTGCTTTATTCAGGGTAGTCACCAATGGATACGTCGGTAATGAAATCACTCCAGAATGTGCCTTCATTAGCCGCAGAGGGATCGACACCCCGCACAATCCCCTCCAAGTCTTCAGCCGCCATTTCACAATCATCAAGATCGGATCCTTCGGCATAAAACGGGAACCGATCAATGATCTTCTTTACGCATTCATTGAAAAGCTCGATGGATGAATTCGCGAAAACTAGGCCATTCAAGCTCGCTCCCGCAAAGATGATTCCCGAGCTTTGCTGCAAATAAACACCAACATGATGCCCCATCCGCCAGAACTGGTAATAGATCTCACCCTCACCTGACATAAGCCGCTCCAGGTGGTCGTTCGCCCGGTAAGAAAAGAAGGTAACCGGCACCTCCACACTTACCCCGTCCCCAGATACTTCAGTCAACTCAAACTGCATCGACGTCCCCAACCTCGACTATTGGGTGCACTATTTTTTGAACAACTCAGCAATCGCCGCTTTGAAATCAGCGGTCGCTTTTTCCTGTACAGCTTTGTTCGAGTTCCAGTCGAACGACCAACTCACGTTCTTTATCCCGGCCGCTGCAATTTTACCAATACAGTTGTGCGTTCCGTTGCAGGGTTGACGCTCAGAGTACAAGGCAACAATCCTGTCGCCTGCCGCATCGAGCAGCTTCTCCTCTGCGTGCGGCCCTCCGCCCGACCTTGCGACCAGAGTCGTACCATCTGAGAGCAGTGCGGCTGCATAATTGCCTGTCTTATTTTTATCGATGAGGCGCTGCAGTTGTACCGCCTGACTTAGATGCCCTTCTCCGTACGCAATTTTGCCAGCCAGATTCATTCCCCGGGCATAGCGTTGCGCCGCCTTAGCCGCGTCTTCCCCCGATTCCAGCGCCTTCGCCAAGCCTTTAAGCTTCCCAATGGGCAAGAATCCTGCAATGAGCCACCCGCAGGCGGAGTAGTCTTGTTGCTGACAGTTTTCTGCATCCTCCAGAGGAGAGAGTGTGACTATAGCATTTTTCCAAGCATGGTAATTCTCCTTGAACCCGCATTTAATATCCCAGAACCCACACTCACTTTCCCAGAGTTGGTTCCATCCGCACTTGACGTCCCAGAACCCGCAGCCACCGTCACTCGCATTCTGTACAACAACCCCGCTGCCGTTGCCGACGTGCGCCGTCCCGTTGCTGCTGTTTTGACTGGAGCAGCCGTTACACCCGTCGTTTGCAAAACGTCCGCTGGAGATCGCTTGGGAGCCTTTTCCGCCCCCACTGTCGACGCCGGGAGAGTTGTCCCCAGGGAAGAGCATTCGGCCGTCGGGGTCGGAGTAGGTGACCGGGTTGTTTGCGGCGTAGCTGTAGCCGTTCAGGGTCTGCGGGTTGCTGATGTCAAGGACCGGGTCGACGCTGAGGAACTGGCCGATTGTCGGGTCGTATTCGCGAGCGTCGATGTGGGTCAGGCCGGTGGTGGCGTCCCGGGTTTTACCGAGGAAACCCTTGTCGTCAGGCCAGGGGCCGTAGAGGGGCTTGCCGCGGTCGGCGCCGAAGGGAGTGGTGTAGCGCTTGGTGAAGGTCTGGGCGGTGTCCGGGCTGATCGCCAGGGTGGAGGTGTTGTGGTGGTCGCCGGTGAGGTAGGTGAGTTTGTTGGCGCCCGATTCGTTGGAGCGGACGGCGGCGGTGACGGCGCCGGCGGCGTAGTAGCGCTGGGCCCAGGTGGTTCCGTTGGCGCGGAGGTGGAGTTCGGTGGCGCCGGCGTACAGGATGCGCTCGCCGTTGCTGGTGGCGCGGATGAGCAGGGTGCCGTCGGCGGCGTAGAGGTAGTCGGTCGACGTTCCGTTCTCGGTTAGCTTGGTCAGCTGGCCTTCGGGTGACCAGTCCAGTTGCTGGGTGGCCGTAGCGCCTGGGCGGTGCCGGGTGTTGCCGGTCGTGTCGTAGTCGTAGGTGCGCTGCGGGCTGGTGCAGTCGACCTTGGTGGTGGTGCCGGTCAGGGTGTGCGGCTGGCTGGTGTTGGTGTAGCAGTAGGTCGTCTTCGTGTCGCTGCCGCTGCCCTGGTGGACTGTCTCGCTGGTCCGCTGACCGGCGTTGTTGTAGGTGTAGCTGGTCCAGTACGGGGCCGGGCCGGCGAGGCTGGTTGCGCTGCGGGGGTCTGCGCAGTTCTGTGAGGTGGGCGT
>NZ_JBSFRB010000087.1:0-6019 GCF_053589015.1 Streptomyces sp. NPDC003393 | reverse complement strand
GGCAACAACCCCACGGGCGCGCTGCCGAACGCACCACTGGCCGGCCACTGGTTCTCCGCCCAGTTCCAGCAGCTGCTCCAGAACGCCTACCCACCCGTCTCGGGCGGGGGTGACCCCGGCACCCCCGACACCACTGCTCCCGGCGCGCCCACCGGTCTGACGGTCTCCGGCACCACTGACACCTCGGTGTCGCTGAAGTGGACGGCCGCCACGGACGACGTCGGCGTCACCGGCTACGACGTCTACCGGGACGGCACAAAGGCGGGCAGCACCGCCTCCACCTCCTTCACCGACACCGGTCTGACGGCCTCCACCGCCTACAGCTACACGGTCAGGGCGAAGGACGCCGCCGGAAACATGTCACCGGCCTCCACCGCCGTCACCGCCACCACCCGGACGGGCGGCGGCACCGACCCGGGAACCGGCGCCTTCACCGTGCAGTACAAGAACAACGACACCGCCCCCGGCGACAACCAGATCAAGCCCGGCCTCCAGATCGTCAACACCGGCACCGGCCCTTTGGACCTGTCGACGGTGACCCTGCGCTACTACTTCACCGGCGAGACCGGCGCGAGCACCTGCAACACCTCGGTCGACTACGCCGCCCTCGGCTCCTCCGACGTCAAGCTCAAGGTCGTGGCGATGCCGACTGCGGAGGCCGGCGCCGACCACTACCTGGAGGTCGGCTTCACCACCGGCGCCGGGACCCTCGCCGCCGGCCAGTCCACCGGAGACATCCAGGCCCGTTTCAACAAGAGCGACTGGTCCGCCTTCGACGAGAGCGACGACTACAGCCGCGCCACCAACACCGCCTACGCCGACACCACCAAGGTGACCGCGTACGTGAACGGCACCCTCGCCGTCGGCACCGAACCCTGACCGGCCCCCCAGGCCGGCGGCGTCAGGCGACCCGGGCGCCGCCGGCCGTCCCGGTGACGAGGAGGTCGGCCGACTGCCGTGCGACGGCGGTCGGACGGGTCACGTGGACCAGTTCCGTGCGGTGGACGAGGCGGGGCTCCTCGACCGGGACGGCGGTGAGGCCGGGCAGCGTGGCGGCCAGGGACAGCGGAAAGGCGGTGAGCCCGAGCCCCGCGGCCGCGAGGGCGGCGAGACGGCCTGGCCGAGGCCGCCGTCGCCCACGCCCGCACCCGGTGACCCCCACCGCGGTTAGCGCGGGCCGGACAGGGAAGCCAGGAAGCGGACGTGGACGCCTGCGGCGGCCTCACCGGCGCGGCGGGGCCTGGCAGGCGTGGTCGGGAGGTGAGCAGGTATGACCGGCGCGAAGAAGGACACCGACAGCGGCCGGCGGACGGCAGACGACACGGGGCAGAAGCACATCGTCGGCGCGCTGCTGAAGCGGTACGGACGCGAGAGCCTCTCGGAGGAGGCCGAGATCCATTTGAAGGAGTCCCCCCACGCCCTGTTCCAGATGTTTCAGCTCGGGGCGCTCACCGACGCCCGGGTGACCCCGGAGACGGCCGTGCGCACCTTCACCGCGATGCGTGACCGCCGCTGGTCCACGGCCCAGGGGGTGCTCCGCGCGGGGGCCGACCGGATCGCCGGGGCGCTCAGGGACGCCGGATACCCGGAGGGCGACGCCAAGCGCATCAGCACGGCCATGACGGACGCGGCGCTGCACCTTCAGGAGGACCACGGGGGCGACCTCGGGGAGCTGCGCGAGGACGCCGGGCGCGACCCGGAGCGTGAGCGGGAGCTGCTGCGGCACTTCGCCGGCGTGGACGACACCGTCGTCGACGCCTTCTGCCGCGAGGCGCAGCTCGTGTGGGGCGAGTTGTGCCCGTTCGTGGACAAGAAGGTGCTCGACGCGGCGGACCGGCTGCACCTCGACCAGGACGCGATGTCGCTGCGCGCGCTGGTGGACGACGACCGCGAGTTCGTCCGGCTGGTCGACGCCCTGGTCCGGGTCAGGCACGACGAGGACGGCTACCACCAGGTGCGGGAGCTGGCCCGGGTGACGTGACGGGGCGCGAGCGGTGGGTGAGGTCCTGATCCCGCCGCGCCGGTGGCGGGCACGGCCGGCCGGACGACGCAGCGGCCCGGTCACCGTGGGGACGCCGTGGGCCGACGCGGTGAGCGGCCCGACCGCCCACCGCGGGGACGTAGCGGCGGTCCCCCGGAGCAAGGTCGCCCCGGGGGACGCGGCTCAGGGGGTGGACGCCGTGCCGAGCCGTTGGTGGACCCAGGTGTGGAAGGCGCCGATGTGGTGCTCGCTGGGGACGAGGACCCCGCCCCTCGCGTAGGCGCGGGAGCCCATCCCCGGTTGGGTGCGCTCGCAGGCGTCGAAGTCCTGCCGGTTGACCCGGTCGAAGAGCTCCACGGACCGGGCTGTGTCCTGGCCGCTCTCGACCACGTGCGGGAGGTAGAGCCAGTCGCACTCGACGACCGTGCGGTCGACGGCCACCGGGAACATCCGGTGGAAGATCACGTGGTCGGGGACGAGGTTGATGAACACCTGCGGCTTGACGGTGATCGCGTAGTAGCGGCGGTCCTGCTCCTCGGCGACCGTCGGGATGCGCTCCAGGCCCTCGGAGCCGTCGACGGTGAAGCCCTTGATCTCCGCGCCGAACTCGGCGCCGTGGCCGACGTAGTACTGGGCGGCGTAGCCGTCGGCGAACTCCGGGAGCACTTCGGTGAGTTCCGGGTGGATGGTGGCGCAGTGGTAGCACTCCATGAAGTTCTCGACGAGGAGTTTCCAGTTGGCCGTGACGTCGTAGGTGATCCGGCGGCCCACCTGGAGGCCGTCGACGCCGTAGCTCTCGATGACCTGAAGGTCGCCGAGGCGCTCGGTCACGGCGCCGATCACGTCGTTCTCGAAGAGCGGCGGGGTGTCGGCGAGGCACACCCACACGTAGCCGAGCCATTCGCGGACGTGCACCTCGACCAGGCCGTAGGCGACACGGTCGACGTCCGGCATCGACGTGAGGCTGGGCGCGGCGACGAGTGTGCCGTCCAGTCCATAGGTCCAAGCGTGGTACGGGCACTGGAAGGCCCGCCTGACCTCGCCGGACTCCTCGGTGCACAACCGGGCCCCGCGATGCCGGCAGATGTTGAGGAACGCCTTCACCGAGCCGTCCCGGGCGCGGGTGAGGAGCACGCTCTCGCGGCCCACCCGGCAGGTACGGAAGCTGCCGGGCCTGGTCAGTTCGAAGGCGCGGGCCGCGCAGAACCACAGGGCCTCGAAGATGCGCTCCTGCTCGAGGGCGAAGATCCCGGGGTCGGTGTAGTGCTCGCCGGGCAGTGTGGGGATCAGGCTGGAGGGCGGGTCGGTGAGGGTCATCGTGTCACCTTGGGAAGAGGTCAGCCGCGCAGGCGGGACATGGCCGGGTCGAACAGGGGCTCCGGTGCGACGGCCGCCTCGACGCGCTGGTCGAAGTAGCCGATGCCCACGGTGGTGCCCGGGGTGGCGAGGTGCGCCGGAAGCCAGGCGTAGGCGATGCCCTTGCCGATGGTGTGGCCGTAGGCGGCGCTGGTGACGTAGCCGACGGGGCGGTCGCCGTCGTACACCGGTTCCTTGCCCATGACGACCGCCTGCGGGTCGTCGATGGTGAGGCAGGTCAGCCGGCGTCGTACGTCGGCCTTGCGGCGCTCGAGTGCGGCCTTGCCGACGAAGTCCTCCTTGTCGAGCTTGACGGCGAAGCCGACTCCGGCCTCGTAGGGGTCGTGTTCGTAGGTCATGTCGGTACCGAAGGAGCGGTACCCCTTCTCCAGACGGAGGCTGTCGAAGGCGCCGCGGCCGGCAATGACGCCGCCGAGCGGTCCGGCCGCCGCCCACAGGGTGTCCCACAGCTTCTGGCCGAGGTCGGCGGTGGTGTACAGCTCCCAGCCCAGTTCGCCGACGTACGACAGGCGCATCGCGGTGACCGGGACGCTGCCGATGTGGGCACGCTTGGCGCGGAAGTACTTCAGGCCGTCGTTCGAGAAGTCCTCGTCGGTCAGCGGTTGCAGCACCTCGCGGGCCAGCGGGCCCCACAGGCCGATGCAGCAGGTTCCCGCCGTGATGTCGCGGACCTGGACCGTGCCGTCGGCGGGGAGGTGGCGCGTGAACCAGTCGAGGTCGAGGTTGCCGTTGGCGCCGACCTGGAAGAGGTCGCGACCGAGCCGGGCGACGGTGATGTCGCTGCGGATGCCGCCGTCGTGGTGCAGCAGGAGTGTGTACGTCACCGAGCCGACCGACTTGGCGACCCTGCCCGTGACCAGCCGCTCCAGGAAGTCGGCGGCGCCGGGACCGCCGACCTCCAGACGCTTGAGGGCCGTCATGTCGTAGAGGGCGACGGTCTCACGGGTGACCTGGGCCTCCGCGCCGACGATGGGCGACCAGTACCGCGCGGCCCAGTCGCCGGGGACGCGGATGTCCCGCCCCTCGACGAGCGAGGTGTTGGCCTCGTACCACTGCGGGCGCTCCCAGCCGTTCGCCTCCAGGAAGAACGCGCCGTGCTCCTGCTGCCGGGAGTGGAAGGGGCTCGTGCGGATCGGGCGCGGGTCCCCCGACGGCTGAAGGGGGTGGATGATGTCGTAGACCTCCACGAAGTTCCTGCAGTCACGAGCCAGGACGTACTCCGGGGAGAGCTGGTGCGGCTCGAAGCGGTTGACGTCGCACTCGTGCAGGTCGAAGGACGAGCAGTGGCCGTCGACCAGCCATTCGGCCATGGCCCGGCCGACGCCCGCGGAGTGGGTCACCCAGACGGCCTCGGCGACCCAGAAGCCCTTGACGTCCGCGGACTCGCCGAGCAGCGGGAAGTTGTCGGTGGTGAAGGAGAACAGGCCGTTGATGCCCGCCGCGATCTCGGTCTCCTTGGTCGCGGGCAGCAGCGACTGGGTCTCGGTCCAGGCGTCGGCGAAGTCGTCCTCGGTGAACGTCAGCACCGACGGCATCAGGTCGGCCTCGTCCACGGAGAGGATCTCGTCGGCGGAGACGGGCATGGGGCGGTGGCCGTAGTACCCGATGCCCAGACCGTCGAAGCGGTCGCGGTAGTAGAGGTCGGCGTCCTGGTGGCGCAGGATCGGGCGGACCGCCTCCTCGGCCTGACCGGCCAGCGCCGGGACGGGGCCGGTCCAGGCGAGCTGGTGGGCGAGCGGGGTGAGCGGCAGGTTCATGCCGACCATACGGGCGACCTTCGGGCCCCAGATGCCGGCGCAACACACGACGATGTCGGTGCCGAGCTCCCCCTGGTCGGTGAGGACGCCGGTCACCCGGCCGTCGCGGTGCCGGACGTCTAGGACTTCGTGGCGGGCCAGGAAGCGTACGCCGCGCTCGGTGGCCCGCCGGATCTGCGCCTCGACGGCGAGGACGGCCTTGGCGATCCCGTCGGTGGGGGTCAGCAGTCCGCCGAGGACCCGGTCGGGGTTCAGCAGCGGGTGCCGCTCGACGCACTCCTGGGGGCTCAGCAGCCGGCCCTCGACGCCCCAGGAGGTGATCCAGCCGTGGCGGCGCCGCAGTTCGGCCAGGCGCTCGGGGGTGGTGGCCACCTCGAGGCCGCCGACCTGGAGGAAGCAGGGCCGGCCGTCGACGTCGAGGGAGGAGAGCTTCTCGACGGTGTAGCGGGCCAGTTCGGTCATAGTCTTGGAGGAGTTCGTCTGGAAGACCAGGCCCGGGGCGTGTGAGGAGGACCCCCCGGTGGCGGACAGCGGGCCCTGGTCGACCACGGTCACCTCGGTCCAGCCTCGTGCGGAGATCTCGTCCGCGAGTGCCGCACCCACGACGCCCGCTCCGACGATCACCACTCGGGGTCCCGCCATCGCCGCACCTCCGCAATTCCGCGTCGCAGGGTTGCTTTTGACGCAACATGATTCAGGCTGCGCAACTCAATGTGCCTGCCGCGTGAAAGGGTGTCAAGGGGGCCGTGATGTCCCGGAACAGAGCGGTGAACGGCCCGGGAAACAGTGCGGAAAACGGCGACGCCCGGCGGGCGGTGCGCGCTTCTGTCGGGCGGATCAGGCAGCCTGTCCGCACAACCCAGGCGCTCCGCCAAGTTGTTCGCGGTGTCCACGGCGATACGGG
>NZ_JBSFRB010000086.1:0-7661 GCF_053589015.1 Streptomyces sp. NPDC003393 | reverse complement strand
TGGTGATGAGTCGCTTCCAGTTCGTTGACGATCACCGGGACACCTACGAGGTGAAGCGGCTCTGCCAGGTTCTCGAGCTCAACCGGTCCAGCTACGACAAGTGGCTCGCCGGAAGACAGGCGAGGGCGGCACGAGTGCGCGAGGACCAGCTCTGATCCGGCCCGCGAGGACGGTCTCGAAGTTCGGTCCCAGCGCGCACAGGAGGTTGCCGATGATGAATGCGACACCGAGCCGGGTCAGGGCTGATTTCGGCGGGATGCGGCTGAGGGCTGTGGTCAGGGCGAGGGCGCCCACGATGATGCCCACCGCGTACGTCGTCACCAACGTGCCCGCGCTGCCGTCGCTGACCGAAAGATCGTCGGCGACGTCAGGCAGCAGGCCGGCGACCACGAACTCGGCCAAGCCGAGGGCGAAACTGGCCAGGGCGAGTGCGTACAGCCCCACCGGTGTCCTGCGGGTGCGGGTGGGCGCTTCGTGGGTTGCCTCGGATGTGGTGCGCACGTGTGTCATGGCGACCAGAACCCCGGACGCTGCCCTCAAGATTCCTTATGGCGCAGTGGTTTGCCATTCGAAAATTGGAATGGACCTGCTCCGGATCTCGATAGGTGCTGGTCAGCAGGTCGCAAATCGACGGCGGAGCGAGACGCCGCGCCTTGACTTCTGCCGGTCTCGGCGTGTCCTCAGAGGCCATCTCATTTGGTGAGTCTGCGGTAGCAGATGAGGGTGCAGGCGATGCTGGTGAAGGCCGGGAAGTGGCTGGCTCTGCGCTCGTGGCGGCGATGTAGGCGTCGGCATCCTGTGAGCCTGGCCATGGCGCGTTCGATGGTCCAGCGGTGCCGGCCCAGCCGCTGGCCGGAGTCCGTGTCCTTGCGAGCGATGCGTGGTGTGATGCCGCGGCCGCGTGACCAGCGCCGCAGGTGGTCGTAGTCGTAGTCGTAGCCGTTGTCGCCGTGGAGCTTGCCCGGCTTGCGGCGCCGTCGGCCGCGCCGGGGCCGGATCGGCGGTATCCCCTGCACGAGCGGGATCAGGGCCTGGCTGTCGTGGACGTCGGCACCCGAGATGCCGACGGAGGGGCAGACCGGACCGCTCGGTGATCAAGTGGATCTTCGAGCCGTACTCGCCCCGGTCCACAGCGAGGTGTTCCGCGGCGTAGGAACGCAGGTCGTCGCGGGCCGCGTCGGCATCCCAGCAGGCATAGCGCAGTAGACGCTGCAGCGACCCGGGTCGCGTATGGCTCGCTTGCTCGGCCATCTGCCAGCAGTTCTTCCGCTCCACGCCCGACAGCAGCCCGAGCAGGTAGCAGCGGGCTGACGCACGGGGCTCAACCCTCCGGAAGCGGCCCGCGATCCGGGCCATGACCTGGTCGAACATCGCCCACCAACGGGCAGGGTCTGGGCTATGCCGTACAGCCACCGCACGATCTTCAGGAGTCGACACAACCCCCGATGATCATGCGATGGCGGTGTCCGTTCCCTGCCGGATCCGATACAAGATCGCGAACCCGGACTGAGGTGTCAGGAGCGATCGAACAGAGTAACTACGCTCTGCGGTGCTTCCTGGCCGAAGGAGATCTCCAGGTTCTGCGCCGAGCGGCTGGCCGCGTCGCCACTACGCAGGAACAACCGCTCTTCGTAGGCGGTGAGCGCGACCTCGATGTCGGGTTGCTCAACCAGCTTGCTCGCCAGGTCCGCGCCGTCGTACATGGCGAGGTTCGCACCCTCGCCGGCGAAGGGCGACATCAGATGCGCGGCGTCACCGACGAGCGTCATGCCGGGCACCCTGTCCCATGTGAGCCCGACGGGCAGGGCGTAGATGGGTCGGAGCGACGGTTCCACGTCGCTCTGTGTCACGAAGGCGGTGAGCAGCGGCGACCAGCCATCGAACTCCTCGGCAAGTTGACGGAGGCCAGCGGACGGGTCGCTGAAGTCGATCGACCTCATCCACTCCTCGGGCTTGTTCAGCGCCACGTATCCGCGCACGTGCCCGTCGGCGTAGCGATGCGCGATGATGCCTTTGCCCGGCGCGACCGCCATCAGCGTGCCGCTGCCGATCGCGGCCACGCTCGCCCGGCACTCCTGGCCGCCCGAGGCGAGGGCGATCTCGATGAAGCAGGTTCCGCTGAAGACGGGCTTGGCGGGGGTGAGCAGCGGACGCACCTTCGACCAGGCACCGTCCGCGCCGATGACGATGTCGGCGCGCGTGGCGGAACCTTCCGCGAAGGTGAGGACGTAGCCGCCCTCTACACGGTGCCGGACCGAGGCGAGCTTGTGACCCCACCTGATCGTCCCGGGCGCCAACGAGTCGATGAGCAGGCGCCGCAGTTCGCCACGATCCACCTCAGGACGGGCCGAACCGGGGTCCGCAGGCATGTCGAACAGGATCGTTCCGTGGCGGTCCACCACGCGCTTGGCGTCCTCGCCCGGGCGGACCAGAGTGAGGAACTCGTCGTACAGACCGGCTGCGCGAACTGCGACCTGGCCAGTCTCTTCGTGGATGTCGAGCAGGCCGCCTTGCGTACGGGTCGTCGCCGAAGCCTCACCCTCGTAGATCGTCGCGGCGACACCGTGAGCCTGAAGCACCCGGGCGAGCGTCAGCCCGCCCAGTCCCGCTCCGACAATGGCGATGGTCTTCTGCATGCTGCGCTCCTCTGTCGCGCCGGCACGCGCCGGCGATGGTCAGCGCCGAAAGCGGACGGGATGCCCGATCTCGGCAAGGAGACGCTCACCGATCAGAACCATCTGCATCGATGTATGCGCGATGTCCGGCGGGTGGACCGCGGAACATCGTTTTTCGCGACCTCGCGACTATAGCTCGACATCCGCCTCGTGGCGACCGGGACCGCTCACGCTGCGACGCACCGGACGACGCAGCCCCGCGATGAACCGTGCGACGAGCGGATCGGGGCCGGCGGAGGTCACTGCCACCAACTGCCTGGTCCACCGCGGTGAGAAGGACTGGACTGCTCCCGGAAAGCCCACACTGATCGCGCTCACCAGGCGGACCGCGACGCCCAGTCCGGGGGGGTGAGTTGGGGTGCCGCGACCGAGACGGAGGTCCGCATCACCGCCTCCGGGTGGACGCCAGCCCGGGCGAAGGACTGGTCGAGCCATGCGTCGAGGCCGTTGTCCGCCGTGAAATGCACAAGCGGCGCCCCCTCCAGGTCCTGGATCCGCAGCGCGGTGCGTCCCGTTGCGGGAGCTGCCCCGGCCCTCGGCGTCGTGCTTCTCGTATCCCAGGTGATCGGTGATCTCGCCCTCCAGCGGACTCCAGGACCCGTGGTCAACTGTTGGAGCAGCCCGTCTTCCCCGGTCAGCTGCAGACCCTCGCTGCGGGCCCGGTCCACGAGCATCGCGACCAACTGCTCGTCACTCGCCGGCACCACCGTCGTCGGCTCGCTGCCCGGTACCTGCTCGATGGTGGTGTCGCTCATCTGGCGTCTCCTTGATCATCGGATCCGCCGATCATTGAACACTCCCGCAGAAAGGGTGCTCACCTTATTAGAGGCGGAGCGGTTGCTTCATTCGGGATATCTTTGTCTTATCGGTTGCCTGAGCTGTTGTGGTAGGTGGGCGAATGAGCCCAGGACTAAGGAAGCGGCGTCAGAACTCCTATACGGATGGACACCGGGGACGCCATACCACTGAAATGGAGCGCCCTCATACTGCGAAGGCCGGCGGAGGCGTCTTGACCGGCTATGAGCTGCTGCGGCTTGGCTTGGAGCAGGCGGTGACGGTGCTTGGCGGGCTGGGCGGAATGGTGCATCTGGGCGTCACAGGCAGTGACAGTCTGTATCTGGTGGCGGACACCGGGCTGTCCAGCGAACTGGTCCGGGCATGGGGAGAGGTCGGATGCGAGGAGGAGGCGCCCCCGGCCCGTGCGGCGCGGGAGGGTACTTCGGCGTGGATGCCCGTTACTGTGCTGGAGGAGCGTGACACCGCGACAGGGCGCCTCCCACCGGGGACTGGGCTGGTTTCGGTCCCGGTGCCGACTCCCGGAGGCTCGCCGGGCGTGGTGTCTGTCCTCACCTCCGGGTCGAGTGGACCGGGAACGGAGGCGCGGCGGCTGCTCGGTGCCGCGGCACGGAGTGTCGCTGACTGGCTGCAGCAGTTCGGGACAGCCCCGAACCTGGCGGGACTGGAGTTCCGCTCCAGTCCTCAGGACATCGGTGAGGCGGCGACGGGTACCTGGGGCTGGGACTTCGCCGCCGGCACGGTGGTGTGGGACCGAACCGCGCTCTCGATACTCGGCGTCGGCCAAGACGGCTTCAATGATCGGATCGACACCTGGAGGCGCTTGGTCCATCCGGAGGACCTGCCGCAGGTGATGACGCGTATGGATGCTGCGATCCGCGCCCGCTCGCCATACGACCTGGAGTACCGACTGCGACAGCCGGACGGGAGTTTCCGCTGGCTGCAGGCCCGCGGCCATGTTCTGTTCGAGGACGACAACGCATCGGTCCGACTGATCGGCACGCTGAACGTCATCGCCGGCAGTTGCGTTGCTCATGATTCAGTTCACTGCGCCATGATGAACATGAGCGACGGGTTTATGATCATTGATAGCGACTGGCGGATCACCTTCGCCAACCCAGCGGTTGAACATATGCTCAACTCGTCGGAGCACTTGCTCGGCCGCGGGCTGCGGGCTGCTGTCCCCGACCTGTGGGATCTCGGTGTGAGGGACGCCTGCCAGAGGGCGTCCGCAGTGGGCAGTCCGATTGGCTTGAATGTGCGGCGCCCCGCAGACGGGCGGTGGCTGCATGTCCGACTGGTTCCCGTACCCGGGGGCCTGACCGTCTATTTCACCGACGACATCATCAGTGTCCGGTGGATGGAGGCCCAACAGGCCGCTATGGATCGTACTGCCCGGATCGCAGAGCTGGCCCGTGCCTTGGCAGCCGCGGTCACCGGACCGGACGTCGTCGACGTGGTGGATGAGCACATGCTCCCGCTGTTCGGCGCGGCCGGAGTCGGCGTCTGGGTCCAGGAGCGAGGGCGCATATTCTCAGTGGGCACTTCCGGATATCCGTCAGAATTCCTCAAGCACATGGAAGGAATCCGGATCGAGGACACCCCACCGGTCGCCCAGGCCCTGATCGACCGCACGCCCAACTTCATCCCATCGGCGGATGAGTTCATCCGCCGCTTCCCCGAGATGGCCGAGATCCCGTCCCTTGGTGGCAAGAAAGCGTGGGTCATGCTGCCGCTGGTCGCTTCCGGGCACACGATCGGGTGTTGCACCGTCTCCTACGACCGGCCGCATACATTCACCGACGAGGAACGTACCCTTCTCACGGCGCTGAGCGGACTGGTGGCTCAAGCCTTGGAACGGGCCCGGCTGTACGACTCTGAGCACTGCCGTGCCCAGGAACTGCAACGCGGTCTGCTGCCTCGTACCCTGCCCTCGCTGCCCGCCGTCACTACGGCCGCCCGGTATCTGCCTACTGGGGACAGCAAGGAAGTCGGCGGCGACTGGTACGACGTCATCCCACTCTCCGCGGACCGAGTTGCCCTGGTCATCGGGGATGTGATGGGTCACGGTCTGTCCGAGGCCGCCACCATGGGCCGACTGCGTACCGCCGTTCGTACGCTCGCAGACCTCGAGCTGCCCCCGGAAGAGGTGTTCTTGCACCTCAACGGCCTGGTCAGCGGCCTTGGCGACGACTCCTACGCCACCTGCCTCTATGCGGTATACGACCCCACCAGCCGAGTCTGTTCCGTTACCATGGCTGGCCACCCGCCACCGGCGGTGGTCCACCCCGACGGCACCGTCCACTTTCCCGACCTGCCGCTCAACCCACCGCTCGGTGCCGCGGTCCCGCCCTTCGAGACCGGTGTGCTCGAACTCCTCGAAGACAGCCTCCTGGTGCTCTACACCGACGGCCTGGTCGAATCCCCGGTCTGCGATTTGGAGCAAGGCATGACCCACCTCGCCGAGCACCTCAGCACTGCACACCGAATGGGGACCATCGACGCCGAGAGCCTGTGCGACAGCCTGATCGCCGCACTGCTACCCGACCAGCGGCGCACCCTCGACGACGCTGCCGTGCTAGTCGTCCACACTCACGCGTCGGCCCCAGAGGACATCGTCTGCTGGCAGCTCCCAGCAAACCCCAAAGCCGCAGGTCAAGCCCGCCGCCATATTCGCGACCAGCTCGAAGCCTGGGATCTGGAAGAGCTGGAGATGCCCACCGAACTCATAGTCAGCGAACTCGTCGGCAACGTCGTACGGCACGCCAAGGGGCCGGCAATGCTGCGTCTACTGCGCAGTCGGACGCTGATCTGCGAGCTCTCCGATCTAAGCCCGACCATGCCTCGTATCCGTCGCGCTGCGGACACCGATGAGGGAGGGCGAGGACTGCAACTGATCGCCGCACTCGCCGACCGCTGGGGAGCCCGCTTCACCCCCTCCGGCAAATGCATCTGGGCCGAGCAGCCACTACCCGCCACCCCTCCGCTCCCGGCTGTCCCCGCTGATCCATGAGCACATCGACTTCCACGGCCGCTACCCCATCGTCCGCTCCAACGGCGACGGAGCCCTGAGCGCACTGCACGACCCGAGCACCGAGCAGGACGAGGAGTAGAGGCGGCCCGGCCGTCGAGACGTCGTTGCGCCATTCTTCCAGCGGTAGGACGTCTGTGATGCGAGGCTCTACTCGCCGCTGCCGAGGCCCTCGATGAGTGCGGACTGCGGGACCGGTTCGAACAGGGTGGGTGGCACGGGGGGCACGGCGAGGAGGGCGCCGATCCTCGGGATCTGGTCCGCCACACGCGCGTTGTGCTGCGTGAACGCCTCGATCGAAGCGAACCTTTGGATGATCAGCAGCGGTCCGTCGGCATCGCTGCGGGCGCGGTGTACCGAGTAGTGCAGGCATCCCGGTTCGGCGCGAGTTTGAGGGGCGAGTTCGGTCAGTACCTTGAGGAGGTCCTCGCGTCCTCCGTTCTTGGGCTGCACGGTGGACACAGTGTTGGGATGACCAACGGTTAGGATGGAGAAATGGCGGACAAGGATCACGCATTGCAGCCCCCGGCCCGACTGCGCGAGCTCGCCAGCTGGCAGGCGAACAAGGTGTCGACGCTCGGCGCCCGGCTGACCGCGCAGCGCATGCCGCTGAGCGCCCGCGCCGACTTCGCGGTCCTGGCGGCACTGGAGGAGTACGGGGCGCTCAGCCAGGCCCAGATCGGCCGCTGCCTCGGCCTTGACCGCAACGACGTCAGCGGCATCATCAACCGCCTGCAGGCCTGCCACCAGATCGACCGTCGAGCCGACCCCGCCAACCGGCGCCGCAACGTCGTCACCCTCACCCCGGCCGGAAGGCAGCACCTCGGAGAACTCCAACGGCACGCCGATGCCGTCCAGACCGAACTGCTCGCTGGCCTCGACACCGCCGAACAACGACAACTCTGCAACCTGCTTGCCAAGCTGCTCAACAGCCACCAGCCGCAACCTGCTTAAGGGCTGTCCCGTAAATGATCTCCGATCGGTTTCGGGTGAGGTCGGGCGCTGTACCGGGCCGCTGGCCTATCCGGCGAGGGCGAGGTTGTGCATCCGTGCGGTACCGAGCACGGCGTGGTGGACGCCGTCGCCTCTGAGACGGCAGTCGCGGAGGATCTTCCAGGTCTTCATGTGGGCGAAGACATGCTCGACGCGGGCGCGGACCT
>NZ_JBSFRB010000085.1:0-7821 GCF_053589015.1 Streptomyces sp. NPDC003393 | reverse complement strand
GGTGAGTCTGCTGCCTGATGCTGTGCGGAGGGAAGCGTTCGCGGAAGCGTCACGCTTCCGGGGCGAGTTCTACGAGTGTCTGACCGCCCGGCGCGTTCTTCGAGCCGGGAGGCCGTCCCGGGCCCGGCCGGGACGGTTTCGGTGCGGCTGCCGGGCGGGCCACGGTCGCGCGGATGTTGCGAAACCCCCGCCGGACCCGGGCGGGTGTGAGGCGGCGGGGTTCCGCGGGCCGTTCCCAGGGGCGACGGAGGTCCTCCGTGAGGGGGCGGGCGAGGCGGAGCTGGTTATGGGCAGCGATGATCAGCCAGGTCCACAGGTCGGCCGTGTCGGGATGCCTGATTTTCGGGGCGGTCCAGCCCAGAGTCTGTTTCATGAGCCGGAAGGTGTGCTCCAGGTCGAAGCGGCGGAGAAAGGACTGCCACCAGCGGTCCACGTCCGCCGATTCGGCAGCGGTGGCCGAGCACCACAGCCAGACGGGTTTAGGGTCCCGGTCACCGGGCAGGTGCTCGACCTTCAGGCGGATCAACGTGCCGTGCAGAACGGGAAGTTCTTCCTTGGCGTGGTTCAACCAGGGCCCGCGGTGGGTGAGCCGGGGGTGCATCCGGTCCCAGGCCGTCGCGGTGGCCGTGCCGTAGCGGGTGGTGTCCGTGGCGGTCGTGACGTCGGGCTCGTGCCAGCTGTCGGGCTTCTTGAACGTGAGAACGCCGCCATGCCGGCGGGGGCGCCCGCCCCGGGGACCCGACCGGGCGGGGCCGGGGTCGCGGAGCATGACCCGGTCCGAGCGCAGGCGCCCGACCAGCGCGACCGGCAGGTCAGCGAGGGCGTGGGTCAGGTAGGCGACGTCGTAGCCGGAGTCCATCACGATCAGGATGTCCGGGTCGCCCGGTCTCCATTGGCCTACGGTTGTCAACCGCTCGACAACATCGCGGAGTTGGGCGGCAGTGGCGGTTGTCGCGTCGTCGGCCGGGCCCAGGCGAACCGCGTCCAGGAGAGTGACCCAGGAGGTGCGGCCGGTTTCCAGGGCCGCGACGAAGGAGTAGGGCCAGCCTGGCACCAGCTGGTCCGAGCTGCGGTCGCCGCGTCCGTAGACATGGCAGAAGAGCCGGTCGCCGCTGGTGGGGGCGTCCGGTCGCAGCCAGTGCGACACGTCCACGGCGAGCACGATCCGCCCGTCGGCCGCCTTCGGCAGCGGCAGCTCCGCCAGCGCGCGGCGCAATCGTGTCGGCTCCAGCCAGCCCCGGTCTAGCGCCGCGTACAGCGCCCCATGCCCCCGTCGGTGCTCGACCGCCAGGCAGAGCTCGACCAGGGTCTTCACCGGTCCATCGGCGCACAAGATCGCCTCGGTGAGCTCGAAGAGCGCATCGGCACGGCTGTACAGACAGTCGTAGAACTCGACCCGAAAGCGGGACAACGCGCTCAATGCCTCGCCTGCGGGAGTGTCGACGGGGAGACTCATACGTAGCGGCCGTTCTCTCGTGCTTCGTTACTCGACATCTCGAAGCGTGGAGAACGGCCGCCTTCGCTGTCCCGGGAAGAACCGCAGATCAGCAGGTCGAGTGACCTGCGAGGTTAAACGTCAAGATGAGGGTCTGTTCCGTTTCGCAGCCGCCGACGAGGACCAACGCCCCGCGAAAGCACGCCCTCACGGTCTTGCCCCGCACGCCGCCGCCGATCGACCCGCCGGAGGCCGCCGCACCTGACCGCCCGGCCGCGAGGCCGACCCCGTGCCGCACAGCACCGCCCCCTCCGCCGGCAGCACGGCCCCCGACCATACGTACTCGACTTCGTCGGTGTACTGGCGGAGCTGAGGGCCAGTGGTGTCGCTGGGGATCGTCTCGCCGATCTCGGGGCCAACGGAGATGACGACCAGGGAGCGGTCCAGAGCGTGGAGCTCCGCCTGGTTGGTGATGGACTCCAGTTGCTTCGCGGCGGCGTCGGAGAAGGCGATACGGGCGCGGCGCGGACCGTGCTGTGGGGGCATCAGGCAACGGCCGGGCGCTACTTGGCGAGGCGGGCGAGGTGGGTTTCGCGCAGTTCCTCCCACGGCCTGCACTGCTCGGGGTCGGGCAGGCCGTTGCCTGGCGATGTCATCAGGGCCGCAGCGAGCTGGTCGGCGTCTGCGCGGGTCCGGGCCGCGTAGGCGCGGAACTGGCGTGTCACACTGGGGTATCGCCCGGTGCGGGGGCTGGGGACTGAGGTCTTCTCAGCCACCTGGCGGATGCAGTGCGTGATGATCCGTCAGCAGGCTTCGCCGCGACAGGCCCGGCGGTAGAAACACGCGAAGCCCCGTAAGAACGGGTGGTCCAATATCGGACAGAACCCTTCCCGAAGCTACGCCACGATCGCTAGAGTAACGCTTCCCCGGGCGGTATGAAACGTTTCAATCGGAGGGTGCGCCCCATGCGAAGATGGATCGTCAGTCCCGCCGCCGCCCTGGCCCGACGACAAGGGCTTCCTCGGTAAACCCGCCGACACCGACACCGGACTTACCCGCATCGGCGCCCGCGAGTACGACCCGACCACCGGACGCTTCCTCTCCGTCGACCCCGTCCTCGCCCCCGATGACCACGAATCCCTCAACGGCTACGCCTACGCCAACAACACCCCCGTCACCAAATCCGACTCGAGCGGCAAACGCCCGCTGTCGGGCTGCGAGATACGCGTGGGCAGCAGCGCGGGCGGCGCGGACGTCTGGGACAGCGGCAAGGTCGGCTCCGACCAGTCCGTCGACGTCGGCTACGGCGGCCCGGCGCTGACCAGCCACACCGGCTACCACTGGTCCGTCCGGGTCTGGGACGACCAGGGCACGGCGTCCGGATGGAGCGACGACGCCACCTTCGAGACCGGTCTGCTCGACGCCTCGGAGTGGCAGGCCGACTGGATCGGCGCCAATCCCGCCGACCGCTTCGGCCCGCAGTGGCGTGACTACACGATCAGCTTCACGGCCTCCGGCATCAGCGGCGCGCTGGGCGTGTACTTCCGCGGCAGCGATGCCAACAACGCCTACATGTGGCAGCTCAGCGAGTCGCAGCGAGCGCTGCGCCCGCACGTCAAGAAGGCCGGCGGCTACAGCGTCCTCTCGGCGACGCCCTTCCCGGCCGGCTTCGACTTCGCCACCAGCCACAAGTACGAGATCGCCGTCGCCGGCAGCACCATCACCACCTCGGTGGACGGCAGCGTCCTCGACAAGCGCTCGGATGCCACCTTCACCGGCCCCGGCATCGTGGGCTTTCGCACCAGCGGCACCGAGCGCGGCCTGGTGAAGCAGGTCCAGGTCACCTCCGCCGACGGCACGGTGCTCGTGGACGACTCCTTCCCGCCCGGCGACCACACCTTCGAGCAGGGCACCGTGACAGCGAACGGCCTGCTGGTCGACGGCAACGGCGGTGAGGCCTGGCTCGGACTCGGCCACGAGGTCCCGCTGCTGCGCAAGACCTTCCACCTGCAGGACAAGCCGATCGCCTCGGCCCGGCTCTACGCCACCGCCGAGGGTCTCTACCAGTTCCGGCTCAACGGTGCTCGCGTCGGCGACCAGGAGCTCGCGCCCGGCGTCACCGACTACAACAAGCGGATCGACTACCAGACCCACGACGTGACCAAGCAGCTGCACGCGGGCGACAACGCGATCGGCGCCCAGCTCGCGCGCGGCTGGTACTCGGGCAGGGTCGCGATGTTCGGCGACCAGATCTGGGGCGCCAACCCGGCGCTGATCGGCCAGCTGCGCGTGCAGTACGCCGACGGCAGCACCCAGACCGTCGGCACCGACGACACCTGGCGCACGACGCCCGGCCCGATCACCTCGGCCGACCTGCTCGACGGCGAGAGCTACGACGCCCGCCGCGGCGCACAGGTGGCCGGCTGGGACACCACGGCCTACGACGCCGCCGCCTGGACGTCGGCGGTCACGATGCCGTCCGCCACCAAGCTGCTCGAGCCAGCCTCCGACCAGCCGGTACGGGACACCCAGAAGCTCGCCGCCCACCGGATCGCCTCGCCCACGCCCGGCACGTACATCTACGACCTCGGGCAGAACATGGTCGGCGTCTCGCGCGTGACCCTCACCGGCCAGGCCAGCACCACCGCCCGGATCCGCCACGCCGAGGTGCTCAACCCCGACGGCACCATCTACACCGACAACCTGCGTTCGGCGCGGGCCACCGACTACTACACCTTCACCGGCACCGGGACGCAGACCTACCAGCCGACCTTCACCTTCCACGGTTTCCGCTACATCGAGATCAGCGGTGTCGCCCAGGCGCCCGCGGACGATCAGGTGACCGGAATCGTGATGGGCACCGACACACCGCGCGCCAACAGCTTCAGCACCTCGTCCGGTCTCGTGAACCAACTGCACAGCAACATCACCTGGGGCCAGCGCGGAAACTTCCTGTCGATCCCGACCGACACCCCGGCCCGTGACGAGCGCATGGGCTGGACCGGCGACATCGACGTCTTCTCGCGCACAGCCGCCTACAACATGGACTCGCAGGCTTTCCTGAGCAAGTGGCTGCAGGATCTCCGCGACACCCAGAACGCCACGGGCTCCTTCCCGGGCGTCGCGCCGACCATCCCCGGCAAGTTCGACGGTGGCTACGGCAGCGCCGGCTGGGCGGATGCGGGCGTGCACGTGCCGTGGGTGCTGTGGCAGGCCTACGGCGACCTGCAGGTCGTCCGCGACAACTACGACGCCATGAAGCGCTATGTCGACTACCTCGACCGCGACTCGACCAACCACATCCGATCCGCGGGCGGTTACCTCGACTGGCTCAACCTGGACGACGCGACCCCGGCCGATGTGCTCGACACCGCCTTCGTCGCGCGCAGCACGCACGAGTTCGCCCAGATGGCCGCCGCCATCGGACACGACGCCGACGCGGCCGCGTACCAGCAGCGCTTCGAGGCGATCCGGCAGGCCTATCAGCAGGCCTTCATCGCCGCCGACGGCACGGTCAAGGGGAACAGCCAGACGTCCTACGTCCTGACCATCAACAACGGCCTGGTGCCGGCCGACCGGGCCCAGGCGATCGCCGACAAGTTCGTCCAGACGATCAAGCGGCACGACTGGCACCTCTCGATCGGCTTCCTCGGCGTCGACGGGCTGCTGCCGGCGCTGAGCAAGATCGGCCGCTCCGACATCGCCTACCGGCTGCTGCAGAACCGCGACTACCCGTCGTGGGGCTACGAGATCGGCAAGGGCGCCACGACCGTCTGGGAACGGTGGAACTCGATCATGCCGGACGGCAGCTTCGGGCCCGTGGGCATGAACTCCTTCAACCACTACGCCTACGGCGCGGTCGGGGAGTGGATGTCCGGCACCCTCGCCGGCGTCTCGCCGCGCACGCCGGGCTACCACAGCTCGACGATCGCTCCCGAGCCCGGCGACGGGATCGACTGGGCGAAGATGGCCCACGAGACGCCCTACGGCACCATCGCCTCGACCTGGCACAAGACCGACGCGGGGCTGACCCTCGACGTCACCGTCCCGGCGAACACCACGGCCAGCGTCCGAGTGCCGACCGCGGCGAACCGCTGGGCGGTCACTGAATCCGGCAAGGCCGCCGAGGACGCCACCGGCGTCACCTACAAGACAATGACCGACGGCGCGCCCGTCTTCGAGGTCGGCTCCGGCTCCTACCACTTCGCCGTGGACGACGTGCTCGGCCACCTGGGCTCGGCCCGCGCGACTGGTACGAGCCGGACGACGGCCATCGACGCGCTCGCCGCCAAGGGCGGCATCGACCGTGGCACCGCGGGCCTGCTCGACGCGCAGGCGGGCAAGCTGGCCGACCAGCTCGAGGCCGCCTGGCAGACCCGGCTGGTCAGCGACGACACCGTCGCCGCCGTGCACGCGGCGCTCTCGACGGCCGCCGACCTCCAGCGCTGGATCGCCAACAAGCGCCGGATCGGCCAGCTCGACGCCACCGCCGCGGCCACCCTCACCGCACCGCTGGCCACGATCGCCGACGAGCTCAGCGCGGCGTCCGGGCTGCTTGTCGGAGCGGTCGCACAGCTGACGCCGCCCGCTGACGGAGTCCTCCCGGGGGACTCCGTCACGGCGACGGTCAGTGTGCGCAACTCGGGCACCAGCACGCTGAAGGGGCTCGGCGCCAGCCTGACCGCTCCGGCCGGATGGACCGTGGTGCCCACCGGGCCCGCCGTCGGCGACATCCCAGCCGGCGCGACCGGCACCCAGGCGTACCGGGTCACCGCGCCGATGTCGGCAGCGGCCGGCTCGGTCACCCTCACCGGGGAGGCGCACTACGCGTACCACCAGTCGACGGCGAGCCTGCCGGTCTCCGCAACCCTGGCGGTCAACCCGGCCGTCACGGTCGACTCGGTGACGCCCGCGACCAAGACCGCCGGAGCCGGGGCCACCGACGATCTCGCCGTGCTGCTCACCAACCACTCGGCGGTCGTGCAGCAGCGCACCGTCCAGGTGAGTCCGCCGGACGGCTGGGCGGCGGTCGCCCCGCAGCAGGTCACCGTCCCCGCTCACGGCACCAGCACGGTGACGGCGCGGGTCGCCGTTCCGATGAGCGTCACCGAAGGGCCGGCGAGCGTCGGCGTGGCCACCGGCACCACCGAACAGGAGAAGGCAAGGGCCACCATCGGGGTGGTCTTCACCAATCCGCCGACGAGCTTCCTCGACTACGTCGACCTCGGCAACGCCACCTCCGAGAGCGCCCACCAGCTGGCCGCCTCGCAGCACTCCGGGACGAATGTCGAGGCCGGGCTGACTCGCCGCTACACCAACTCGGCCTATCCCGGCGGCTGGTTCGAGATGGACGTCAAGGTGCCGACGGACCGGCCCTTTGTGCTTCGGATGGTCGAGACCTACGACAGCGCGCAGCTCAAGACCTATGACGTGCAGATCAACGGCGTCGTGGTGCACCAGCGCCGCTACCAGCGCACGCAGGGCGGACAGGGCAGCCTGAGCTACCAGTTCGTCGTCGACCGCCCCGATCTCGTGGGAAATGGCGTGGTGCGGCTGCGCTTCCAGGACGTCGGCACCGACTACGACCCGTCGATCGCCGACCTCTGGGCCATCTCGCAGTAGTCCCGCTGCCTCCGCCCGCCTGAGCCTTGACGCCGGGCGGGCGGAAGTACGCCACGTCCTCGTTCTGTCGCTGATGCACGGCCTGCTTGACCTGCTGCAGGTTGTTGCGCAGCAGATCGGAGACGAGCTCGTCCATGCGCGGATCACCGAGCATCTCGATCAGCACGCGCAGCGTGGTCTCGCTGACCTCCGAGACGATCAGGCCGTAGCCGGGGAGCTTGCCGATCAGCCGGACGTTGGGGTCCTGCTTGATCGTGACCAGCTCGCTGACCACGAGTTGCACCATGCCCATCGCCCGTCCGTACACGGGCAGCCCGTGTATGGCCTGTACGTCGGAAGGTGCGGGCCAGATGGCGGGCGACGGCGATGTCCTCGCCGCCCTCGAACGCTCCGGACACCGTGATGACGTCCCCCAGCGGCGATTGCCCGTCCTCGCCGTCTGCTGTCTGTTCCAGACCGGTCCGCCTCGCCCCCGTGCCCAAACGTGCTTCGCTCGTTTACCCCCGAACCTTCACATCAGGCTCGGCCAGGGATGTGGTGTCGGTGTTGTCTGCGCGGGCCTCGGTGCCATCGTCCTCCCCCGGGGCAGGCCGTGGAGGCTGGTGTGAAGAAGGCCGCGCGGCACGCGGAGGGCGACCGTCGTTAGCGCGAAAGCCTGGCTGACCCTGTACTAGTAGTGCTTGGTCAGGTCGGTATCGGTTGTGGCATGTCGCGGTGACACGTGGGGCAGGCGCCGGTCCAGACCGCGAGGAGTAGCTGCAGTT
>NZ_JBSFRB010000084.1:0-7936 GCF_053589015.1 Streptomyces sp. NPDC003393 | reverse complement strand
GGACACCCGAGCGGGCACCGTCCGAACTCGCCGTCCCCAAGCTCCGGTCCCGGCAGTTACTTCCCGCACTGGCTGCTGGAACGCCGTCGGCGGGCCGAGCAGGCCGCCGCAAGGGACGATGAGCCCGGCCCACCAAGGCGTGCCCGCATCTTCTAAGCGCCGGTCCCAGAGCGTCGTGATCTACCGATGGATGAGTACATTGCTCATCGCTAGGCGTACTCAGCCAGGAACTCCGGGCGGTACGTGGCTTGGTAGTCGTCGAGCGCCCGCCGAAGCATCGCGGCCCCGCGGGGAACGCCGGCCGCGAGTTGATCCCAGCCAAGGAAGCACATGTGTCCTGGGATCCAGACCAGGCCAGTGATTGCGTCCCAGAAGGCATCCCAGTTCATGCCGTAGTAGTCCGGGAAGCCCAGCTCCCGTTTCAGAAGCAGGTGCAGGGCGCGCTCGTCGGTCACTTCGCTGACGTCAATGGCGATCACGGCGACATGCTCGCATGCGGTCGCGGGGTTCTGGCATCCACGAGTGACATCAAGGGCAGCGGACGGCGGCGACAACCAGCAGCCGTGTGCGGCAGCAGTGCACGAGGAGGGCCCCAGTCGGACCGGGTGGAGAACGAACTCCTAAAGCGGTCCTCGCCACCAGGCCGCCCCGCCCAAGATCGAACGTCGGCCTCAGCCGAGATCAGCCCACGGTCCGCTGGTTCCCTCCTTCGGGACCCACAGCAAAGGCTGGCTCGCGCGGCAGTATTCCTCGGCCTGGTCGTCCCAGGGGAAGCGGCCTTCCTTGTCCGGCCAGAACAGTTGGATGACGGGAAGCGGAGGGGCCTGGTAGTAGTCGATCCCGGCACCGAAGAAGTCCCGGTACCAACTCGGGTGGACTGGCCGGACGGTCACCGGGTAGCCCTTCAGGATGTCGTCACGCACCTGGTCGGCTTCCAGTGGGTGACCGTTACGGATCTCTCCGCCTGCAACGTTGAGGATGGGCATCATCGTCTCCACCCGCAGGCCGAAGATGCAGACTTCAGGGCTGCGCAGGGTGTGCCACAGGCCGATCGAGTAGGCCCAGTCCGCCGGCGCATCGCCCCCGGCGCCGACACCCATCACGTGCCAGCCGAACTCGGAAACGCTTGCGGCTATGCGGCCATCACGTTCTTCCCAGGCCGGGCCATCCCGAGGAGGGGCACACAGGAGGCAGAAGCAACAGGAGTCGTCCACCCGAGGAGGGTACGACGCCTGCAATCACGCTGACGCCGGGCCGTCTCCGGGCCGTGCGAGGTCACCCGACGCCGACCAGCAACGACAGAAGCCCACGGCATCTGAGCTGGTCAGGGCCGTGGGCTTCTTCAGTCCCGCTGGTCAGCGAGACCGCTGTTTAATACACCGGCTTGTGCGGTTCGATCTGGTTGACCCAGCCGATGACGCCGCCGCCGACGTGGACAGCGTCGGCGAAGCCCGCGGACTTCAGTACGGCGAGGACTTCCGCACTGCGGACACCCGTCTTGCAGTTCAAGACGATCTTCTTGTCCTGCGGGAGGCTCTCCAGGGCGGTGCCCATGAGGAACTCGTTCTTCGGGATGAGACGAGCGCCCGGGATGGAGACGATCTCGAACTCGTTCGGCTCGCGGACGTCGATGAGCTCGATGTTCTCGCCGTCGTCGATCCACTCCTTGAGCTGCTTGGGAGTGATCGTGGAGTCGGCGGCCGCCGCCTGGGCCTCCTCGGAGACGACGCCGCAGAAGGCCTCGTAGTCGATGAGCTCGGTGACGGTCGGGTTCTCACCGCAGACCGCGCAGTTGGGGTCCTTGCGGACCTTGACCTGGCGGTACTGCATCTCCAGGGCGTCGTAGATCATCAGGCGGCCGACCAGCGGCTCGCCGATGCCCGCCAGGAGCTTGATGGCCTCGTTGACCTGGATGGACCCGATGGACGAGCACAGCACACCCAGGACGCCGCCCTCGGCGCAGGAGGGAACCATGCCTGGGGGCGGGGGCTCGGGGTAGAGGCAGCGGTAGCAGGGGCCGTGCTCCGACCAGAAGACGGAGGCCTGACCGTCGAAGCGGTAGATCGAACCCCAGACGTACGGCTTGTTCAGCAGCACGCACGCGTCGTTGACCAGGTAACGGGTCGCGAAGTTGTCCGTGCCGTCGATGATCAGGTCGTACTGGCTGAAGATGTCCATCACGTTGTCGGCCTCGAGCCGCTCCTCGTGAAGGACGACGTTCACGTACGGGTTGATGCCCTGGATGGTGTCGCGCGCGGACTCGGCCTTGGAGCGGCCGATGTCGGACTGGCTGTGGATGATCTGACGCTGCAGGTTCGACTCGTCGACCTCGTCGAACTCCACGATGCCGAGCGTGCCGACGCCCGCCGCGGCCAGGTACATCAGCGCCGGCGAGCCCAGGCCACCGGCGCCCACACAGAGCACCTTGGCGTTCTTCAGCCGCTTCTGCCCGTCCATCCCCACGTCCGGGATGATCAGGTGGCGGGAGTACCTGCGGACCTCGTCTACGGTGAGCTCATCAGCTGGCTCGACCAGGGGTGGCAGCGACACGGGGACTCCGTTGGTCGGTCTATCACTACGGTTGTTCTCCTGGTAACACTGCCACGGCCTTCTTCATTCCGAGACACCTGGTCCGACACGCGAGACGATTTCGTCCCAGTAGCCGGGCAGGCTCTCCCACGCGTCGCTCCGGCCACCGCGGTCCGTGCGGTCGGTGAGCCAGATCGTCGCCGCACCCTGCCAGCGGGCGATGCGCAGCGCCTCCTCCAGATGACCGCGCGGCACACCGTGCACGAAGTGGCAGAACCGCTCGGGCGGATAGTCCGCGGTCCACTCCGGCGCCTGCGAGAAGCGGTAGTCGCTCCAGGCCCCGCTGAACGTCACCAACTGGTCGGCGTTCTCGGCGTAGCCGGGATGCGGATGGGCGCCGTGACCGAGGACGATGTGGGCATTGTCACTCAGCGTCCGGAGCGAGGTGACCGTGCGACGGGTCTCGGGCAGCCCGGTGCGGTCGACGGGGCACCGGTCCAGGAGGAAGCCGTCGGCCCGGTACCACTCCAGGTAGCGGTGGGCGTCGGCGATCACGTCGATCCGCGACCGCACACCGTAGGCGCCGTCGATGCGGCCGAGGACCCGGACGCCCGCGTTGTGCAGGCGTCCGACCACGTCCAGGCAGTGCGGGTCCGGCTGGACGCCGGGGCCGTCGGCGACGTCGAGGACGACCCAGTGCAGGGGCGTGCCCGGCCGGGTGAGCGTGTTCCACTCGGCCGGGGCGAGCAGGGGGTGGGCACAGCCGGGGGCGCCGAGGCCGGTGCGGACGCCGGTGCCCGAGGGCTGGGGAGTGCTGGTCAGATACGGCATGCCGCTTCCATCCAGATGTCGGCGAGGGACTCTTCGAGGCTGATCCGGGGCCGCCAGCCGAGCCGGTCCCGGGCGGTGCGCACATCGGCCTGCTGCCAGCTGCCGCAACCGTCGGGGTACGGGTACGCGGCCGGGGAAGGGTGCTCCGGGTCGGTGCGGGGGTGCCCGATCGAGGACCTGAGGTGGCTGCCGTGCGGGGCGTCGAGTTCATGGAGCGCGCCGCCGTATCCGGCCACGCGGGCGAGGACCGAGGCGGCGTCGCGCAGCCGGACGGCGCGCCCCGAACCGATGTTGATGACGCCCTGAGCGGCCGAGAGCGAGGCGGCGTGCACGGCACGGGCCACGTCGCGTACGTCGACGAAGTCGCGCTGGGTGCCCAGCCCGCCCAGCTTGAGGTCCCCGTCGCCGGACTGCATGGCGCGGCGCATCGCCTCGGCGAGCCGGCCGAGCGGAGAGCCGGCCGGGGTGCCGGGCCCGGCGGGTGAGAACACACGGAGCACGACGGCGTCGAGGCCCGAGCCGAGGACCAGTTCGGTGGCGGCGAGTTTGCTGACCCCGTAAGGGCCTCCGGGGCGCGGCACGGCGTCCTCGGCGGTGGAGGAACCGGGCTGGCTGGGGCCGTACTCGGCGCTGCAGCCGATCTGCACCAGGCGGGCGCCGCAGCCGCTGCGTCGCAGGGCTTCGCAGACGGTGGCGACGGCGACGGTGTTGTGCCGGGTGAGTTCGCGGGCGCCGCCACGGGTGGCGCCGGCGCAGTTGATGACGACCCCCGGGTGCACCGCGTCCAGGAAGCGGGTGAGGGCGCCGGGGCTGCCCGTGGCGAGGTCGAAGCGGACGTCGGCGTCGTCGCCGCGGCCGAGGGCGGTGAGCTGGACGGCCGGGTCGGCGAGCAGGCGGTCGGCGACGAAGCGGCCGAGGTATCCGTTGGCTCCGATCAGCAGAACCCTCATCGGGCGGCTCCCGGGGTGTGCGCTCCGGTGGCTCCGGATGCTCCGGACGCTCCGGATCGGGCGGTGGTCATGTGGTGTTCTCCTTCAACAGGGTGGTGCGTTCGGCTCCGGCTGTGCGGCCGGACGCCCGTGGCCGGCAGGCCGGCTGCCTGCGGCTCCGACCTGGTGCGATCGCGTCCTGCGGTACGTCGGTGTGGGTGCGTGCCGCACCGCGCGGCGCCCGTGACGCCCCGGTTCCGGCCGGAGGCGGGCCACGGGCGGGCGGGGCTGTGCGGGGTCGGCCTGGTGTACGTCACGGCTGTCCCTCCGTTCGGGCGTGCGCCGAGGCCCTGCTGAGGGTCCGGGTCGCGTGGACCAGGAGGGCGAGGGCCGCGGTGCCGCACGCGAGGGCGGGGACGCAGCCCGGGCCCCAGGCGGCGACCAGGCTGTCGACCGGGGTGGCGAGGGGCCCGCAGCCGGGAAGGCGGGCGGCGAAGACGCTCGCCTGGGCGACCGCCTCGACCGTGGCCGCTGCCCGCAGGGCCACGGCCGGGGCATGGGTGAAGCCGTGCATGGTGAGGAGGCGGGCGAGCAGCAGCAGCGCGCCGAGCGTCAGGGCCTGGGCCGGGCCGGCGGCCTGGTGCAGGACGGTGCCGCAGACGGCGAGCAGGGCGGCCAGGGCTCCCAGGAACAGTCCGAACGCGGCCAGGAGCAGGGGGCGCACGGACGCGGCGAACTCCTCCAGACCGCGGCTGACCGCCAGTCGGCGCCGGGCGCGTACGGCGAAGAGGTGTGCTGCCCAGGCCGCCGGGGCGCAGCCGAGCGCGAGGGCCAGGACGGGAGCGACGGCAACGGGCCAGGGGCCGGTCGCGGTGCCGTCGGGAAGTCCGTCGGGGCCGCCGGTGACGGCCGCGCCGAGCAGGCCGTCACCGAGGACGGCGTAGGCGATCAGCCAGTACGTCCAGGCGCGTGTCCCGGGTGCGGAGGTGCCGGCCGGCGTGTGGCCGAGCGTGCTCAGGGGGCCGCGATGGAGCAGGGCGCGTACGCCCAGGGCCACGGCGAGGACTCCGGCCACGGCCACCGCCAGGCGTGTCCGCCCCTCGGTCAGGCGCAGCCCGGCCACCGCTGCCGCGCACAGGGCGCCGGGCAGCAGGCTGAGCACGACCCGGTCGACCGCCATCCCGGGTACGTCGGCGGCTGCGGGGGCCGTCGAGGTCTCCGGGGCGCGGGAGACGCGGGCGTACATCTCCTCGGCCAGCGAGAAGACGTCACGGTGACGGAAGCGGGCGGCGGTGCGGTCGGTGACGCCGTGCGCCTCCAGACCGGCCGCGATCTCCAGCGGGTCGACGGCCCGTTCGCACAGGTCGCGGTGACGGTGCATCAGCGCCTTGACGGGATCGACGGCACCGCGCCGGACGGCACCGGACACCCGCCGCTCGGAGGCGGCCCCGGAGTCGGGCGACGCACCACCGGCAGGAGCGCCGGCCGTCGTACCGGCACTCGCGCCGGCGCCGGAGCGCGGCGGCTCCCCGAGGCCGGAGGCCCAGTCCGGGCCGGCAGTGGATCGCGGGTGCGGGCCGGAGGTGGAGTCCGGGTCCGGGCCGACGGCCGGGACGGGGCGATCCCGCTCACCGGGGCCGGCTTCCGGGTGCGACCGCTCGGTGTGGTCGGGCGCCGCGCGGCGTGGCTTCGGGGTGGCCGGGGTGACCGGGCGGCCGGGTTCTCCGGGAGGGGTCATCGGGCGGCCTCCGTGCTGGGCGTCGGGGCCGCGGGCCGGACGGAGGCGCTGTTCGCCCAGGCGGGGCCGGAGCGGTGTGCTGCCGAGCCGGTCGAGGCCTCCGCGGCAGTGGGGGCTGCTGGATCAGCGGGGTGCGCCGGGGCCGCCGGGCCGGTCCAGTGGCCGGGGACGTGGGCCTCGGCCGGGGAGGCGAACGGGAGGGGATCGCCGGACTTGTTCAGGACGACGCGTCGGACCGGGCAGCGCGAGACGATCTCGAGGTAGATGCCGTGGAACGCCGCGATGTTCTGCTCGACGGTGAACAGTTCGAGGGCGCGGGCGCGCGCGGCGGCGCCCAGGCGTGCGCGGCGTTCCGGGTCGCGCAGCAGCGTCACGCACGCCTCGGCGAGCGCCCGCGGATTGCGCGGGGGCACCACCAGCCCCGTACCGCCGATGACCTCGACGACCGCGCCGACGTCCGTGGAGACGGTCGCACAGCCGCAGAACATGGCCTCGACCAGACCGACCGGGAAGCCTTCGACGACGCTCGACAGAACGGTCACGGCGCCCGAGGCGTACGCGTCGGCGAGGGTCGGGGCCTCGGGCGCGCCGATCTCCTCGAAGGACACCGGGTTGTCGCCCACGGTGTGCGGCCCTTCGGCCTCGTCGGGGAACAACTGGGCGGCCAGCGCCTTGCAGTGGCCCAAATATGCCACCCCGTCGGGACCGGACGCCCCGCCCACGATGCGCAGCCGGGCCTTCGGTTCGGCCCTGCGGACCTCGGCGAAGGCGTGCAGCAACGACACCAGGTCCTTGGCCGGGTCGACCCGGCCGACCCACACCAGCGTGCCCGCGTCGACGGCCTCCGGTGCCTCGCCGACCTCGGCGAACGCGGCGGCGTCCATGCCGGGATGGACGGTGCGCAGCCTGGCGCGGTCGGCGCCGCAGCGCTCCTGCCAGCGGCGGGTGTGGGCGTTTCCGTGGGTGATGACGGCGGCCTGCCGGTAGACCTCGGTGGCGAGCCTGCCGTGGAAGGCGGCGAGCAGCGCCCGCACGGCCGGAGCGGTCCCGTCGGCTCCGGTGGCCAGGTAGTGCGAGCGCAGGGGCACGCCGTACTCGGTGACCAGCAGCGGGACGTCGCAGAAGTGACGGGCGAGCAGACCCGGCAGGGCCGCGGTGCCGCCGGCCGCGGCGTGGCAGAGGTCGGCGGCGCCGAGACCGTCGTCGTCGTACCAGTCGAGCGCGAGGGGGCGCAGGGCGTGCTCCAGGTGCGCGGCGACCGTGAGCAGATCGGGTACGCGTGCCGCGCGCGCCTCGCGCATGGCGCCGGGCGCGCGACAGGCGCTCTCCAACGCCCGGACGGCGGTCTCCGAGTGCAGTGCGCCCACGAGGCCGCCCTCGTCCCGGGCCAGCTCCGCGAGGCCGTACAGCGCACTGGCGAAACGGTCCGCCTCACCGGCGGCGTCGCCCTCCGCGCCGCCTTCCGTGCCGCCGGTTTCGGCGCCGGCCGCCCCGGACAGGACCGCCGCCAACTCCCCGTAGCACTCGGTGAACCGCCGGCGCGCACGGCGCCCGTACCGCACGCCGTCGTCCTCCGCCGTCCACAGGGGTGCCGTGCGGACCCTGCCGACCTGCCGAGGCAGCGGGACCCAGCCCTCGTCCTCCTGCTGCCGGGTGCGGCTGAGTGCGTAGAGGTCGAAGTCGTGCTGTCCGAGCCCGCGCACGAGCCGTTCGCACCAGAGTCCGGCGTCACCGCTCACATACGGATAGCCACCCTCCGTAATCAGCCCGATGCGCACGCGCGCACCCCCGATCTCTTCCGTCTCCGCCGTACGGGGAGCCGCCGTCGCATCGGCGGCTCACAACGGGACGAACGTATGCGGACATGCCGGTGGCGGGGGGGGGGGTGGGGGGGTGCGTGGCCGCCCCC
>NZ_JBSFRB010000083.1:0-9164 GCF_053589015.1 Streptomyces sp. NPDC003393 | reverse complement strand
TTATCGGGTGGGGGTGTTTCGTTTTTTGCGTCACCGGCCCGACGGGCGGCCGTCCCCCGCCAGGGGGCCGTCCCCGCTCGGTCGTCGAGCGTCGATCCGGCCGCTGACGTCGGTGCCCGCGATCGGCGCTTCACCTGGTGCGGCGGTCAGCTCTTGTTGAGCTCCCAGAAGCGGAACACGGTGGAGGCGTCGAGGCAGTACTCCAGGCCGTAGACGCCGTCCCGGACGACTGCGTACTGCTTGGCCTGCCACACGGGCAGGACGGGCAGTTGGTCGGCCACGATGTCCTGGAGCTGTCCGTAGTCCCTGTCGGTCGCGGCGCGGTCGGTCTCGGCGGCGGTGCGCGGGATGAGTGTGCCGGTGATGGCGCTGTTCGTGTAGTGGTTGTCCAGCACGTTGCCCTGCCCGAAGAAGGGTGCCGTGAAGTTGTCGGCATCCGGATAGTCGGGGACCCACCCCTTGACGTAGACGCCGTACTTGCCCTTCGCGATGTCCTTCTCGTACTGGTCGAAGGGCACCGACTTGACGTCGGCCTGGAAGAGTCCGCTCGCGTTGAGCTGAGCGGCGATCGCCTTCAGTTCGTCGTCGGTGGCCGGGCCGTAGCGCGAGGGGGTGGACCAGAGGGTGAGGTGCACCTTGTCGGTGATGCCGTCGTCGCGCAGCGCGGCGGTGGCCTTGGCCTTGGAGGGGCTGGCGCCGTAGGTGTCGAAGAAGGCCGTGTTGTGACCGGCGATGCCCGCCGGGATGATCGAGTACAGCGGGGTCGCGGTGTCCTTGTAGACGTCCCGGACGAGGGCGTCGCGGTCGAGCAGGTAGGCCATGGCCTTGCGGACACTGAGCTTTCCGGCGACCGGGTCGTCGAAGTTGAAGACCAGGTGCTGGACTTCCGCGCTACTGCCCTCGACGACCTCGATGCCCTTGGTGTCGCCCTCGGCGCCGAGTCCGGCGATGTCCTTGGTGGTCAGTCCTCGGTAAGCGACGTCGACCTTGCCGTCGAGCAGGGCCTGCTTCAGGCCGCCCTGGTCGCCGTGGAAGAACTTCAGGGTCACACCGGCGTTCTTGACCTGCGCGGTGCCCTTGTAGCTCTCGTTGACGGAGAAGACGGCCTGGTCCTTGCTGAAGGAGTCCAGCTTGTAGGGGCCGGAGCCGACCGCCTTGCCGTCCTTGCGCAGCCCCTGTGCGTCGTACTGCCGGTGGTCGACGATGGAGCCGGCACCGGAGGCGATCTTGCTGGGGAAGGTGGCGTCGGGAGTCTTCAGCCGGAACACGACCGTCTTGGCGTCAGGCGTCTGGACCTCGTCGAGTGCGGAGAACATGATCGCCGGTCCGGCCGCGTCGTTGATCTTCCGCGTGCGGTCGAAGGAGAACTTGACGTCCTCGGCGGTCAGCGGGTCGCCGTTGCTGAACTTCAGACCGTCCTTGAGCGTGCACTCGTAGACCTGGGTCCGAGTGTCGGTGAAGGAGCAGGACTTGGCCGCCTCCGGCTGTGGCTCGGTGCCACCTTTGGGGAAGCCGAGCAAGGTCTGGAAAACGTTGTCAAACAACAGCCAGGAGCCGGGGTCGTAACCGGAGGCCGGGTCCGTGGCCAGCACGTCGTCCGACATTCCCACGTTCACGTGGGAACCGGTGCCGTCGGCCCCACCGCTCTGGGAGCCGCATCCGGTCAACAGGCCACAGGCCAGCCCGACCGTGACCGGCAGGACCGGCCACTGGTTACGCATCTTCACTGCACGTGCCTTGTCGTCGTTCTCGTCAGCCCAGGCCACGGTCTGGCACCGGGGTGGACCGGCCCCGCTCGGACAGGCCCAGGAGAGGCACCAACTTCTCCTCGTCACGGCCGGAATCCCACAGCTGAAGGGTCGCGGACGAGTCGAGAGCATACTCGACGCAAGTGACGCCGCCTTGAACAGCCGCCGTACAGTCCCCACGGGCACCCGTCGGCACAGGATGCCGCGAACCCTCGACGGCAGCGCCCCAGGGACGCTCACGCTCGCTCCGCGGGTCCGACGGCGCCGAAAGTGGCACGAGTCCCGCAGGGACGAGCGGTCCGCGTGGGTGCCCGCTCGCGCCGGCGTCGGTCTGCTCGGCGTACGGCCTTGCCTACGAAGGACGGACATCTGCGGCCGTCCGGGCGTGTGCGGTGGCGGGGGCCTCCCACTGGCTGAAACCTGACTGCGGTGCCCCGGCACCGACACGCGGCGCCTCGGCCGGGGTGCCGCACCGCCCTTCCTGGCCCCGTCACAAGGAGCGCCCTTCATGACCTTCAACCCCCTGGAACAACGGGGTATCCCACTGGACCGCCAGCTGCGCAACTGGCGCGAACTGAACGTGGAGCCGATCGACCCGGATCGGTGCGACCCGTACACGCGGTGCCGGGTCATCACCATGAACGGGATCGAGGTGGAGGCGATCCTGTTCAGCCACCACCTCGCCCGCCACACCGTCGATCCCGAGATCAAGCGGCAGCTGGCCGGGGTCCGGTACATCGAAGCGCAGCAGCAGAAGGTGGTGAACTGGCTGCTGCCGGGTGTGTCGTCGGTGCTGGAGACGACCATCGCCTACGAGCAGGTCGCGGTGGACCTGACGGCGTGGGTGGCGCGCATGGAGCCGGACCCGTATCTGCAACAGGCGTACCAGTTCGGGGTGTTGGAGGACTTCGACCACCTGTACCGGTACGCGAACCTGTACGAGATGATCGAGCACCGCAAGGCGGAGTCGGTCGTCGACAACCTCACCGAGGTCATGCCGGGCCGGCCCACGAGGTTCCACCACCGCGACCCGTACGACAACGTCCGCGACCCGTACGACCGCAGCTCGGTGAACCCGCTCTCGAAGCTCCACGCGCTGACGATCATGTCCGCGGAGCAGCAGACCATGAACTTCTACATGAACACCGGTCCCACCTACATGGAGCCGATCGCCCGGCAGCTGTACCAGGAGATCGGGCTGATCGAGGAGGAGCACGTCACCCACTACGAGTCGCTCGTCGACCCGGGTGAGACCTGGTGGGAGCAGCTGGTCAACCACGAGTACAACGAGTGCTATCTGTACTACTCCTTCATGGAGCAGGAGAGCGACGCGCGGGTCAAGGCGATCTGGGAACTGCATCTGAACATGGAGCTGGAGCACCTCCACACCGCCTGCGATCTCATGCGCCGCCACGACGGCCGTGAGCCCCAGGAGGTGCTGGCGCCCGAGCTGCCGAACGTGCTCACGTTCGAGCCGAACAAGCAGTACCTGCGGGAGCTGCTGGACACCCAGATGGACCTCACCACGCTGGGTGCCGGCTATGTGCGCGAGGCGCACGAGCGGTTCGAGAAGATGCAGGAGCGGATCAACGGCGGTGAGGCGCCCCCCAGTGAACGTGTCATGGCCGAGCACGACGAGATGTTCGGCCGGGAGTACCGGGTGCAGTCCGAGGGCGAGCACCCCGACCCCGCGATGCGCGAGAAGTGAGGGCAGGCGAGATGTCCGACATCCACACCCCGCAGGCCGGTGCCGACCAGGCCCCCGATGTCGACGTGGTCGCCCTGCTGATGCGCCAGCACGGCGACATCCGCAACCTGTTCGACGAGGTCGAGCGGAGTTCCGGCGACGAGCGCCGCGACGCCTTCCGCCGGCTGGTGCGGCTGCTGGCCGTGCACGAGACCGCCGAGGAGGAGGTGGTCCACCCCTTCGCCCGCCGCGCCCTTCCGGGCGGCGAGGGGGTCGTCGAGGACCGTCTCGCCGAGGAGAAGGAGGCCAAGGAGGCCCTCGCCGCGCTGGACGAGATGGACACCGAGGATCCGCAGTTCATGCCGCGGCTGATGAAGTTGCGCACGGCCGTGCAGGAGCACGCGCGGGCGGAGGAGCGCTACGAGTTCAGCCACATCCGCCGCCACGCCGACGGCACGAGCCTCGCCTCCATGGCCAAAGCCGTCAAGGCGGCCGAGGCCATGGCGCCGACCCGCCCGCATCCGGGCGTCGAGTCGGCCGCCGCGAACGTGGCCCTCGGTCCCGTGGCGGCCCTCATGGACCGCACCAAGGACGTCGTCCGCAAAGCCATGGGCAAGGACTGACCCGCCGAACGCGGAAGGGGCCCGGAGCCGAGTGGTGGTCCGGGCCCTGTCCGCCCGTCTTCCGGTTTCTCGTCCGGCGCCGCGGGCGGGGGATCAGCCCGGTCGGCCGTCGTCCGGTGCGGCCGCGGCACGGTCGGCCCGTCCGCCGGCGCCCAGCGTGCCGGTGGCACGCAGCGGCCGCCCGGCGTCCCAGCGGGGCAGATCGTGACGGGCCAGCCGCAGTACGACGGGCGGCAGGGCCCCGCGCAGGGGCTGGACGAGACGCAACCACGCCGGGATGTAGACAGCGGTGCTCCGGCGCTCGACGGCGCGCGCCAGTCGGGCGGCGACCGCGTCGGCCGGATGGATGGTCCGGACGCCGGGGGGCAGGCGCGCGCGCAATGCGTGCAGGGTCGTGAAGCCCTCGGCCTCGCGGATCATGTCGGTGTCCGCCCAGGCGGGATAGGCGACACCCACCGCGACCCCCTCGTGCGCCACCTCGGCCTGCAGGACGTGCGCGAAGGCCTCCACTCCCGCCTTGGAGGCGCAGTAGGCGCTCATCATCGGGGTGGCGCCGAGTGACGCGAGCGACGCCACCTGCAGGAAGTACCCCGCCGTCGCCGTCAGATCTGGCAGGAAGGCCCGTGCCGTGTGGGCGCTGCCCGTCAGGTTCACGTCGATGACACGGCGCCATGAGGAGGAGTCCGACGTCGCGAAGGGGCCTCCCTCGGCGATTCCCGCGTTGGCCACGACCGCCGACGGCCGACCGAGGCGACCGCGGACCTCCCGCGCCGCGGCGTCCAGCGCGGAGTTGTCGGTCACGTCGACTTCGACCGCCATCGCGTCGGTGGACAAGGATGCCGCCAACGCCTCCAACCCGGGCCGTTCATGGCCGAGGAGTGCCAGGCGCGCCCCGCGACGGGTCAGTTCGTGTGCCAGTGCCGCTCCCAGTCCGCGCGCGGCTCCGGTGATCACGACGGTCCGGTCCTGGAGCGGACTGCCCGTCACCTGCTGTCCTTCGGCCGGTGGGCCCGGCTCACCCGTGGCTCCCCGGTCCCTTGCGCCGAGGGCGGCTCCTGGCCCGTCGCCCCGCTCGACGTGGTCTTCCGGGACGACGACAGCGGGCGTGCCGAAGTCCCTTCGGGCGATTCGAGCCAGCGCGTGCGGATGTGCACACCGTCGACCGGTCGGCCCCCCGACATCGCGGCGGCGGACAGGCAGAACCGGACCCACATGTTGAGCTGGATCTCCTTCCCCAGGCGCAGATGCGAGTACAGAAGGTGCACCAGGCGGCTGCCGGGGCATGCCCACAACTCGATCTCGAACACCAGCAGGCCGTCGTCCTCACGCGCACGGAACTGCACCTGGCCGGCCTCCATGTGACCGCGCAGGGTCACCAGGTGCAGGTGATCGACGTCGCGGTGAATCACCTTGACGGGCCCGTTCCAGGGTCCTGGCATCTCCACCAGCAGTTCGTCCGCGACGTCCAGACCGTGCTCACGGAGCTCATCGGTGTGGATGTCGACCACTTCGGACGGCACGAAGCGCTTGAAATCGCAGCAGATCCATTCCATGAGCCGGTCGGGACCGACGTCGGCATCGGCGATCCGCACCCGGAAGAGACGATGGAACAGGGGACCGTAGCCGTCCCGCGCCAGTTGCACCCGGCTGTCGACCGCTTCGGGCGGCAGCGGCGGTGGGAGGTCCGTCTCGTCGCCCCGGCACTCGCCACCTCGGTGCAGAGGCATCGTCTCCCACAGATAACGCCACGTGACCAACACCGTACCCAGGAGCCACCGCGCGAGCACAGTGACCATCCGAGGACAGCGTGGACGCGTCGTCCGTGAACCTTGAGCAGACAAACCGTGCGAAACACTCATCTCCACCTGAGTACCCCCACAAAGGGGTACTCAAAGTGACAGCAGAACAAGCAAGCGAGACTCCGGAGGCCTCATGGTGGTCCGAATGCTGCACCGTGCGGGGGTGCGCGGTGCCCAACTGCACCTTGCCTCGCTCGCCACCATCGGTCTGTGCGTGACGCTGTGGGTGCGCGCGAAGACCGTCGACCAGGAGCAACGGGCGAACGCCGAGCGACGCGCGCTCTTCGTGGGTCTGTGGCCGCCGACGCTGTGGGTGATCGGTGACTCGCTCGAAAGTCCGCGTGGTCCCCTTGGGTGACTGGGTCTTCGGACGGCTCGACGCCGTCCGTGTGTGGCGTGGCCTCGCGGAGGCACGCGTGAACTACTCGGCAGACGAGGTACGCCGACCCTCGTGGAACTTCGACCTGTACCGCACCGCGCTGCCCGCAGAACGACCGGGTCCGCCGGAGCCGAAGGGACCATGGGAACAGGCCTGCCGACTGGTCCGGGACTACGAGTTCTCGCCGCCGGAGATCGTGCGGGCGCTCTACGACCCGGACGCACCGCTGCTCGGCCGCGACATGCTGCTGGAGGCGCGGTTCCACGGCATGCACTTCTACTGCGGTGTGCGCGTCACCGACGTGGTGGACGAGATCCGAGAAGGGACCGACCGCGTCTGGGGATGGGCCTACGAGACCCTGCAGGGCCACCTGGAGCGCGGCAAGGTGACCTACGAAGTGCTAAAGCGGCAGGAGACCGGTGAGGTGCTGTTCGTGGTCTCATGCCATTCGCAGGGCGCCCCGACGCTGGGCCGGATCACCTCCCTCGGGTGGCGCCTGTTCGGCCGCCGCACCCAGTTGCGGTTCTACCGCAGGTGTGCCGAGCGAATGCGTACGTTCGTCGAGGCCGCTCAGCGCGGCGAGCACCCGCTGCCCGGTCCTTCCCGCCTGGTCGGGCGTCTGGTGTGTGCGCCCTCCGACGCGAGGATGCACCGCTTCGACGCACTGGCGATCCACCGGGTCACACCGGGATGACCACGAGCCGCGTCCACGACGCAGGTCGTACGACGGCGTTCCCGGGTCGCCGGTCGCTGCCGGCACGCAGCGGACAGCGGCGGGAACTTCGTCGGTCAGCGGCCGCAGGGCGAAGGTGCGCGTCGAACACCTGACCTCGGGGCTACTGCTGCCCCTCGTTCGTGCGGCGCGCCGTGCTGAAGCGGCGCTGATAGGCGGCTGGACTGATCGACATTTTTCTCACGAACACCCGCCGCATGCTCTCGTAATTGGGAAATCCGGCGAGGGATGCCGTCTGTGTCGCGTTGTGCCCTTGGTCGAGCAGAGCTTTTGCCATGTCGAACCGAATCATCTCCACGTACCGGGCGGGCGTGGTCGACAACTCGTCGTGAAAGAGACGGGTGAGATGCCGAGGGCTCACATTGAGGTGTTTGGCGAGTTCACCGATCGAGTGGTTTCCCCCGGGATTCGCCGTGATCAAGTCGGTGATGCTACGGAGGGACGGAGACCGGGGCGGCGGTCCTTGCAATGAGGCGGAGAACTGCGACTGGCCGCCCGAGCGCTGCAGATAGACCACCAGGGCGCGGGCGACATCGCGCGTCAGGTCAGGGCCGTGGTCCTCCTCGACGAGCGCAAGTGCCAGGTCGATGCCGGCGGTCACGCCCGCCGAGGTGTAGACGGTTCCGTCCCGGACGTAGATCGCGTCGGGTTCGACTCGGCTCGACCGGCAGCGGGCGGCGAGTTCGTGCGCGACCTTCCAGTGGGTGGTCACACGCTTGCCGTCCAGGAGACCGGCGGCGCCGAGGATGAACGCTCCGGTGCAGATGGACGCGACCCGGTCGGCCCGGCCCGCCAGCGTTCGAGTGGCCTCGATCAGAGCACCGGGGACAGGCGTGCGCGGGTAGAGGTCCGCGCCGGGCACCAGGAACGTCTCGGGAGAAGGCTCCGTGGCCGCGGTGTCCACCGCGATCCGGATCCCGACGGACGAGGTGACATCGGCGCCGGTCGGTGACGCCAGGGCGATCCTGTAGTCGGCGCCGAGCCGGTTCGCTTCGGCGAACACCTCCGCCGGGCCGGCGACGTCCAGCAGTTTGACCCCGTCATAGACGAGGATCGCGACCCCGTGCGTGCCGGAGGGCACTGCCCCGCCGGCCGCCTGTCCGGATTCGAGTGACTCATGGCCGGACCGAGGCGGCGCCGGGCGCCGGGCGGCTGGCAGCGTGGAAGACGGACGCACGGTCCATTCGTAGCACACCGATATCGGAAGGCGTAAAAGTCATGAGCGAGACCATCGCGGGGGTGGAGATTCCTGAAACGGCGGCGGTCGCCGAAGCCACCCGTCTGATGCAGAAGATGACCAGCCCCCTCATCTACCATCACTCTCGCCGCGTTTTCGTTTTCGGCGCCATTCATGCGCACAGGCTCGGCCTGGAACCCGACCCGGAGCTTCTCTACCTGTCCGCGATGTTCCATGACACCGGCCTCCTGACGCCGTTCTCCGACGTGGAGCAGCGCTTCGAGGTCGATGGAGCCGACCACGCGCGCAAGTTCATGCTCGACCACGGTTTCCCGGCGACGGCCGCCGACGTGGTGTGGACGGCGATCGCGCTGCACACGACCCCGGGAATTCCCCACCGGATGGGCCCGGAGATCGCCATCACGTATCTCGGGGTTCTGACCGACGTGCTCGGCGTGGGTCTGGACGAGCTGGACCGCTGCCAGGTGGACGAGGTCATCGCCGTCCATCCGCGGGGCGACTTCAAGAACGAGTTCTTGCGGGCCTACGTCGACGGACTCAAGTACCGCCCGGAGACCACGAACGGCACCGTGAACTCGGATGTACTGGAGCACTTCGTTCCCGGCTTCACCCGCACCACCACGGTCGAGCGCATGCTCGGCGCTCCCTGGCCGAGCTGAGCAGGGCTCCGTACGCGTACGCGTCGACGTGGCCCTGGGTGCGGCCCGCCACGCCGGACGATCGCGCACGCACGGGCCCCAGCGGCGATCCGACGGAACACACGCACCCAGGTGAGATCGATCATGCGGAGCGGCATACATCCACCTGCGGCCCCTGCGTGCCGCACACGCGGGCGCAGCGCGCTCGGCTCGCCCCCTCTCCAGTAAGGACCTGTATGCAAGCCATCACTGTTCGGGACCGTGACGCCGGTCTCGCCGGGATGTCCCTGGTGGACCTCCCCCACCCCCATGCGGCCGAGAACGACGTCATTGTGCGGGTGCACGCCGCCGGCTTCACC
>NZ_JBSFRB010000082.1:0-9390 GCF_053589015.1 Streptomyces sp. NPDC003393 | reverse complement strand
GTCGTTCCACACCACGCGGGCGCAGCCGAACGCACTGGCCAGCGCGCGGCGCTGGGAGGCGTCCGGGTAGGCCCGGTAGTTGTAGCGGAGCTGCACACCCCAGGACCCTACTAACGATTGGTCTCATGGATGATCCAAACGACTACAGGCGGGGGAGACAGGTTGTTTCGGCGATGCATGTGCGCTTGGTCCTTGTGACGAAATACCGGCGTGGGGTGTTCGACGACGAGATGCTGACGCGCTGCGAAGAGATCATGCGCAAGGTCGGCGAGGACTTCGAAGCGGAGCTGAAGGAGTTCAACGGTGAACGCGATCATGTCCACCTCCTGGTGCACCACCCGCCCAAGATCGCCGTTTCGAAGCTGGTCAACAGCCTTAAAGGCGTCTCCGCCCGCTGGATACGGCAGGAGTTCACCGGCAGGATCGACCGTGCCACCATGCACGGGCACCTGTGGTCGCCCTCCTACTTCTCCGCCTCGTGCGGCGGAGCACCGTTGGCGATCGTCCGTCAGTACATCGAGCAGCAAAAACGTCCGCTCCAAGGTGTACGTCAGAGCAGTCTTGAGATGCATTCATCCCCGGCGTGAACGCCGGGGCTTTCTGCAAAGAACCCGGTAACCGGTGGACGCCCCGTTCGGTCACCGGCGTGCGGCCGGACGTGATCGGCGTGATCGGCGAGTCGTGGACGTACGAGCAACTAGAGACCCGGGCCCGCCGTGAGATCTGCGGAGGGCGCGGTGCGCAGCACGGGACCGACGAGGCGCAGTTCCGGCAGCCTCAGGCCGGGCAGTCCGGCGCCGGCGGGCTCGGGCGCAGTGAGCGGGCCGTCCGCGGACAGGCCGGGGGCCAGTGCCCCGACGTCGGACGCGGGCGCGTGGACGGCGACGTGGTCGAAGCCGTCGTCGATGATGTGGGCGAGCGGGGCGCGCGCCTCCAGACCCGGCAGCCCCCCGCGCACCGGCAGCCGCGGCACCACGTTCTCCGGAAGGAGCCGCCCCCGGACGAAACGCGGCCCCTCCGGTGTGCCCGTCGTCGGTACCGGCAGCTCCCCGCCGACCTCGGGCAGCTCCATGCCGAGCGCGGTCTCGGCGCCGCCCAGCGGCACCAGGACGGGAACCGTGCCCCTCGCCGCGGCCGGGGTGGCGGTGACGCCGCCGACGGCGGCCACGACGCCCGTGACGAGGGTGGCCAGGGTTCCTCGAGTGGTCGACTTCATGACAGGCACGCGTCCCTTCCAGGATGGGGAGCACAAGGTCCGTACGGCCCAACGACCCCGGAGGTGGCCGGCAGCGCCGGATTCCCCCGAGTGCCGCAGTAGTACGACGTACGACGGGCCTCAGTTGTGCAGCGGCAGCCCGCCGAGCAGCGGGGTGTGGGCCTCGTTCAGGCTCTTGGTGGCGCTGTTCACCGTGTGGAGCAGCGAGCCCTTGTTCTGGGTGTCGAGCGCGTTCGACTGGTGCTTGAGCGGCATCACGCCGATGGGTCCCTCGGTCAGGGTGCTCACGGCGCCGTTGAGGCTGGTGGGCATCGGTACGGCGGTGCTCTGGGCGAACGCGGGCGCCGAGGCGCCGGCGGCGACCAGGGACCCGGCGATGACGGCGGCAGCCTTCAGGGACTTCATGGTGTTCCTTTCGTTCGGCGACGTACGTCACCGGCGGCTATGAGTCGCCGTGCCCAACGAGTCCCGGGCGGACCGGAAACCCCGGGGTGGGAGATTGCCGAGTCCTCATATGAAGTCCTCATATGAGATCTCCCGGGACGCCGGCGCGGCTTCCCAAAGGTGCAGCGCCGGCTTCGACGTTCCCGTGAGGCTCCGGGGGCCGACGTGGAGCAGCCGTTGCGCCGGTTCCAGCGGCCGGCGCAACGGCTGTTCGGTTTCTCGTGTTCCGCGGGAGCGGTCAGGAAGTGTCGGCGGTTACGAGGCTTCCGCGGCAAGCGGGCCGGAAGCGGAGGTACCGGGGGAGGTCGAGTCGTATTCCTGAAGCAGTGAGTTGACGAGGTCGACGAGACCGTCGACGAGGCTGGTGACCGCCGGGAGCACCTCGCCGACGTCTCCGGACGTGAGCGACTTCACCAGGTCCTCGAGCGCCTTCTGTACGGCCGCCAGCGCGTCGCTCGCCGGATCCGCCGCCCGCGGAACACCGGAGGGTGCCTGGGCCGACCGGATCATTTCACTCGCCTCGACGAGGGCTCTTTCCGCCGCCGTGCCGAGCTTCTCGGTTTCGGCCGGTGCCGGCCGGCCGTTGTCCGCCGTGAGTACCGCGGCCGCCAGATCACGGACGGGGGTGAGTCGACTGCCGAGGTCACCGAACCGGCTCAGGTCGCCCAGTCCGTCGAGCTCGGCGAGCAACCGGTCGGCATCGGGGAGGGACGCTCGGGACTCCGCCGTACGGCTGTGTGCGCGGGCCGACTCGGCCGCCATGGCGGCCGGGCCGCAGATCGCGGCCAGGAAGGCGGTGCAGAGTGCGGTGGAGGCGATACGTCGGGCCGACAGACCACGCATGAGGGTTCCTTTCGATGAGCGCCAGGTCCAGAACTCACCGTGAAAGCCCTTGTCGTGGTCCGCAACCGCCCGCAGGTCCTGTCGGTTCGCCCGTGGGTGACCGCCCCCCTTCCCACCTGGCCGGACGGCGCACGGGGTGCCGTTCCGGGCCGGAACGGCCGTTCGAGCGTACGGCCGTCGGCCGCCCTCCCGAGGGAGTCCCGGAGCGATGCCGGGTTCCGGGAGAGCGGCCGACCGGAGAGGAAGCGCGAGGGTGTCAGGCGTTGAGGCAGGTGCTGCCGAACGACGGATTCAGCAGACCGATGACGTTGACAGTGTTGCCGCACACGTTGACCGGGACGTGCACGGGAACCTGGATGACGTTGCCCGAGAGGACACCAGGCGAGTTGGTGGCAGCGCCTTCCGCACCGCTGCTGGCGGCGGCGATGCCGGCACCACCGGCGACGGCCGTGACGGCGACAGTGGAGAGGACCAGGCCCTTGGCGATACGCGACATGTAGAAGTGCTCCTTGGATTGACGCAAAAACACCCGGGTGAACACCCGGCGCCCTGTCAACGCCTGGGGGCCGTCCGGGTTGTGCCGCCAAAGGAGTGATCTCGGCATGACACCGGCCTGGCGGACAGGGCAGACGCTCCCGTTTCCACCTGACCCGTTGAGCCTGGTGGCCGGGGTGGAGAACCAGCCCGGCAGTGGGGCCGGACACGCGGAAGCCGCCGCACCCGGCCCCGGCAGGGGCACAGGACGCGGCGGCTCGCGTGAAAGCGGTCCTGGTGCTCGCGGTACGCGTGCACGGGGCAGCGTTGCTGTTCCTCCAGTCCTCTAGCGGCGGGAGCTGATGACCCGGCCGCGGCGGTAGAGAAGGGCGCCGCCCCCGATCAGGGCCGCGCTGGCGGCTGAGGCCGCAAGCATCGTGCCGGTGTTCGCGCTTCCCGTCTCGGCCAGCTGCGGCGGCGTGCTCTGCTCGGCCGGCGGCATCTGCGAGGGACCCGAGGGCACGGTCTCGTCCCCCGTGGGCGGGACGGTCTGCTCGGCGGGTGGCGTCGGGGTGTCGTCGACTGGGGACGGCACCGTTCCGGTCGGCGGCTCCGGCGGAGTGACCGGCGGAGTGACCGGCGGAGTGACCGGCGGGGTGACCGGCGGAGTTTCCGGTTCCGGCACCGTGACCGGTGGAGTCGTCGTGTCGGTCGAGTTGCCGCACGAGTTGCCGAACGCCGGGTTGAGCGCAGCCGCCGCGTCGACGGTGTTGCCGCAGACGTTGACCGGCACGTCGACCGGCGCCTGGACGGTGTTGCCGGACAGGACGCCAGCCGAGTTCTGGGCAATTCCGTCCGCTTGGCTGTCGGCGAAGGCGGAGCTGCCGTACAGGGACAGCACGCTCGTCGCGGCAGCCGCCGCGAACACTCCCCTGCTCAGAGTCTGTCGCAATCTAGTTGTCTTCCTGCTCGAAGCCGCTCGAAGCTGCTTGAGGAACGTGACGGTGTGGGAGGGCCGGCCTCGCGTCGCCGCGTGCGGCGCCCGAGGCTGGCCCTCGTACACCCTGGCGTGGCTGGTGCGCCGTGCGGTCAGCCGTTGGTGCAGGTGTTGCCGAACGCCGGGTTCAGCAGGGCGATGACGTCGACGGTGTTGCCGCACACATTGACCGGGACGTGCACGGGAACCTGGACGACGTTGCCGGAGAGCGCACCCGGAGAGTTGGAGGCGCTACCGGAGGCCCCGGAGTCGGCGAAGGCCGGGCTCGCCATTCCCAGAGCCAGGATGGCGCCCGTCACGACAGCAACGTTCTTCTTCATGGAAGGTCCCTTCTTGGGGTCGTGTACCCCAATGACGGTCAGAAACCGAGTGAGCGCGACCCGAGTGGTCGCGACACCAACGAGGAATAGACACAATGGATAACGACGGAACATAAAGCGTCTGACAATTCACTCAACTGCCCCGCGCACCATATGTCTTGCCTCGCCTGCTGAGCGAGAACAGCATTTCCGGACAGCCCGCGCCGGAGCAGCGCGCACCCCGGGTCGACCGAAATCGAATCAGCTTGCGTCGCTGTTGGACGACAGCAGCGAGACGTCGTCCAGAACGTGCGCCAGCGCACCGTCTCGCTTGGCCTGGGTGGAGTTGTCGGCGCACTGCTGCTGCTGGCGGTCCGACAGGACCGGGACGTCCTGGGCCACGACGCCGACCAGGGCGGCGGCGCCGGTGTGGACGTCCTGAACGCCCACGCAGGGCTTGTTGAGCGTTCCCTGGACCAGCGAGAGCTGCGGGCTCATGTTGCCATTCGTCGCCGAGTTGCCGTACGACGAAGCGGCGCCGGTGCCGTTCTGGACCGACGGTCCGTTGTCGTTGCCGATGGCGAGCGCCGAAGGGGCTGACGCCACCGACACTCCCACGACAGAAGCGGCAGCCGCCACGGCGACCATTGCCTTCTTGAGCACTGCGCGTTCCTTTCCTAGTAGCGACGCATGCCCTACGGCCTCATTCAACATGAGCTTTTGGGTTTGGTTGCGGATATTCACCCGGTTGGCTCGCGCCGCAGTCAAAAGGTCCCGGAAATCAGGAATTCTGGAAAACACACAAGCACTTCGCCGTGTCCGCCATCGGAGTGAACAGGAGAAACTGGCCCACCGCCCGGCAGTTGAACCAGGGCACTCCGGTGGACGGGGTTTCCTCAGAAAGGACCGGTCAGTGATCAAGAAGATTGTTGCCACCGCGACCATCGCCGCTTCCGCGCTGGGTGCCTCCGCTGCCGCGGCTCCGCAGGCGCTGGCGCTCGGCAACGACGGCGGGCCGAACGCCGAAAACGCCACGGGTGCGTGGCAGAGCTTCGGCAACTCGACCACGTACGGGAACATGAGCCCGCAGATGGCGCTCATCCAGGGGTCGTTCAACAAGCCGTGCATCGCCGTGAGCGACCTGCCGATCGGCGCCGCCCTGCTCGGTGTGACCGCCCAGGACATCCCGGTCCTGTCGGACCACCAGCAGCAGCAGTGCGCCGAGAACTCCACCCAGGCCAAGCGGGACGGTGCGCTGGCCCACCTGCTGGAGAACGTGTCGCTCCTGTCGCGGAACTCCGAGAGCTGACCGCCGCGCATACGAGAGTGGGCCGCCGAGTTCTTCTCGGCGGCCCGTTTCGCGTCGGTTCCCGCGGCGCACGCGCCGCCGCGTCACGCCCACGGTCGTACGCCTACGACACCACGTCCTTGCGGGCGAACCCGCGGAAGGCCAGGGCGAAGAGCACCAGGGCGTAGCTGACGGAGACCGCCGTGCCCTGGATCATCCCCGACCACTCGGGGTGCGGCTGCACGGCGTCCGCCCAGGCGAACTGCCAGTGCGCGGGCAGGAAGTCGCGCCACTGCCCGAGGGCGGTGACGGCGTCCAGGACATTGCCGACGATGGTCAGCCCCACCGCGCCGCCCACCGCGCCCAGGGGCGCGTCCGTCCTGGTGGACAGCCAGAACGCCAGTGCCGCGGTGACCAGCTGGGACACGAAGACGTACGCCACCACCACCAGCAACCGCTGGGCGGCGGTGCCGGCGTCGAGCGTGCCGCCGGTGGGTATCCGCAACGGGCCCCAGCCGTAGGCGGCCGTGCCGACGGCGAGGGCCACCAGCGGCAGCAGCACCATGGCGGCCAGGCTCAGCCCCAGCCCGACGGCCAGCTTGGACCACAGCAGCCGGGCTCTGGGCACGGGCGCGGCGAGCAGATAGCGCAGCGAGGACCAGTTGGCCTCCGAGGCGACGGTGTCCCCGCAGAACAGGGCCACCGGGATCACCAGCAGGAAGCCCGCCGACACGAACAGGTTGACCGCGGCGAAGTTGGCGCCGGAGGCGGTGGCGGTGTCCATCAGGGTCACCTGGTTGTTGCGGGCGCCCGGGTCGCCGCCGACGGCGAAGGCGACCGCCAGGACGAACGGCAGCACGGCCAGGACGGCGCCCATGACCAGCGTGCGGCGCCGCTTGAGCTGCCGCACCAGCTCCACCCGCAACGGCAGGGTGCGGCCCGCCCGGTAGCCGGTGGCCGTCTCCACGACGGCGGGCGTGCTCATGCGGAACCTCCGATCAGGGTGAGGAAGGCGTCCTCCAGGCGGCGGTGCGGGCCGACCGACGCGACCGGCACCTCCAGCCGCACCAGCTCCACGATCAGCCGCTCGGCGGCTCCGCCGGGCTCCAGCCGGACCAGCAGGCCGCCCTCGGTGCGCACGGCGGAGGCGACGCCCGGCAGCGCGGCCACCTTCTCCACCACGGGCTCGTCCACGGGCACGGCGGTGCCGACCAGCAGGGTGTCCCCGGAGCCGACGATCTCGCCCACCGGGCCGGCCTGCACCAGCCGCCCCCGGTCCATGACGACCAGGTGTGTGCAGGACTGCTCGACCTCGGCGAGCAGATGGCTGGAGACGATCACCGTGCGACCGCCCGCCGCGTACCGGATCATCACCTCGCGCATCTCGCGGATCTGGGGCGGGTCCAGACCGTTGGTCGGCTCGTCCAGGATCAGCAGGTCGGGCAGGCCGAGCATGGCCTGGGCGATGGCCAGGCGCTGGCGCATGCCCTGGGAGTAGGTCCGCACCGCGCGGGCCAGCGCGTCGCCGAGCCCGGCGATGCTCAGGGCCTCGTCGAGGTGGGCGTCCCCGGGTGGGCGGCCGGTGGCCCGCCAGTACAGCTCGAGGTTCTCCCGGCCGGACAGGTGCGGCAGGAAGCCGGCGCCCTCGACGAAGGCGCCGACCCGGGACAGCACGGGCGCGCCGGGCCGGATCGCGTGGCCGAAGACGCGGATCTCGCCGCTGTCCGGCCGGATCAGACCCATCAGCATGCGCAGGGTGGTCGTCTTGCCGGCGCCGTTCGGCCCGAGCAGGCCGAGCACCTGGCCCTGCTCCACCCGGAACGACACGTCCCGTACCGCGTACCGGTCGGCCGACCCGGCGTAGCGCTTGCTCAGGGCGGTGATCTGGAGCGGTACGCCGGCCAGTTCCGGATCCGGGGCCGGGGCGGCCGTGCGGCGGCGGGCGGTCAGCAGCAGCGCGAGCGCGACCAGTGCGCCCGCCGCGGGCAGCCACCACACCCAGGCGGGCAGGGGCGCGGCGCCCGTGGTCACCGCGGGTGCCGTGGGCACCTTCAGGCCGCTCCTGAGGGAGACGGTGTACGTGGCCGGCGCGGCCGGGGAGGCGTAGGCGAGATCGGTGGAGGCGAGGACCAGGCGGAGCCGGTGGCCCTTCGCCACCTCGTGGTCGATCGCCGGGAGGGCGAGGGTGACGTCCTTGCCGGCCTTGGCGCCCGTGACCCGTACCGGGTCCACCAGCTGGGCGGGCAGCACCGGCCGCGCCTGGCCCGGCCCGATGTCGTAGAGCTTGGCGAAGAGCACGGCGTCGTCGCTGGTGGACGTGGTGTGGACGGTGACGGTCGGGGATCCGGTGATCCGCAGGTCGCCGCCGACCGGCGCGGACTCGAAGCTCGCGTACTGCCCGGGGAAGTCCAGTGAGATGCCGACGCCGAGTGCGGAGAGCTGGGCGAGCGAGCCCCCCGAGCCGCCGGAGCCGCCGAGGCCGGGCAGCGAGGACACGGCCGGCGGACCGGCGCCCGCAGGGTTCTGGAACCGCTGCTCACGTCCGGTCAGGGCGACGGTCCGCTGCCCGCTGGTCAGGCCCGGGTACGTGCGCGCGGTCGCGCCGCGCAACTGGGCCGCGCCGTCGGTGGAGTCGACGCCTCCGGTGCGGGTGACGCGAAAGGCGGGGCCGGTGTCGGCGCCGGGGTCCTTCTTGAGGTACCGGTCGAACCAGGTCGTCACGCGTGCCTGGACCCGGCCCGTCTCCAGGTCGCCGCCGTCGTGGCCGCCCGCGATCCAGTCCACGTCGACGGGTGCGCCGTTCGCCCGGATCGCCCGGGCGGCGGCGTCGGCCTGGCCGAGCGGGAAGAGCGAGTCGGACTGGCCCTGCACGAGCAGCGTGGGCACCCTGATCCGGTCGGCGACGGCGGACGGCGAACGCTCCTGGAGCACCCGGCGGGCCTCGGCGTCCGGTTTCCCGGACTCGGCGACGCGCTGGTACATCCGGCACAGCTCGGGCTCGAACCGCGCGCAGCCGCCGCCGGAGTTGATGAAGACGCCCGCCCACAGCTTCTTGAAGACACCGTTGGGGAACAGGGCGTCGGCGAGGTTCCAGTACGTGATCGCCGGGGCGATGGCGTCCACCCGGTGGTCGTGTCCGGCGGCGAGCAGGGAGATCGCGCCGCCGTAGGAGGCGCCGGCCACACCCACGCGCGGGTCGCCGTGCCGGTCGAGCAGGACCCGGGGCTGCCGGGCCAGCCAGTCGATCAGCCGGGAGACGTCGGCGACCTCGCCCCGCGGGTCGTTGAGCCCGATCTTCCCCGTCGACCTGCCGAAGCCGCGCGCCGACCAGGTCAGCACCGCGTACCCGTGGCGGGCCAGGTCCTCGGCCTGCTGCCGTACGTCGTTCTTGCTGCCGCCGAAGCCGTGCCCCAGCAGGACGGCGGGCCGGCGGCCGGTGCCGTCGGGGGTGAAGTACGAGGTGTCCAGGCGCACCCCGCCCCCCATGCTCATGACCCGGTCGGCGCGGTGCACCGGGGGCGGGTCGTGGGAGGCGACCGCCGTCCATGTGCCGGCGCCGGCGAGCACGACGACGGCGGCCCCGGCGGCCAGCAGCCGCCGGGGCCTCCGAAGAAGCGCCCGGAATCCGGGCAGTCGGAGATCCATGGGTCCACGGTACGGGGCGCCGCCGACAACGGGAGCAGCCCCGGGACCGAACCTCGCCACCTCCCTGGGGAGTACGGGCCCGCTCCCGCGCCCGGCCTCCGTCCGCCTCTCCCCTGGTGCGGGTCCGCCCCGGGTCCGCGTCCGCACCCGTGACGAGTGGAGAGGACCGACGGAGGGTGACGCG
>NZ_JBSFRB010000081.1:0-11413 GCF_053589015.1 Streptomyces sp. NPDC003393 | reverse complement strand
AAGTCTCCAGGGGCGTCGTCGGGGGGTGCCGTCCGCTGCGGGTGGCGGTGGCGGTGTGGCATGAGGGCGGGGTCCTCGTGTCGTTGCGGTCCGGGGGGACGGGGACGGGTTTGCGTCCTGTCCGGTCGCCGTGCAACGACAGCCATGTTTAGGCAGGCCCGCGACGGGTTGCAAGAATGTGACGTACTACCCTGCATCGGAGCGATGTCCGGATTGTGCCGGTATCGGTATCTATGAGCACGCCGGATGTGGTCTGTCTGCTACGGCCCTCCGTAGTATGTGATCTGCCTCCTATGGGTGGCATCACATCGGGAGGCCCCTCGGGGGCCGCTGCGGGGCTCATCCGGAGCCTGTGACCGGGGGTCTCATGGGCGTCTGGGGCACGTCGAAGAGTTGCGGCAGCGGTCGGCGAGGGGGGCGGATGGGGCCTTGACCGTCACCTGGACGCGGTGGAGGCGTCGAACGCGGCCAGCATCTCCGTGGACCAGGTGAGGCGGCCGGCGGCCAGGTTCTGGACGACGGAGCGCAGCCACTGCTCCTCGGCTCCCGTGACCGAGCGCAGGTATTCGAGTTCGAGTGTGGAAACCCGAGGCAGGCCCTGCTCGGTCCCGGTGGACAGGGTCGCGTCGAGGGCGGCTCTCGCGAGCACGGCCGGCGTCGACCTCGCGTACGGCAAGCGGCTCGTGGCCGCCGAACCGGCCGCCGGCGGGGTCACCGCGACGTTCGCCGACGGCACCACCGCGACCGCCGACGTCCTCATCGGGGCGGACGGCATCCGCTCCACGGTCCGTGCGCTCATCGACCCGCATGCTCCCGGACCTGAGTACGGAGGTGTGCTCAGCTTCGGCGGCTTCGCGGTCGGCAGCGGCGTCGAGGCCCGGCCCGGCAGCATGTACTTCGCCTTCGGCCGCACCTTCATCGGCTACTGGTCCCTGCCCGACGGCCGCATCGTCTGGTTCGCCGGGCTGCCCAGCACCGAGCCGATGACCTCTGCCGAGGTCCACCGCGTACCGGCGGCCCAATGGCTGTCCCGGCTGCGCGAGTTGTACGCCGCCCACACACCCGGCCGGGCCCTGCTCGCTCACACCGAGCCCGGCGACCTGATGGTGGTCGGCCCGATGGAGCGCATGCCGCCCGTGCCGCACTGGCACCGCGGGCGCATGGTCCTCGTCGGCGACGCCGCCCACGCCCCGTCCTCCAGCTCCGGACAGGGTGCGTCGCTGGCCATCGAGAGCGCCGTCGAGCTGGCCCGATGCCTGCGCGACCTGCCCACACCCGAGGCCGCGTTCACTGCGTACGAGCGGCTGCGCCGTCCCCGCGTCGAGATGATCGGCGGCGACGCCGCGGCCAAGAACAGGGCCAAGGCCGGACAGGCGGGTGACAAACCGGTCTTCCCCGCCCCGGAGCAGATGTTCGCCCCCGTCCACCGCCACCACATCGACTGGGACGAACTCGTCAAGGACTGACCGGCGTGAGCTGCCGAAGCCTGCGGCAACGCCCGGCGTCTAGGCTCCATCGTCGACGGAGCCGACCTCGCCCGACCGTGCCGGAAAGCAGAGAAGATGAACAGACAGACCGACGAAGTGGACCAGGCGCTGATCGAGGCCGCGGCACACGTCGCGGCCACATGCTGCCGCGGAGACAACCACACCATGGCGGCCGCCGCCCGTGCCCGAGACGGCCGGATCGTCACCGCCGTGAATGCCTATCACTTCACCGGAGGTCCCTGCGCGGAGCTGGTCCTGATCGGCACCGCTGCCGCCCAGGGTGCCTATGACCTGGACACCGTCGTCGCGGTGGGTGACCGCGGCCGTGGCGTCGTGCCGCCGTGTGGCCGCTGCCGCCAGGTCCTTCTCGACTACTTTCCGGCGCTCAAGGTCATCGTCGGGGCGAACGGCAGCCTCCGGACGGTTCCCGTGACCGACCTGCTTCCTGAGAGCTATGTCTGGGCGGACCACCAGCTCGACGCAGCGCAGGCACCGTCTGGTCCCGACGCGGCGTGAGCGCCGTGTGCCGTTCCCGTGCGTCATGAAAGGTCCTTCCAACGCTTGCCGTCGGACCTCGGTGCACGCGAGTTTGCGGCATCGAGGACTGATCGCGCCGGTCTGCTAACCTTTCCGAGGCCGTGCGAGAGAACGAGGAGGTGGTACCCGTGAACGTATCGACGTGGGTGCTCTCCTCAGAGGTCACGGTCGGGCGATAGGTCGTCCGGGAGCGCCGTTCTGTGCACTCCCGAAAGGCACGACCATGCAATTCACTTCCGAACAGCGCATCGACGACGGCGTCCTCGAGCGCGAGTTCACCCTCGGCGAGATCCCCGGCATCCTGTGGACGCCGGCATCGGCCTCCGCATCCGCACCGGTGCCGCTGATCCTGCTCGGCCACCCGCCGCTCGGACTGCACAAGATGTACCCCCGACTGATGGCGCGGGCCCGGCACGCCGCGGCGGACGGCTTCGCCGCGGCCACCATCGAGCTGCCCGGGAGCGGTGACCGGCCCCGGTGGGCCGCCGTCGAGGAGGCCCGCGTCGACCTGCGCCGGGCGATGGAGACCGGCGAGCCCGTCAACGACGAGATCATCGACGCCCTCGTCCTCCCGCTCGTCGAGAAGTCGGTCCCGGAATGGCAGGCGGCCCTGGACGCCCTCGTGTCGCTGCCCGAGATCGGCGGCCCGGTCGGATACTCGGGGGGAGTGATCTCCATCGGCATCCGGCTTGCGGTGGTCGAACCGCGCATCGTGGCAGCCGGCTTCTTCGCCGGGAGCCTCGTACCGCGCGCCATGTTCGAGGAGGCCCGTCGGGTCACCATTCCGCTGCACGTCCTGCTCCAGTGGGACGACGAAGGCAACGACCGGCAGGCAGCCCTGGACCTGTTCGACGCCTTCGGCTCCAAGGAGAAGACGCTGCACGCCAACATGGGCGGGCACACCGGCGTCCCGCAGTTCGCGGCGGAAGCCGCCGCCGGGTTCTTCGCCCGGCATCTGCGCTAGCCGCGGGCCGACCCCGCTGCCAGGCCGGGTGGGGGTCGCTGTGGTGCACCTCTACCCGCAGGCAGGTGCTGGACAACCAGACGCAGACGTGGCACCGCTGTCACCGTGGACGAGGGCGTTGGCGGCCACCACCCCCGAGGCCGGCGGCTCAGCGGGGCCGGTTCGGACGGGCGGCACTCGTGGGCGTCGAAGCCATGGGCGATGTCGCGCAGAAGTACGGATTCGGTTCGACCGAGGGATCAGGCGCTGTGAGCCCTCCTCACCCGGAAGAGGGGGTCTCCTCGCCCGCTGGTGTCCTGCCGCCCGATCAGTGCGGAGCTGGTCGGACGGCAGGACGGGCTCTCATTCCGGCATGTCCTCGTCGTCCGGGGCGAGCCGGGCCCACACCTCTGCGAGGTTGCGCAGGTGCTCGTCGTCGAGTCGGTCGAAGAAGAGCCTGCGCAGGTCGCGGTACTGCTGCCGCCACGCCTTGCGCAGGAGGGACCTGCCGTCGGAGGTCAGAACGGCTTCGAAGCCGCGGCCGTCGCCCGCCGCCCGCCGCCTCTCGATGAGACCGCGTTGCTCGAGCCGGTCGGCGAGCCGGGTGAATCCGCCGCTGGACATCAGGCGCCGCTGCGCGAGCTCCGACATCCGCATGCCCTTCCGTCCGGCCTGGCCCAGCAGCGCCAGCACGCTGTACTCGGCCATGCTGACGTTCATGGGAGCGAGCCCAGCCTCGATCTCACGCCAGATCCGATCATGGGTGACCAGGAAACCGTTCCAGGCCTGATACTCGAGCTCTCCCAGCTTTTCGGTCGCCATGAGCAGCACGCTATCGGTAGCCGGCTGCCGTGAACCAACCGGTGTACCTGCCTGCGCACACATCAAGAGCGGCCTGGCAGGGCAGCGGAAGCCTGCGCGTCACGTGGACAAGTGAACCGCTCGGTGGCTGCTGCCGCTCCGTGGGCGACAGGAACGTCGAGGTCAGCGAGGTGTCTCTAGCCACCAGCCCCTGGGTGAGAGGCGGCTCCTGGGTGACCTGGGCCCTTGACGGTGGCAGACCGTCCTCGCCTCCGACTAGAGGGCGCTCTCGTCGGGCAGTGCGTCGGCGAGCAGTTCGGCGGTGTGTTCGGGGGATTCGACGGGGAAGTGGTGGGTTCCCAGGTCGACGGGGACGATACGGAGGCGGTGGTGGTAGCGGTCGACGGCTTCCTGGGTGAGGATCGAGCGCACCGCGTACACGGTGATGGGTTGTTCGGTCTGGCGCAGGGCTGCGTCCATGTCCCAGTGGATCAGGCCTTCGAAGGATCGCAGGCCCGCCGGCTGCCGGACGGCCACCATTTTCCTGAAGTAGGTGTCGGTCAGTGCGGGATCGGTGCCTCGAGGTGACCCGGCTTCGACCAGGGCTCGTACGGCTGCGGAGAAGTCGTCGTGGAAGGGCTGGAGCAGGGCCTTTCTCTGTTGTTCGTCCTGCGCGGGGAACAGGGAGAGGTAGTGCAGGGCGTCGAGCGCGATCACGTGGGTGACGGTGTGGGGGAGTATCCGGTCGGTCTCGACGGCGACCGCCCCGCCGAGGGAGTGCCCGGCGACCACGGCGGTCTCCACGGATTCGGCTTCCAGTACGGCCGCCACGTCGCGGGCGAACTCCTCCATCGTCCAGGTGTCCCGCGTGGAGCGGGACTCACCGTGTTCGGCGAGATCGATCGCGAGGACGCGGCAGTGTGCGGGAAGGTGGTCGGTCACCGCGTCGAAGTCGGTGCGGTCGCAGCCCCAGCCGTGGACGAGGGCCAGAGCGGGGCCTGTGGCGGGGCCGCTGACGGTGTAGCGGATCGTCGTGTCGTGCGCGCGCTGGACCTCGCGGTTCGCCGCGGGCCTGGTCGTGATCGGCATCCCGGTGCTTCCTTTCGTGTTCTCGGGCGGGGATCCGGCGGTCACAGCGCCCGGTGGTACTGGACCGGCCAGGCGGCCGGGTCGCCGCCGCGGGGGCGCAGGGCGAGGTAGGGATCACGCAGCAGGGCACGTCCCATCAGCACCGCGTCCGCGTGGCCGCCGGCCAGGACCTCACCGGCCAGCGACAGGTCACCGATCTGCCCGACCGGGGCGACCGGCAGCCCCGATGCCTCCTTCAGGGTGCGGGCGAACTCGACATTGACCCCTTCCTGCTCCGGCGGGCGGGCCTGCAGGTCCCGCGTCAGGACCCCGGAAGTGACGTCGAGGAGGTCGATGCCCACGGCCGCCAGTTCCTTGCCGAACAGTGCCGCCTCCTCCACGGTGATGCCGCCCTCGACCCAGTCCGTCGCGGTGACACGGGCGAAGACCGGCTTCGTCGCCGGGAAGGCGTCCCGCACGGCACGGGCCACCCGCAGCGGAAAGCGCATCCGGTTGTCCAAACTCCCCCCGTACTCGTCCGTCCGCCGGTTGGCCAGGGGGGAGAGGAACTGGTGCAGGAGATACCCGTGCGCGGCATGGATCTCCACGACCTCGTACCCCGCCAGATCGGCCATCCGGGCGGCCCGGGCGAACGCCTCGACCACCTCATCGATGTCGGCGCGGGACGCCTCCCGGGGAACGCTCAGATCACCGAACGCCACCGGAGACGGCGCGATCAGCTCCCAGCCACCCTCGGGTACGCCCACCGGACCGTTCTGCCCCGCCCCCTCCCAGGGGAGCTGGTGAGAACCTTTCCTGCCCGCGGCCAGCAACTGCACCGCGGGAACCGCACCGCGCCCGGCGATGAACGCCGTCAGACGCCGATGCGCGGCCGCCTGCTCCTCGTTCCACAGTCCCAGGTCCGCCGCAGTGGTCCGGTGCCCCGGCCCCACCGCATTCGACTCGACCATGACCAGCCCCACCCCGCCGACCGCACGCGCGCCGTAATGCACCAGATGCCAGTCCGTCGGCTTGCCATCGCTTCCCGCCGCGTACTGGGCCATCGGTGACATCCACACCCGGTTGGGTACCGACACGCTTCGCAACCGCAACGGGGTCATCTCCAGGCCTTCACGCTCTGAGCTGGACACAACTGGGCTCACTTTCTCCATCGTGCGCATACCTGCCATCCGAGTGCGCATACCTGCCATCCGAATGGACGATCGCCAACGTACCGCAATGCGGCACTGCTGTGCCAATTTGCGGCCCATCGGTCGAGAGAGGGAAACGTAGAGAACTGGACACGGATCCGCTGCGATGGGGCGGCACGACGTGAACCGGAGTGGTCGTGCTCGGCGGCGACTCGGCGATGGCGGCCGCCGTCCACGGCATCGGGCATCAGAACAAGATCTGCATCTGCCTCGTCGTCTCGGCGTCGACAGGCATGGCTACGATCACGCCGATGTCCGGCGGTGCGATGAGGGGAACACTCGACCGACGAGTGCGGAACAGGGCGGAGCGACGCTGCACGCGCCGCGCGACCTGGTCGAGCGCATGAAGACGTACGTGAAGGTGTCGTACGCCACGCACGGTGAGGTCGCCGACTACGGGTGGCGGAGTGACGGCCAGGGCATGGAGAACCGCGCTGACGGCGGTCGGGCGGTCAGGCGGACGACATCAGCTTGCTGATCTCGTCCGCGGCCGCGACGACCAGCTGTGCCAGGGCCTCTTCTTGCGTGCTGTCGTAGCGCATCTGCGGGATGGACAGCGTGAGGCGAGAGAAGAGAGGTACGACATGTCGTTCGAGATCGGCATCATGACGTTCGGCGAGATCACCGAAGACCCGGTCACGGGGACCCTCCCGTCGCCGCGGCAGCGTGCCCGCGAGATCATCGAGCAGGCGCAGGTCGCCGATCAGGTCGGACTCGACGTGTTCGGTGTCGGTGAGCACCACCGTTCCGACTTCGTCGGATCGGCGCCGGCCGTCCTGCTGGCCGCCGCCGCGGAGAAGACCGAGATCCTTCGGACCGGTCTCCAGCACGGGCTTGATCCACTCGAGACTCGGCCGTGGGCTGAACAGGACCGCCTCGGCCGGGCCGGGCTGCTCGCGCAGTGCGCCGAGCGCCGCGGTGAGGGCCTGCCCGTCGGTAATGTCCGCGGTTTCGGCCGCTGTCGTCACGCCCTCGGAGGTCAGACCGGCGGCCATCGTCAGGCCCTCCAGCGTGAACTTCGTGGCGTGGTAGTAGGCCCTCTTGAGGGTGGCTCTCGCAGGGCCACCTTCACGGCGTTCCGCGCGTGCTGCGCAGCAGTGGCCGACGGTAGAGTCCTTGACGATGGCACGTGACGACAATGAGCTGGGTTCCTTCCTGCGCAGTCGCCGGGAGAGGCTCGACCCCGCCTCCGCCGGAGTGGTGGACCACACCCGACGACGGGTCAAGGGACTGCGCCGGGAAGAGCTGGCGCTCCTTGCCGGAGTCAGCCCCTCCTACTACACCCGGCTCGAACAGGGCCGCGACCGCAACCCCTCGCACGAGATCCTCCAAGCCCTGGCCCGCGTCCTGGGCCTGGACGACACCGAGCGGGCCTATCTCTGGTCCCTGGCCATGCCGTCGCCGGCCCCGGCCGGCAACGACGCGTTCCCCGCGCACACCGTGCGGCCGGGCGTGCTGCACCTGCTGGAGCGCTGGGCCGACCTGCCCGCGTTCGTCGTCGCCCCCAACCGCGACGTCCTGGCCGGTACCCCGCTCGCCGCGCGGGTCAACCCGGCCTGGAGCCCGGGGCACAACCTGATCGAGTTCACCTTCCTCGACCCGCGTGCACATGAGGTCTATCCCGACTGGGAGGAGATCACCCTGCAGGCCGTCGCAGGCCTGCGCGTCACCGCGGTCACCCGCCGCCCGGAACTCGACGGCTTCGTGGCGAGCATGCGCGAGCGCAGTGCGTCGTTCCGTGCCTTGTGGGACTCCCACGACGTGTACGAGCGGGTGGTGGGCGAGAAGCGACTGGCCGTCCACGGCCTCGGCATTCTCCGCCTCCGCTTCGAGACCTTCGCGCTCGCCGGTCCCGAGGGCCACGTCCTGTACGTGTACTTCCCACAGCCCGGCGGCACGGACGACGATGCACTGCGAAGCCTCGCCTGAGAAGGCCGGGCAGCCCGGATCCCCGACCCGCCGCAACGGGCTGCGAGGGGGGCGCTCGTCGGGCCACCTGATGCCCACGTACTCAGCCACACGAGCGGCGCTCACCGACGAGAGCGGCGGACCGGCACCGGGCGCCGCGTCGCAGTGCCGGCCGACCGTGCCGACCCCTTCAGCACCTCCGGGAGAACACCATGCCCAGCAACCTGCCTGTGATCGAGGTCAGTGACCTCGAACTGGCCGCCCTCCGTGCCCGATTGGAGTCCACACGATGGGCCGAGCCCTGGCCCGTCGACGGCTGGGACGCCGGTACCGACCCGCGGGAACTGCGCCGCCTCGCCGCCTACTGGGCCGACGGTTACGACTGGCGAACCCACGAGGCCGCCATCAACGCCCTTCCCTCACACCTGGCCGACCTGGACGGAACACCGGTGCACTACCTCCGTTTCGACGGCGAGCACCCGGACGCGCTGCCGATCGTCCTCACCAACGGCTGGCCCAGCTCCTTCCTGGAACTCACCGCACTCGCCGACCGGTTGGCCAACCCCTCCCGATACGGGGGTACCGCCGAGGACGCCTTCACCGTGATCGTGCCCTCCCTGCCCGGATTCGCTTTCTCGCCCCAGCGGCCCGCGCTTGCCGAACAACAGCAGACCCACCACCTCTGGCACCGGCTCATGCACGACGTACTCGGTTTCGAGCGGTATGCGGCGCACGGCGGAGACCTGGGCGCCGGAATCACCTCGCGGCTCGCGGAGGCCCACCCCGAGGCGCTGGTCGGCATCCATCTGCTGGCCGTGGCCGCCCCCGCCGCCTACGACCCCGCCACTCTCCGCCCGGAGGAGCAGGAGTATCTCCGGTCCGTGTCGGACTGGCAGACGCACGAGGGCGGCTACCAACACCAGCAGAGCACCCGCCCCCTCACCCTCAGCCAGGGGCTGGCCGACTCCCCGACCGGTCTGCTCGCCTGGCTCATCGAGAAGTACCGCGCATGGAGCGACTGCGGCGGCGACCTCTCCACCCGCTTCAGCGACGACTTCCTCCTCACCCAGGCCTCTCTCTACTGGTTCACCGGCACGATCTCCACCTCCTTCCGGCCCTACTACGAGTACGCCCACGGCCTGACCCGGCGCGTGGAGCGGGTGAGCGTCCCCACGGCCGTCGCCCTGTTCCCCGCCGACCTGAGCCGGCCACCACGCAGCTGGGCCGAGCGCACCTACGACATCACGCGCTACACACACATGCCCCGCGGCGGACACTTCGCCGCCCACGAAGAACCGGAGCTGCTCGCCCGGGACATCACCGAGTTCTTCCGTGCGCTTCGTTTCCCTCGGACGTGATCTTTGTGGGGCGGCCGTGCACGGGCGCGGGACGACGCCGGCAGACGTCCCGGGTCCCGCCGCCAGGGACGCGGAACGGCGCGGCCGTGCTCGGACCCGGCCCCGGCCGACGGCCTGGTGACAGCGCTGCCGTCGACCCGAAGAACCGGGCGAACCCCCTCCTGGCTGCCCGTCACTGTCCTCGACGAATCGCGAGCGGTGGGGCGCCTGGCCGGAGGGTGCGGTACCGTCAGCCGGCGAGTTGGGCCAAGGCCGCCGTCACCAGTGCGGTGGTGCCGGTCTCCAGGGTGAGGCGGACGCTGGGCAGGTAGCGCGGCGAGTGGTTGCCCGGCAGGCCGCGGAACTTCTCCTCCGCCGTGGCGCCGGGCGCGGCCGCCCACTGGGCGGGGCCGACGGCGCCCAGCATCCAGTAGCCGCCGCGGATGTCGGGGCGTCCGTGGAGGTGGGCGCCCGCGCCGGTGAGAAGGGGGAAGTCCTCGGTGGCCGAGGTGGCGGCCCAGCCGGTGACGCGCGGCGCACCGAACGCCGCCTCGTGGGCCGAGCGCACCTCCGCCGTGACGTGCGGATCGCAGTGCGTGACGCCGGAACGCGCCGACACGGTGACGGTGACCCGCGGCGGCAGGGCCGCGGCAGCCGCCTCGGCCAGGGCCATACGCTCCACGGCGGAGACGGCGCGGTCCAGGGCCGCCTCGGAGAAGGCACGGACGGTCACGCGCAGCACGGCCCGCGAGGCGATCACGTTCCCGGTGTGTCCACCGCCGCCGGTCCGCAGCGAGGACGCGGTGAGAACCAGTCGTTCGGCGGGATGGGTCTCGCGGGCCGCGACGGAGGGCAGCCGCGTCACCACGCCGGCCGCGGCGAGCAGCGGGTCGGCGGCGAGATGCGGGGTGGCCGCGTGGCCACCGTCGCCCTCGAAGACCACCTCCAGGGTGACACTGCCGGCCAGGACGGGGCCGTCGGCGTGCGCCACCATGCCCGCGGGGAAGGGCGCGGTGTGCTGCGCGAGGGCCACGTCGGGCGGGGTGATCCGGTCGTACAGGCCGTCCTCCAGCATGGCCCGGGCACCGCTGAGCGTCTCCTCGGCGGGCTGGCCGACGACGACAAGGGTGCCGCGCCAACCGTCCCGCCGGGCCGCCAGCCAGCGGGCGGCGGCCGCCGCGCAGGTCAGGTGCGCATCGTGGCCGCAGGCGTGCATCACGGGGACGGGACGTCCGTCCGGCCCGGGGCCGGTCGCGGTGCTCGCGTAAGGGACACCGGTGTTCTCGGCCACGGGCAGGGCGTCGAGTTCGGCCCGCAGCAGGACGGTCGGGCCGTCGCCGTTGCGCAGCTCGGCGGCGACCCCGTGGCCGCCGATGCCGCGCAGGACGCGGAAGCCGTCCGCTCCCAGCCAGTCGGCGAACCGGGCGGCGGTACGGCGTTCGGTGCCGGAGAGTTCGGGATGTCGGTGAAGATCGAGGTACAGCTCGACAGCGGGGCGGAGCAGGGCGTCCAGACCGGGCAGGAGGCGACCGGGCGCCGGGTGGTCGGAGCAGGACGGGTCGGCGTCCGCAGTGACGCCGCTGCTGTCGTGGTCGTGGGTCACGGGCAGAACTCCTGGGGTCTCGGTCGAGCGGCAGGACAGGTGGGGTGGCGGCACGCGCACGGGAGTGCCAGCCAACTGACAGCGGTCCGCAAGGGCGTTGACGTCGGTGCCGCGTAGAAAGATGGAGCCGAGGCCCTGGCCTCCGGCAGGTTCAGCGCACCACCGGCCGGGACCGTCCCGGCCCGCGACCGGTCTGCGGACCCGGAAGGAGAGACCACATGGCCGACAACGCCCTCGCCTCCCTCGCCCAGGAGATCCTCGACCTCGAGTCGGAGACCTTCGAGATCACCGACTACTCGGACGCCAGCGAGGTCATGCTCGGATCGTCCACGAGCTGCTCCTCCACCAGCACCTGCTCCAGCACCACCAGCACCACCTCCTGCACCGCCTGACGCCTGTCGTCGCGGTCGCCGGCCCCCGGTGCCTCACGACCACTGCGGAAGCTGGGATTCCTCACGATAGGGCTGTTCGACGAGGCCGATCCGCGGACCGGGCACGAGTCCACGCTCGCTCTCATC
>NZ_JBSFRB010000080.1:0-11564 GCF_053589015.1 Streptomyces sp. NPDC003393 | reverse complement strand
ACCTAGACAATCCTCATTCTTGCTGGTCAGAGGCACTTTCTGCTTTCCTGACCACCTGCCGGACAACCCTCTTCATGAAAGCGCGAGGTTAGCGCCTCGGACAGCGCCGTCAGCTCCTTACGGAAGACAGGGGTCAGGTCGGGGGCGCCAGTGCCGGCAGCAATGGCGGCCCAGCGCACGGTCCGCCCGGGCACCGCGTTGGGTACAGCAGGTGGCTGTTCAAGTGTTCCGCCAAAGGACCGCAGTTCAACGAAGCCCAGGTGAGTGTCCGAGCCTGGTCCGACAGCGGCGAGCAGGACGTCGCTAGCCTCGCGAGGGAAGTCGTGCAGGGCCGTGGCTCCCTCGGTCATTGGCACGGGGTGGGTCGGGTCCAGGTGTAGCGTAGCGGCACCGCCGTAGGGTTGGTCAGTTATCGAGTCCTGGATGATCGGGGCCAGCCGACGCATTGGGGTCAGTATTCGCTCGGCTTCCTGTCCGGACCCCAGCGAGGAGAACCGGAGGTGGACCGTGAAGGGTTGCCCGGGCCGACGCAGAAAAGCGAGGGAGGACGTCATCTGCCTAGGAAGTCCGGTTACCCACTCTCGCCAGGTGTACAGAATCGTTTCTGCATACTCGCCGGGGAAGAAGAGACCGCCGCCGTAGAAATGGGAGGCTGAGAAGAGTCTGGTCTCCAGGGCGGTGACGACCCCGTAATTGCCTTTGCCGCCACGCACTGCCCAAAACAGGTCTGGCTTGTCGGTGGCGGTTACCCGGCGTAGTTCCCCGTCGGCTGTGACGAGCTCGACGGCCTGGACGTGGTCGGCCGCGTACCCGTACATACGACCCAGAACGGGACTGTGGCCGCCGCCGAGCGTGAACCCGACGACACCGACGCCGGGGGCGGCACCGCTGATCGGAGCCAGTCCATATTGGCCCGCGGCCTCGACCAGGTCGCCACCCCGTGCACCGCCTTCAACACGAGCCAATTGCCGATGGGTGTCTATACGCACCCCTCTCATCCGCGACATGTTGATCAGAACAGCACCGTCCGCTGGACAGGCCACCTGATGTCCGGTGGCCAGAACCGCGAGCGGCAGCCGACGCCCGGCGGCGAACCGAACCGCGGCTTGAACGTCGGCGACGCTGCTGGCGCCGACGGCAACTGCCGGCCGCACCGGGGTCAACAGGTTGAAGGTCGCACACTCGGCCGAGTAGCCCTCGTCACCAGGAAGCAGTACCGGGCCGTCGACGCCCTCGTAGAGGTCGGCGATCTCAGCTCGGCCCAGCGAAGTGGGGCCTGTCACCCTGCGTAGAGTCATGTGTATTCCTGGGGTCTTTCTTGGTCGTCCTGGGTCGTATCCCTGCGGTGGTGCGTAGCCGCCGCTCCGTCCGGCAAGGACATGGCTGCGGTTGCGTGACCTTTCTCAGCGTGGAAGGACGAGGGATCCGACGAAATTGTTCACTCGCTGCAGCTTCCGCGGCTTCCCTTAAATTTTTCATGACAAACGGCGAGTTGAAGCCAGCGGGCTCGGGCACGTACAACAACGACAACAAGGCCTCCGGGAACCACTCGGAACGGGGTCGCACCCCCGAGCTACCAGGAGGCCCTGCTTTCAAGCGCACACCGCCGGAAGATCACCCGACCAGGAACTCTGTTCGAACCACCCGCTCCAAGATCGGCTGAGATACGGTTTCTAACGAATGACAGATTGAGACCCAGCGTCTGGAACCTTGCTGTGATTCGTGCTGGTCCTGACCGCAGGCTCACCGTTCTCCGCGGCCCCACGGACAATGTCGTCGATGAGAAGAGCGAAGTTCTTCGGATCAGCCAGGTACGGACAGTGTCCGCCAGGCCATCTGCGGATCTCGGTCGCCTGGAGTGCCATTGACTCCTGCACCGGTACGGGAAAGCACCGATCGTCCTCACAGATGACGTACGTGGAAGGGATGGCCTGCCACGCGGCGCGTGTCACCTCATTGGTGAAGGGCAGCAGCGCCTGCTGCACGAGCTCGGCGGTCGCCTTGGCTGCGACCTCGTCCGGCACGTCGTGAAAGAGCTCCTCCCGGGAGGGTGTGGGGTAGGTGCCGGTGGTATCCTCCGGTGGCTCCACGTTCATCCGACTGTACATCGACTGGCCTTTGTCAAGCATGTGAGCGGCCACAAAGATGAGACGCGAGACGTCGGCCGCGCCGGTCAGCGCTTCCGTGACGGGGATTCCGCTGTAGGAGTGCGCGACCACGACCACCGGCCCGCCGACTTTCTCTACCTCCTCGCGGATGACAGCTGCGTCGTCATACATCGACGCGGTGGGACTACTTCCGGAACTGGGCAGTGCGGGAGCCCGCGTCTCGTAACCGAGTCCGGTGAATACCGTGCGGGATTCGTCCCATACCGACGGGCGCTGGTATGCCCCGTGCACTAGAACGAGCACGGGCTGTTCTGAAACGATGTGCATCAAATTCTGTATTCCTGATGTGTTCGGCGATGAGCAAGCCCTTGCATCTGAGGAAAACACGTGGCGAGTGATGTGGACCAGCCGTCGAGCGCGGCGGTACGGACAGCCAGCGCGAATCGCGGCGACCGACCCGCAGACGCGGCGCACATAGTGCGATAAGTGAGACAATGGGTCCATCGGTGCACGTCAGGGGGCATCATTGACAGGTGACCGTTAACCACGTGGCAGCGAGCCGCTTCGTCATCAAGTTGGGGCCACAAGTGCACCTCGACTCCCTGGAGAGCGTCTCCGAGCGCTGCGCACCCGCGTTCTACTCCCACACCGTTCAGCAGTTGACCGCCGAGCAGCGCCCTGAGGTCGATTATCAGATCATGCAGATCGGCCCAATCACTGTCAGTGACGTCACCTACGGTGCCGACGTTCGTCTGGATTTCGGCGAGCTCGGGACGGCGTTCCACGTCAATCTGCCGCTGTCGGGAAAGCTGGAATCCCGGAACGGCGACGTGTGCGTGACCGCGGACCCCGAGATCGCCGCGGTGTTCGGGCCGCAGGGCGACACCGTCATCACCCGCTGGGCGGCGGGCAGCCGGAACGTAAGCGTGAAGATCGATCGCGGCGTCGTCACGGGGACGCTTGCCGACGTACTGCGCGACGACGTCCCTTCGACGTTGGCTCTTGCGCCGAGCATCGATCTGCGCACAGGCGGTGGCCGTAGCTGGACGCGCCTAGTGAGACTGCTCGTCGAACAACTCGACGATCCCCAAAGCGTGTTGCGTGAGCCCATGACAGCGATGCCATTCGCAGAGAGCATCGTCAACGGCTTCCTCATGGTCGCCAGCCCCGCCTACCGGCAGGCCCTCGACCGGCCCGCAGGGCACATCCGTCCGGCGGCTGTACGCGCCGCGGTGGACATCATCCACGCCGAGGCATCCGAACCACTGACGACCGACACGCTTGCCCGCCGGTGCCATGTGAGTGCGCGCACTCTCCAAGAGAACTTCCAGCGGCACGTGGGTCTGTCGCCCATGGCCTATCTGCGCTCAATACGACTGGAGCGGGCTCACGCGGAGCTTCGCGCTGCCGACCCCTCGCGCGACACCGTCACGGCGATCGCCCACCGCTGGGGTTTCAGCAACGTGAGCCGCTTCGCCCATCTGCACCGTGTGGCCTTCGGTGAATCCCCGGTGGAAACTCTACGCGGCCGCTTCTTCCGCAGATGAGTCACTGGTTTCACCGGGTATGTCAAGTTAGTGCATTAGTAGACACACAATGCCGGCGGACAGGGCCGCGACAACGCCTGCGGGGTGTCTCCCCGGGCACGCTCCGGAAGGATCCCGGAGGCCGTTTCCGCCGCATTCGGGGCCGTGGGCGAGGGCCGCGGGGACACAGGCATTTCACAGCGAACGGCCCCGTCCGGTCGGTCGACCGGACGGGGCCGTCGGCTGGGACGGACCGGCGGCTCACAGCACGAGGCGCTGCCCGGGCAGGATCAGGTCGGGGTCGTCCCCGACGACGGACGCGTTGAGCGCGTAGAGCCGCTGCCAGGTGGTGCCGTGCCGGGCGGCGATACCGCTCAGGGTGTCACCCGCGCGCACGGTGTACGCCCCGCGCGAGGCACCGCGGTCGGCGTGGCCCGTCTCGGGCCCCGGTGCCGCGTTCCGCGCGCCGTGCTGCGCGGACCGGTGGGCGGGCTCGTGGGACGAGCGGGACTCGTGGGTCTGGGGGGTCTGGCGGGTCTTGTGAGTCTTGTTCGCCGTGTGCGCCGACCCGCTCCCGGCCGAAGCCGCGTCCGGCGCGCCGCCGGACGCCCCGGCGCGGGCCGAGCAGACCGGCCACGCGCCCCAGCCCTGGGCCTGCTGAACCCGGGTGGCCACGGCGATCTGCTGGGCCCGTGAGGCCCGGTCGGCGGTGGGCGCGTACGCCGTGCCGCCGTAGGCGCGCCAGGTACCGGCGGCGAACTGGAGCCCGCCGTAGTAGCCGTTGCCGGTGTTGATGTGCCAGTTGCCGCCGCTCTCGCACTGCGCGATGCGGTCCCACACCCCGCCGTCCGACGCCCGGGCCTCGCCGGTCGCGGCCAGCAGACCGAGCGGGGCGAGCACGGCCGCCCCGGCGAGGACCGCCGCCGCACGGGCCCTGCGGGAGCCGTCGCGCTTGCCGTCGGCGGGTGGGACGTGGGAAGCGGCGTAGGTATCGGCACATTCGGACATGGGCATCCCTCTCGACGGACCCGGGGTCCCCCAGGGCGGGGCGCGCCTCGCACGCATGGACGCGGTCGGCGCGCTCGCCCCGTCCGCCGGTCGGGGTCGTGCTGGGTGCTGCTGTGGAGGTGCGGTCGGCGGACGTGCCCGGGTGGTGCTCTGTGCACTCGGCCGAGGAATGTACGGAGCATGAGCGGCGCGGATCAACCAATTGCCGGTTCCGGCAGGCCAGTTGCCAGTTACCGCAGGTATCGACTTTTTTTGGCCACCCACTTCATTCGCTGATTTCCTGATTTGTCGACCACTGCCGCGTTCGGCCTGTGACTCACCTCACCTCGTCAACACCCCTTGACATTCAACGAGTTGACAGTGAGTGGTCGATTCCGCACCAACCGTGACCGTGTGCGCAGGATGGTTCGATTCCGTTCTCCGGAGGGCGTGACTCCCGCCACAGATCGTCCGTTGTCTTCTTCATGAGCCGGGGGCCCTCCCGGTTCCCGGGCCGGGAGCCACCCGGTCCCGTCACGTACCGCATCCCGAGGGAGCCACCCGTGCCGCGCATGCTCGACGTCAGCGACGCCGTACGCGCCGAGATCGGCGACGAAGAAGCCGACCGGCTGCTCGCCGGAGAGAACGCCCCGGGCAGTTACGACTGCACGTCCTGCCGCACCCCCGGCGACAGCGAACAGGAGCGGACCAGCACCGTCCTGTTCGTCGGGGACGAGACCGCCGTCCTCGCCTTCGCCCACGCCACCTGCCTGCCCTCGCAGGTCGTCCATGTCACCGAGGAACAACTGCGGGGCGCGGTGCGCTCCATCAACGCCGACACGGGCGCCTTCGGCGGGGTACCCGCGCAGCACACGCCGCAGCAGGACGAAACCCAGCAGGTGGGCATCCAACAGGCGGGGGTCCAGCAGGCAGGGGCCCAGCAGGCGGGCATCCAGCAGGCCGGGATCCAGCAGGCCCCGATCCAGCAGGCGGGCATCCAGCAGGCCGGGATCCCGGAGTCCGGGCTCCCGCAGGGCGGCCCCCGGAAGGTGGTGCCGGAGCAGGCGGTGCTCGGCGTCACCAGCGGACTCGTCCTGATCGCCGGGGAGTTGCACCCCGCCCTGGTCGTCGAGCCGACCGCGCCCATCGTGCGCCCGGGGACGACCGGCCCCGGCGACGACTTCCTGACGCTGCTCGTGGAACAGGGCTACCGGCCGGTGGCCGACCTCGAGTCCGTACCGCCGGTGCTGCACGGCTGGTCGGTGCTGCTGGCCATGGGCCAGCTGCACGCCGTCCTCCAGCCGGGCGGTGGCGCCGGCCGGCCGACGGCCTGGTGGCAGGCGCACCAGCCGCTCCAGGTGAGCGACGGCTGGCGGGCCGCCGCCAACAAGCACCAGCAGGTGCTCCTGTTCGCGGCGCCGGTCGGTGCCATCGGACGTCAGCCGCGGGAGGACCTGCTGCGCCAGGCCCTGGACCGGGCCGCGACCGCGGGCCGGCTGGTGGCGGCCACGCTGCCGCTGGCCGGGACCTGAGCCGCATCCCTTCCGCTCCGGGGTCGTTTGCACATACGTGCACGCATATGACGTTCCCCGCCGCCAGTCCTATTCGACGATCCGTCCCGCGCGGCCGGTCCAGGACCCCCATGGCGGCCCATCGGCCACGCCGATCTACGACACGCTCTACGCCGAGTACGTCAAGTCCTACCGGGCGCTGCCGGGTGACCGCAGCGGCGAGGAGGATCTGGGCTTCGTCGCGTTCGGGAACCTCCCGCACAGTACGGGCTCCCAGGCGTACATCGCCTACGGCGCCGGGGCCTACGGCACCCGGCACGGCACCGGCCAGCAGCAGGCGCAGTGGCAGCGCGTGGGCACGATCGGGCGGCAGGAGAACGGGACGCACCACGTCCCGGCGGCGCTGCCGCCCGCCCCGCGCCGCGGTCTGTGAGTCCCGGCGGGCCCCACGAACCGGAAAGGGCGGTCTCCCTGACAGGGCCGCCCTTTCCGCCGTCTCCACCGCCGCCGGGTCCCCCCGGACCGGCGGCTACTTCTTTTTCGAGCCGCGCTTCTCGCGCACCCGCACCGAGATGTGGATCGGCGTGCCGGCGAAGCCGAACTCCTCGCGCAGCCGGCGCTCGATGAACCGCCGGTAGCCCGCCTCGATGAATCCGGACGCGAACAGCACGAACCGCGGCGGCTTGGTTCCGGCCTGGGTGCCGAAGAGGATGCGCGGCTGCTTGCCGCCCCGGATCGGGTGCGGATGGGCCGCGACCAGTTCGCCCAGGAAGGCGTTGAGGCGGCCGGTCGGCACTCGGGTCTCCCAGCCGGCCAGGGCGGTCTCGATGGCTGGGACCAGCTTCTCCATGTGCCGTCCGGTGCGCGCCGAGACGTTCACACGCGGGGCCCAGGAGATCTGCGCGAGATCGGTCTCGATCTCCCGCTCCAGGTAGAAGCGGCGCTCCTCGTCGAGCGTGTCCCACTTGTTGTAGGCGACGACGAGCGCGCGGCCGGCCTCGACGGCCATGGTGATGATCCGCTGGTCCTGCACCGAGACGGACTCGGAGGCGTCGATCAGCACGACGGCGACCTCGGCCTTCTCCACGGCGGCGGCCGTGCGCAGCGAGGCGTAGTAATCGGCGCCCTGCTGGAGGTGGACGCGCTTGCGGATGCCGGCGGTGTCGACGAACTTCCAGGTCACGCCGCCCAGTTCGATCAGCTCGTCGACCGGGTCGCGGGTGGTGCCGGCCAGTTCGTCGACGACGACGCGCTCCTCGCCGGCCACCCTGTTCAGCAGCGAGGACTTGCCCACGTTGGGGCGGCCGATGAGAGCCACCCGGCGCGGGCCGCCGACCCCGGCCTGGCCGAACGTCTCCCGCGGCGCCTCGGGCAACGCCTCCAGGACACGGTCCAGCATGTCGCCGGTGCCGCGGCCGTGCAGCGCCGAGACCGGGTGCGGCTCGCCGAGGCCGAGCGACCACAGGTACGCGGCGTCGGCCTCGCCGCTCGGGCCGTCCACCTTGTTGGCGCACAGCACCACCGGCTTGCCGGCCTTGCGCAGCAGCCGTACGACGGCCTCGTCGGTGTCGGTGGCGCCGACCTTGGCGTCGACGACGAAGACGACCGCGTCGGCGGCCTCGATGGCGTACTCGGCCTGGGCGGCCACGGAGGCGTCGATGCCGAGGACGTCCTGCTCCCAGCCGCCGGTGTCGACGACCTTGAAGCGGCGGCCCGCCCACTCTGCCTCGTAGGTGACCCGGTCGCGGGTGACGCCCGGCTTGTCCTCGACGACCGCCTCACGGCGGCCGATGATGCGGTTCACCAGGGTCGACTTGCCGACGTTGGGACGGCCGACGACGGCGAGGACGGGCAGCGGGCCGTGCCCGGCCGCCTCGATGGCGCCCTCGACGTCCTCGACGTCGAAGCCCTCTTCCGCGGCGAGCTCCATGAACTCCGCGTACTCGGCGTCGCCGAGCGCCCCGTGGTCGTACTCGTGCTCGGCCGAGCCCTCGGGCTGGATGTCGTCGTTCATGAAGTCCGTACCTCGTCGTTCGTGGTGGTCGGTGGAGCGCCACGTCCGTGGTGATCCACTACTCGAGTGTCGCTCAGCGCCCGGTCAGGCGCCTGGCGTTTTCCAGGTGGGCGGTGAGCTGCTTCTGGATGCGCTCGGTGGCCTCGTCCAGCGCCCGGCGCGTACGCCGTGCCCCCCTGTCGCCCGCCTCGAAGGGGTCGCCGAAGACGACGTCGACGCGGGAGCGCAGCGGAGGCAGTCCCTGTATCAACCGTCCGCGCCGCTCGGAACTTCCCAGCACGGCCACCGGGACGATGGGCGCCCCGCTGCGGACCGCGAAGTAGGCGAGCCCGGCACGCAGGGAGGCGAAGTCGCCCTCGCCGCGGGTGCCCTCGGGGAAGATGCCGAGGGCGCCGCCCCGGTCCAGGACGCCGAGGGCGCGCGTGATGGCCGTCCGGTCGGTGGTGTGCCGGTCCACCTGGAGCTGGCCGATGCCGGTCAGGAAGGAGCCGAGCGGGCCGACGAACGCCTCCTTCTTGATCAGGAAGTGCACCGGGCGCGGCGCCACTCCCATGACCATCGGGCCGTCGATGTTGTGGGAGTGGTTGACGGCGAGGATCGCCGGGCCGGTCGCGGGCACCCTCCAGGAGCCGAGCACGCGCGGACGCCACAGCCCGTACATCAGCCCGACACCGATCCGTCGGCCGACGTCGGCGCCGCGCTCGGACGGCAGGCCCGCCGAGCGCTCGGACGGAAGACTCACTTCGCGGCCCGCTTCTCCTCGACGAGGGTGACGACGCACTCGATGACCTGCGGCAGCGTCAGTTCGGTGGTGTCCACCTCGACCGCGTCGTCGGCCTTGGCCAGCGGGGAGGTCTTGCGGCTGGAGTCGGCCGCGTCCCGCTTGATCAGGGCCGCGCGGGTGGTGTGCAGGTCGGCGCCCTTGAGCTCGCCGCTGCGGCGGGCGGCCCGGGCCTCCGGGGAGGCGGTGAGGAAGATCTTCAGATCGGCGTCCGGCAGCACGGTGGTGCCGATGTCACGGCCCTCCACGACGATCCCCTTCTCGGCCGAGGCGGCCAGGGAGCGCTGCAGCTCGGTGATCCGGGCCCGCACCTCCGGCACCGCGCTGACCGCGCTGACCTTGGAGGTGACCTCCGGGGTCCGGATCGGGCCGGCCACGTCCACGCCGTCGACGGTGATCGTCGGGTGGGCCGGGTCGGTGCCGGAGACGATCTCCGCCTTGCCGGCCACGGCGGCGATCGCGGTGGGATCGTCGATGTCGATCCCGTTGGTCACCATCCACCACGTGATCGCCCGGTACTGGGCGCCGGTGTCCAGGTAGCTCAGGCCGAGCTGCGCGGCGACGGCCTTCGACGTGCTCGACTTGCCCGTGCCGGAGGGGCCGTCGATGGCGACAATCACGGGCTGGGCGGTCCGGGCGGCGCCGTTTTCCACAGCGGGGCACCTTCCTGGGTGAAGGGTGGTGGGCGGTTGCGCGGGACGCCGGATCCTCACAGCGCCCCGCACAAGGTTACTGGCTTCCCGGAGCCCTCCATACGGGTGAGGTCCCGACGCCGTCGCAGGCCGTGTGCCGGAGGCGGACACCCCCGTCCGGGTGCCGGGCCCGCGCACTCGGTGGGCCCGGCGTCCGGGGCCCGGCGAGAGGGGCGGGCGTCCGGGCCAGGCCTCCGTTGCCCGGTGTGGACGGGCCACGACCTGTTGTGAACGTCCCGTCGTCCGCCCTCAGGGCGGGACCCGCGGCGTCCGGTGCGTGCGACCGCACGGCGGAGGGTCGCCCTCGTACGGGGCGTACGTGGGCGATCCCGACAACGCGGCGAGCGCGCCGGGCGCCGCGGGACAGGCGGGACGTTCGCACCAGGCCCCGGTGCACCGGCCGTGCGACGGGGCCGGCCGTCACTGGCGGATGGCCCAGCCCCGCTCACGCAGGGCGGTGGTGAGGACCGGGGCCGCCTTGGGCTCGACCATCAGCTGGACCAGACCCGCCTGCTGCCCGGTCGCATGCTCGATGCGGACGTCCTCGATGTTGACCCCGGCCATCCCCGCGTCCGCGAAGATCCGGGCCAGCTGGCCGGGCTGGTCGTCGATGAGCACGGCGACGACCTCGTACGTCCGCGGCGCGGACCCGTGCTTGCCGGGGACCCTGATCTGGCCCGCGTTGCCCCGTCGCAGCAGGTCGTCGATGCCCACGCTGCCCTCGCGGCGCTTGGACTCGTCGGAGGACTGCAGCGCGCGCAGGGCCCGTACCGCCTCGTCCAGGTCGGCGGCGACGTCGGAGAGGAGGTCGGCGACCGGCCCCGGGTTGGCGGACAGGATGTCGATCCACATCCGCGGATCGGAGGCGGCGATCCGGGTCACGTCACGGATGCCCTGTCCGCACAGCCGTACGGCCGCCTCCTCGGCGTGCTCCAGGCGCGCGGCGACCATGCTGGAGACGAGGTGGGGCATGTGGGAGACCAGGGCCACGGCCCGGTCGTGGGCGTCGGCGTCCATGACGACCGGCACCGCACGGCAGAGCGAGACCAGCTCCAGGGCGAGGTTGAGCACCTCGGTGTCGGTGTCCCGGGTGGGGGTGAGCACCCAGGGGCGGCCCTCGAAGAGGTCGCCGGTCGCGGCCAGCGGCCCGGACTTCTCGCGGCCCGCCATGGGGTGGGTGCCGATGTAACGGTCCAGGTCCAGGCCGAGCGACTCCAGCTCACGGCGCGGGCCGCCCTTGACGCTGGCCACGTCCACATAGCCGCGGGCCACCTCGCGGCGCATGGCGTCGGCCAGCACCCCGGCCACGCGCGCGGGCGGGGCGGCCACGATCGCGAGGTCGACGGGGCCCTTCGGGGCCTCGTCCGTGCCGGCGCCCAGCGCCGCGGCCGTACGGGCCTGCCCCGGGTCCTGGTCGGCCAGGTGCACGCTCACGCCGCGCTGGGCCAGGGCCAGGGCGGCCGAGGTGCCGATGAGCCCGGTTCCGATGACAAGTGCGGTCCTCATTGGGCGATGTCCTTGCGCAGGGCGGCAGCCGCGCCCAGGTAGACGTGGGCGATCTCGGTGCGCGGCTTGTCGGACTCGATGTGCGCGAGGAGGCGGACGACACGGGGCATCGCGCCCTCGATGTCCAGTTCCTGCGCGCAGATCAGCGGTACGTCGACGATGCCGAGCCTGCGGGCGGCGGCCGCCGGGAAGTCGCTGTGCAGGTCGGGCGTGGCGGTGAACCAGATGCTGATCAGGTCGTCGGCGGTCAGGCCGTTCCGCTCCAGGACGGCGGTGAGCAGGGCCTCGACCTGCTCGCTCATGTGGCCGGCCTCGTCCCGTTCCAACTGGACGGCCCCCCGGACCGCTCGTACCGCCACGGCGCTGCTCCTCGCTGACGTGCTGATCTGTGTCGCTCCAGGTCGTGTCGTCACGTTCCCGTCCGCCCCGCGGGGCGGAC
>NZ_JBSFRB010000079.1:0-13671 GCF_053589015.1 Streptomyces sp. NPDC003393 | reverse complement strand
TGAGGTCCTGCAGCATCCAGGGATGCGTCTGGTCCGTGACGTGGCTGCGGGTGAGGCGGTCGGTTCCGGTCTCGTATCTGTTGGTGACGTAGATGTTCTTGTTGTCGGTGCCTCCTGTGCCCAGTGTCAGCTGCAATGGCTGGCCGAGGGCCGAGTAGGACACGTTCCGCAGGTAGCCGGTCAGTCCGCCGAAGTCCGTCAGGTCGCCCAGGCCGTCGTAGCCGTAGTCGATCGCTTCGGACTCGAGGCCTCCGACGGCCGGCTCCTTTGTGCCCTTGAGTGTTCCGTCGATGTTGTAGTACGTCTCGAACGACAGCGTGGAAGGCTGGCCTGCCTTGACGAACGGGTCACTGTCCGGCAGTTGCAACTGGGTGCCGGTGGCCCGGCTGAGGCTGTCGTAGGCGGTGACCGTCTGGGTGTAGGCGCTGCCGGCCTTGCCGCCCACATAGCGCGTGGAGGACGTCGGCAGGCCCTTGAGAGGACGGTTTGACAGCTTTTGCCCATGACTTGCCTTGAAGGGCTCTCATCAGCGGGTACTTCGAAGGCGCTGTCCGGTGGGGCGCCAGGCGATACTCGCCCTGTGGACTGGTTGGAGCGAGCTCGGGCGGCGGAACAGCTTCAGGATTGGGACGTGGCGATCGCGCTGGTAAGCGCCCATGCCGAGTGCTTCTCCGACGATCCGGACATGCACGACAACCATCTGTGGCACATGGATCTGCTGGCCCGAGCGGAACGGATTCCAGAACTTACGGAGCGTGCCCTCACGGATAAGCACGCACGTCGAAGACTCAACAGATCGCTTCGAGAGCGGGCTATGGAAGCGGCACTGCGTGATCGCGCCGAAGGCGGTGACCGCGGCGCCCTGTACGTCCTTGTTCGACTGATGTGCGAGACGGGTCGGGTGCACGAAGCCCGGAAGGTAGTCCAAGACATCGGCCCGGAGGACCAGTACGCACAGCAGATTGCGGCCAGAGACTGCTGGCCATAGATGTCCGGCTATGACTTTCTCGTGAAGTTGCCGATGTCGACCTCGGTGAGAAGGCCGAGCTTGACCAGGCGTTTCAGCTTGGCGCGGGTGCCCTCGATGTTCTTCGGCAGCAGTTCGTGGTCGAGGGCTTCGCAGACATCACGGGCCCGCAGCGGACCGGTGGCCTCGTTGAAAACCGCGAGGATGCGGGGGTAGTCCGGGTGCTCAGGCAGGTCCGGCGAGGAAGCCGGGAGTCGGTCAGCGAGGCCGGTGATGGTCTTCCGGGTGATCGCGAGGTGTTCGAGGTGGGTCTCGGCCTCCCGCAGGCGGTCCTGCAGTTCGGTGATCTGTCCGCGGAGGTCGTCGGCCAGGGCCCGGGCGGCTTCCTCCTGGATGCCGAGGGCGTCGAGCAGAGGCTGGAGGTTCATGCGGTCACCGTCTGCGGTCCGCGCCAGGTGGGGGTGTTCGCGCCGGTGAGGCGGCGGGCCATGACCTGTGTCATGGCCCAGTAGATGCGGGAGGCGGACGAGGCCGGGTGGTGCTCGTAGTCGCGGACCAGGCGCCGGTGCAGTATGAGGATCCCGTAGGTCTGCTCGACCCTCCACCGCTTCGGCTGCGGGACGAACCCCCGGTCCTGCGGGTTGCGTTCGACGATCTCCACGTCGATGCCGAGCGCGGTGCCGTGGTCGACCACGGCCGTCTTGAAGCCCTGGTCGACCAGGGCTTTGCGGACGGTGCCGCCGGTGTGCTCGGCGACCTGGTCCAGCAGGGCGATGCCGGCTCCGTTGTCGTGGGTGTTCGCGGCCAGGACGATGACGGCGATGACCAGGCCCAGCACATCCACGGCCAGTCCCCTCTTGCGGCCCGGCACCCGCTTCGCCGGGTCCCGGCCGGTCGTGGACGCGGGGACCCCGGCGGCCGCGTGGACGCTCTGGGTGTCCAGCACCACCAGGGTCGGGTCCTCTAATCGGCGGGCTCGTTCACGGACCTGGCAGCGCAGGAGTTCGTGGATGACCTGGTCGGTGCCGTCGTCCCGCCAGGCGGCGAAGTAGTAGTACGTCGCGCTCTTCTGCGGCAGGTCGTGCGGGAGGTAGGCCCACTGGCAGCCGGTCCGGCCCTGGTACAGGATCGCGTTGACGATCTCCCGCATCACGTAGGCGCCCCGGTGGCCGCTGACCGAGCGGTGCCGGTCCTTCCATGCGGTGATCACCGGCTCGATCAACGCCCACTGCTCGTCCGATAAGTCGCTCGGGTACGGCTTGCGTTCACTCACCCCACCACATCAGCAGGCCACCGGCTGCGGACCGGAAGATTCCGTCCGCACCCACACCATCAGGCGACGACAGAGCCACTCAAAAACTCACGAACCGCCCTCTTAGAAGTCCCTTGGGCCACCGCGGCCGGGCCGGTCGGTCGTCAGGTGGCGCCGAGGCCGCTGAGGAAAGTGCTGGCGACGAGGTCGGCGGCTTGCGGGGGATCCATGGCGGGGAACTTGTGGGCGGCCGTGTCGACGAGTCCGTCGAGGACCGCCCGCGCCCAGGCCGCGTCGGTGCCGGCGCGCAGGTAGCCCTCGTCGATGGTGCGGCGGACGAAGGCGTCGAGTCGGGCGCTCTGCTCCTGGCGACGGATGCCGGCCTCGGGGTCCTTCTGCATCATGCGGCGCGTGTCGACAGGCCATTGACGGCTGACGGGGATGATCCCTTCCAGGTAGCGGTGGAGGGCGACCGGAACAGGGGCCTCGGTGAGGCGTGCCTCGTCCAGGACCTGTTCGGCGGAGTCGAGTTTGGCCTGGAAGACGGCACTGAGCAGCGCCTCGCGGCTGGCGAAGCGGCGGTGGACGGTGGTGCGGTCTACTCCCGCGGCGGCGGCGATGGCCGCCATCGAGGTGCCCGGGTCCTCGGCCAGCAACTGGGCCCCGGCCTGGAGCACAGCGGTGAGGTTGCGTGCGGCGTCAGCTCTCATGATCTGGAGATTCTACGTCCAGTGGTCACTTTCGGCACACTTTCCAACACGTGAGTCGCAACACCAATAGAAACTACCACTTTCATGTTGCAGTAATGGGAAATCCCTCTACTATGGCGTGGCAAGCCCGCGCTGGAGCGCTGGGAGAACGACGAAACAACGAGACGACGCACGAGAAGAGGGATGCGCTATGTCACGGACTTGGCTGATCACCGGCGGCTCGCAGGGGCTGGGCAAGGCTCTGGTTCTCGCGGCGCTGAGCGCCGGCGACAGGGTCGTGGTGACTTCTCGAAGGCCGGAGACACTGACCTCCTTGCGGGCCGAGCACCCTGAGCGACTGATGGTGGTGGCGCTGGACGTCACCTCCCCGTCCGACGCCCGGGACGTGGTGGCGACGGCGGTGGAGCAGTTCGGTTCGATCGATGTGCTCGTGAACAACGCCGGTTACGCCACCAGCGGCTCGATCGAGGACTTTCCAGAGGACGAGTTCCGCGCGCAGGTCGAGGCGAATCTGTACGGGGTGGTCAACCTGACCCGGGCGGTGCTGCCAGTGATGCGGGGCCGGCGGTCCGGGCACATCGTGCAGATATCGTCCATCGGCGGACGCGTGGGCGGCACGCCCGGCCTCAGTGCCTATCAGACCGCGAAATTCGCCGTCGAAGGGTTCTCCGAGGTGCTGGCGAATGAGGTGGCCCCGTTCGGCGTCAAGGTCACCATCGTCGAGCCCGGCGGCATCCGCACCGGCTGGGCCGCGGGCGCGGCGGAGCCGTCCGGTCCCGTCGCCTCCGAGTACGAGGAGACGGTCGGCGCGTGGCTCGCGAGGTTCGCCGAGTACGCCGGCAACGAGCCGGGTGACCCCGACCGCATGGCCCGCGCGATCGTCGGCGCGGTGGAGGCGGCGAAGCCCCCGCGTCGGCTGCTCCTCGGCAGCGATGCCCTGGAGATCGCCATCAGCGCCGAGGAGGCGCGCCTCGCCGAGGCCCGCGAGTGGGCCGAGGTCAGCCGCTCCACGGACTACCCCACCGCCTGACCACTTCGTTCCGGTGATGCGCCCGCACGCTCGGGCACCACCGGAGCGCGGCTGCCCGACCATCGGAGGCCGACGCAACCACCGAAGGCCGGCTCAGCCAGCCCGGTCGGAGCGCCTACCTGTCCTTCCGACATGACCGCAGAGCGGCTTCGCCCAGATCCCCGCACGCGAGGTGGCACCGCCCGCACCCGTCGGCTTGCCGACGCGCCCCCACTCCCTCCTCCCCACCACCCTCTCGCCCCTTTCGCACAGAGGAACCGTGAAGACATGACTGTTCGCGACAAGCTCTACATCGGCGGCGCATGGGTCGCCCCCAGCGACCCGAATCTGCGGATCGACATCCTTTCCCCGCACGACCAGTCCCTGCTGGGCAGCGCCGCGCAGGCCGCGCCCGCCGACGTCGACGCCGCCGTCGCCGCGGCCCGCGCGGCCTTCGACGACGGGCTCTGGCCGCGCACCAGCCCCGAGGAGCGACAGGAGATCGTCCGGCGCTACGACGCCCTGCGCGCTGCCCACGCCGACGAGGTCGCTCAAGCCATCTCCGTCGAGAACGGCTCGGCCGGCTGGTTCACCAAGGCCGGCCAGCCCTTCCTGACCCGCCAGGTGAAGGCGTACCTGAAGGCGGCCGAGGAGTTCGGCTGGGAGGAGATCATCGAGCCGTCCGACCCGTCGGTGTCCTTCGACACCATCGTCCGACGGGAGGCGATCGGCGTGGTCGCCGCCGTCATCCCGTGGAACTCGCCGTTCTCCGCAGCCACCGCCAAGCTGGTCCCGGCCCTACTGGCCGGAAACACCGTTGTCCTGAAGGTCTCCCCGGAGAACTCTCTCAGCATGATGCTGCTGGCGGACCTGTGGCACGAGGCCGGGCTTCCCGCGGGCGTGCTCAGCATCCTTCCCGCCGACCGCGAGACCAGCGAGTACCTCGTCTCTCACCCCGACGTCGACAAGATCGCCTTCACCGGCTCCACCCGCGCCGGCCGGCGCATCGCCTCCATCGCGGGCGAGCACCTCAAGCGGGTCAGCCTAGAGCTGGGCGGCAAGTCCGCCGCCCTCATCCTCGACGATGCCGACCTGGACGCCGCCGTCCAGGGCCTGCGATTCGGCTCCTTGGCGAACAACGGCGAGGCCTGCATCCTCCAGACCCGCATCCTGGCCCCGCGCAGCCGCTACGAGGAGGTCGTCGCCGCGATCAAGGCCATGGTCGAATCGCTGAAGGTCGGCGACCCGTCCGCTCCGGACACCTTCATCGGCCCGATGATCCGCCCCGACCAGCAGCAGCGCGTCATCGACTACATCCACGTCGGCATAGCGGAGGGCGCCCGGCTGGTAACCGGCGGCCCGCAGATCCCCGAAGGCCTGGAGAAGGGCAACTACGTCACCCCGACCGTCTTCGCCGATGTCGACAACTCCATGCGCATCGCGCAGGAGGAGATCTTCGGCCCGGTCCTGTCCGTCATCGCCTACGACGACGAGGACGACGCCGTCCGCATCGCCAACGACTCCGCCTACGGCCTGTCCGGCGGCATCTGGACCACCGACCCTGAGCGGGCCCTTGCCGTCGCCCGCCGACTGCGCACCGGCACGGTCACCCTGAACGGCTCCCCGATGAGCTTCGACGGTCCGTTCGGCGGCTACAAGGCGAGCGGCATCGGCCGTGAATACGGCAAGGTCGGCCTGACCGGCTACGTCGAGCACAAGACGATCACCCGCGACCGGTAGTCGCACACCCTGCGACACAAGCACAGCGCAGCCACAGCCCCTGCGGCCAGCGCCCCCGCGCGCCGGACTGGCCCGCCCGCGAAACGGCCCACCAACGACACGGGCCCACCCGCGGCACGGCCCGGCCCGTCCGGGCCCCATCCGGCCGGCTGCGTCGCACACCGGCGGTAGACCTTCGGTCCCGCCCATGAGATGCCGGCCCGCACGAATCCCGGCCAAGCCCCTCGAGCCGTGGCCGTCCGAATCACGGCGTGCGACTGCTCCCGGCGCCCTTCGCCATCCTTCCGTTCCCCGGAGCGTCATTCCATGCCCAGCAAGTCGCCCCGCCTCACCTTCGCGGTCCTCGCCAGTGGTGCGGGCGTGTTCTCGATGCTGCAGTCGCTCATCGCGCCGGCGTTGCCGACGATCCAGCACGCCCTGCACACCTCTCAGTCCACCACCACGTGGGTGATGACGGCCTATCTGCTGTCCGCCTCGGTGTTCACCCCGATTCTCGGCCGCGTCGGCGATCTGCTCGGCAAGACGCGCACGCTCGTTGCCGTCCTGGTGGCAGTGCTCGTAGGGTGCCTGCTCGCGGCGCTGGCACCCACCATCGGCGTCCTGATCGTCGCCCGTGTCGTCCAGGGCATCGGCGGAGCGGTGTTCCCGCTCTCGTTCGGCATCATCCGCGACCAGTTCGAGGCCGGCCAGGTCAGCGGCAGCATCAGCAACCTGTCCGCCGTCATCGCCGCGGGCGGCGGCGTCGGCATCGTCGCCGCCGGGCCCATCGTGGCCGCGCTCGACTACCGCTGGCTGTTCTGGTTCCCCGTCGCCATCGTTGCCGTCACCGCCCTCATAGCCGCGCGCCGCATCCCCGAATCGCCTCACCGTGCGCAGGGACACGTCAACTGGCTCGGCGCGCTGCTGCTGTCCGGCTGGCTGGTGGCACTGCTCCTGCCGGTCAGCCGGGGCAGCCGGTGGGGCTGGAACTCCGCCTCCGTGATCTCGCTGTTCGCCGCGGCCGTCGTCCTCTTCGGCCTGTGGCTGCGCGCCGAGTCACGCAGTCCGAGCCCGCTGATCGATCTGCGCGTTCTGCGCACGCGGCCGGTGTGGACCACGAACACGGCCGCTCTGCTGTTCGGCGCCGGCCTCTCCTCGGTCTGGGCCTTCCTGCCGGGCTTCGTGCAGACGCCGAGGTCGGCCGGATACGGCTTCGGTGCGAGCGTCACCGCATCCGGGCTGCTCATGCTGCCCATGCTGATCGCCATGTTCGTCGCCGGGGTCCTCAGCGGCCGCCTGGAGCCACGGCTCGGCGCCAAGCACCTGCTGATCGCCGGTTCGGGCCTCGCCGCACTCGCATGCGCCATCCTCGCCCTGTTGCATGACGAGCAGTGGCAGATCGCCGTCGCAGCGGGAGTCTTCGGCCTCGGCGTCGGCCTGGCTTTCGCGTCCATGGCCAACCTCATCGTCAGCAGCGTGCCCGCCGAGCAGGCCGGCGCCGCGACCGGCATGAACGCCAACCTCCGCTCCATCGGCGGTGCCATCGGAACCGCCATCATGAGCCTGCTCGTCACCAGCCACCTCGCGCATACCGGCCTGCCCTACGTCTCCGGCTACACCCACGGCTTCTCGGTGCTGACCCTGTTCCTCGTCGGCGCCGCACTCGCCGCGGCCCTCGCGCCCGCTCGACACGCCGCCCACACGCCGGGCCGAGCGACCGACAGCCCTGACCCGCAGCCGGATGCGGTCAGCCGGGCCTGATCAACGGAACAACCGAACAATCACGACAGCAACGGCACACCGCGACCGTTCAGCTCGAAGAACGCGCCGTCTAAGGGCTGTCCCGTAACTGCTGGTCATAGTGAGATGTTCTTGGTGTGACTGGTGTGACTGGTGTGATCACGGCGTCGGAGCCGTCCTGGATAGCCCCGTTCACCGGGCTGAGCCCGCGTGCCTTCGGGAAGCTGGTCACGGTTCTGCGGCGTGAGGGTGCGGACGCGGTCCGCAAGGGCCGGCCCTGGAGCCTGCCGCTGGAGGAACGGGCTTTGCTGGTCGCGGCCTACTGGCGCACGAACCTGACGATGCGGCAGCTCGCCCCGTTGTTCGGGGTGTCGAGGTCGGCGGCGGACCGCATCATCGATCATCTCGGTCCGATGCTCGCGCTCCAGCCCCGCAAGCGGTTCGCCAAGGACACCGTGCTCATCGTGGACGGCACGCTGGTGCCCACTCGCGATCACACCGTGGCCGCGCAGTCCAAGAACTACCGGTACTCCACCGCCCATCAGGTCGTCATCGACGCGGACACCCGCCTCGTCGTGGTGGCCGGCCAGCCGCTGCCGGGCAATCGGCACGACTCCCCCGGCTGGGAGGAGTCCGGCGCCAAGGACGCCGTCGGCAGCACCACCACAATCGCCGACGGCGGCTACCAGGGCACCGGACTGGTCATCCCGCACCGCAAGGCGAAGGGCCAGGCCGAACTCCCCGACTGCAAAGAGGAACACAACCGGTCCCACAAGCAGGTCCGCGCCCGCGTCGAGCATGTCTTCGCCCGCATGAAGACCTGGAAGATCCTCCGCGACTGCCGTCTCAGAGGCGACGGCGTCCACCACGCCGTGCTCGGTATCGCACGGATGCACAACCTCGCCCTCGCCGGATAGGCCAGCGGCCCGGTACAACGCCCGACCTCACCCGAAACCGATCGGAGATCATTTACGGGACAGCCCTTAGGCACAGCAGAGCATGGCTGTGGCGGGCTAGAGGGTGTCTGAAAAGCCGGTCAGCGGGCATGTGGGCTGGTACCAGGGTGGTTGCGCGCTGTCGGGGGCTGGAGTGCGCGGGCTGCGTCCCCGTTACACGACGGATCTGCGTGAACGCGCGCGCTTACTGGCTGCGGGCCCGCTGCGCATGGAGACTGCTGCCGCACGACCTACCGCCCTGGCAGACCGTGTACCACTACTGGCGGCAGTGGCGGCAAGATGCCGTGTGGGAGCGCATGTTGACCGGGCTGCGCGAGTGCGATCGAGTACGCACTGAAGGACAATTTCGCCGAGTTGTCCGCACGGTCTGAGGGGGAGCCCGGGCTCCAGTGGGGAGAGGCCGGTACCCACCTGCGGGGACGGCTCGTGGATCTCTTGGCTGACGACCGATGCGGGACCGCGCAGCGCGGTGATTACTGACTTCGGCCCGTCAGGGTGATGGTGGTGGGAGGCCGAGGGAGAGGCCCGTTCCCGCAAGGAATCCGTTGAGGAGGTCGCGGTCCAACGCGGGCTTCGGGGCGGCCGTCCCTCTGCGCCAGTACCTCTCGGCGGCGATCGACGTCTCCCCGTCGGTCTCCCGGCGGGCCTTCACAGGCACGCTGTAGCGGTCTGACAGCCGCGGGACTCAGGCGTCGATGCGCACCCAGGTACGGCCGGCGCGGAGAAACAGGGTGCCGTCGCGGCCCTGGCCGCAATGCATGACCACCCGCCCGGGCACCCGCACCCGCTCCTGGCTGATGGCGACACACACGTCGCCGACCAGCTCCGCGCGGGTCACGGTGGTCCTGCGCTTGTAGTGGTCGCGGCTGGTCAGGACCACCCGCGTGCCACGCACGGCGAATCCGTCCGGATCCTTCACCGGGCTGCGATAGCTCGCGACTTCGCCGGTGGAGGGTGTGATTCGGGTGAGGAAGGTTCCTTTGGGGCTATACCAGACCAGCCACACAGATTCGCCTTCCGTGGCGGCCGTGCAACCCTCCAGTGGCCAGTCGGGAAGTCTCCCTTTCGGTGCCCACGTCGCGATGCCCCGGGTGTTCCAGCCCGCCAGGCCGGCCGCGGATTCCGGGTGGTTGCCGTAGATGCCCTCGTCGCCGTAGGCGGTCCAGATGCCCCCGCTGCGGTCGGTGACCAGGGCCGGGATGTCATCACCGAGGCAGAAGGCACCCTCCGGCCGGCCCTCGGGGGAGTACACGACGGCGTTCTTCCACCAGGCTCCCTCCGCGTCCCGGTGGGTACGGCCCGATGCCAGCAGGAACCGGGAGCCTGGGAGCAGGGCCAGATGGCTGGGCCGCATGTCGATCCCTTCGACCGGGATACGTCGCTGCTCCTGCCCGGAGGCGATGACCAACTCTCCGTCGAACGGCGTCTCGGCACGCCATCCGATCCACCCGCGGGGATACTTGTCGCGGCTCAGGTACCGGCGCTGGACCAGCATCACGGCGAGTTCGCCGTCCGGTCCCACGGTCCACCACAGCGCACGCCACCCCGCCTGGACGTCCTTGGGGGACAGCCGCCACGCGATGGGTAGCTCGTCGAAGATCATAAGGATTCATTTTCGGGACTCCGGGGGCCTACGCCGCCCGAAGATCGCCACGTTACAGGTCGGGGCGGTCTCCACTCCCACCGGGAGCGAAGTCCCGCCCTTCACTCCGTCCTCTGCAATAACTGACCACAGCTCGTCAGGGTGATGGTGGCTCATCGAGGGTCAGACCGGTGCCCGTTATGAAGCCGTCGAGGGTGTCGGGCCGATACTGAAGGCGTTTGAGCCGGTTGCGGACGAGGGCTTCCAGACGGTCGAGGGCCATGACGGCGAGGTTGGCCAGACTGCGTTTGACGTGCGCCCATACCCACTCGACAGGGTTGAGGTCGGGCGAGTAGGCGGGCAGCAGGAACACCGTCAGCCACTCGCGCTCGGCGATCAGCTCACGCATGGCGTGGGAGACATGGGTGTTCAGACGGTCCCAGACCAGGACGATCGGTGCCTTGACGAGCTGGTGGACGCCGTCGATCAGGGCGATGAAGTCGCGCTCGCCCATGCTGCGGCGTGAGCCGTTGCCCGCTCGGTGAGTGCGCAGGCGGTGGCACAGCCGGGTCCGGGAGCCCGGGCGCATCGCGATCATTCCGGCCACCGACAGGCGCCCTGAGCGACGCCCGCTGACCGTCACGACCGGGGTGCGGCCTCGCCGGCCCCAGGTGCGTCCTCGGGGCGGCTTTCGGGTGAAGCCTGCTTCGTCCTCGAAGCAGATGCATCCGCCGCAGGCCGCCCGGGCTCTTTTACCTCGGCCCAAGTCGCCTCCTTCCACGCGGTCACGGCCTGCTCGTCGCGCTCGGCGACCCGCCGCGCGGGCACCTGCGGGCTAAAGCCGAGCCGCTGCATCAGCCTCGTCGCCCCGGAGACGCTGTAGGCGACGTGGAACTTCCTGCCGATCAGCGTGGCCACCCTCGCCGCGGTCCACACCTGGTCCTCCACCCAGCCGTGCGCGGCCGGACCCTGCTCCAGGTACGCGGCCAGTCTCTCCAGACAGCGCGGGGACAGACGGCAACAAGATCCACTCGGGCCACGGGAGGCCAGAGCCCGCGTCCCGTCGTCTCTCCACAACTGGTGCCACCGGTAAGCCGACTTCCGGCTCACCCGCAGGCGCCGTGCGACCTCTGTCGGCTTGATCCTCTGCTCGAACAACTCGGCCGCCTGCATCCGTACCGACTCCCGGCGCCGCCGTCCCGCAGCGGTCAACCCGCCCCCATCGCCATATCTCACACACCACGGGATACAGCCACCGCTCCGGAGTCTGCAGGAACTTCACCGAAGTTCACCTCGACGAGCCGAAGTCAGTAGCGCCTGCCCCCCTGTCCGCGGCCGTCTACGCGGCAGCAAGAGGCGACAGGTCGCCGCTGTACGAGGAGTCCACACACATGACGCCAAGCGGCAGCACCCTTTCCGCATGGTCCGACGAGTCCTTCCAGGAGAAGGACTCCGCCGGCTTCTGCCGCTCCAGGAGCTCGCGCCGCTCACGGTACGGCCGGTGCAGGAGCTCGGTGCCCGCCGCCTCGAGAACGTCGAACGTGATGAGGAAGGCAGGCCGGGCGGCGGCGACCGCGACAGCGATGCGACCGCGCCGCCGGGCACGGGCCTGCAGCTCGGCGAAGTCCAAGCGGCCGTGGAAAGGGACCACGAGCTCCCCGTCCAGCACCAGATCCTCGCCGAAGGCGTCGGCGGCCTGGGCGATGTCAGGGAACGCGTCGGTCAGGTCGGCGCCGTTGCGGGACTGGATGAACACCCGGCCCGGGCGGGCGAAGACGAGGGCCCGGCTGGCACGCGTGCGTCTACTCGGCTCCGCACGGTTCACCCACCCCGTGGCCAGCCCTGGACGCCCCGCGGCCTCGTGGCGCACGCGCTGGGTCCAGGCCGCGCCGTCCTGGACCCAGGCGGTCGTCCAGGCGCAGTTGCACGCGACCAGCGTCCGACCGGTCCGGCGCTGCTCGCCCCGGCCGGCCGTCTCGGTCTGCTGGATCTGCACCACGCTGCATGGAATCACGCCCTACAGGTGGGCCTACTTCTCGATGACGAAGTAGATGGCCCGGTGCTCATCCACCTTCTCCAGCAGGCCACTGTCCGCCAGTCGTCGGTACACCTCTCGGATGTACTTCTCGGAGGGGTGGTAACCGGCGTCTCGCAGGGTTTGCATTCCGCGGCTCGGGTCCCAGGTTCCGCCGAGCGCGCGAACGGATTTCTCCAGGGACTCTCGCTGGGTGTTCTCAGCCTTCTGCACCTTGGCCATGTGGTTGCGGATGCTTTCAGGGGCGCCCTTGTAGTCGCAGTGGTCGCACTTCTTCCAGGCGCCCGCTTCGACGGCTGCGTCGGTGACGGGGTTATCGGGGCCGTAGCCCTGGCTCTTGAGGAGTTCGGCGACGGAGCCGTTGTGGTGGACGGCGAGGTAGGCGGCTTCGGCGATCTTGTCATGACCGGCGGCGAATGTGCGTCCGTAGCCGATGGCGGTCTGGCAGCCGCAGTAGCAGCGGTTGGTGGTCGCGGTGTCTGTCATGCCGTCAGGTTAGCCACCCCGGAGGGCCTTAACAAGGCTTGGGAATCCTTGGATTTCTAGGGTGATAGAAGGTAGGTGGCGCTCCGTGCCCCACGCTGGGCGCTACATGTCCGTTGGCCGTAGCTATACGAGAACAAGGCCAGGTACCCCGGCCCCGCTCGTTCGGTTCAGGCTCCGGGGCGGGAGCGGAGGTAGCCGGGCAGGTGGCTGTCACAGCAGGCCCACTTGGTGCCGGACTTGTCGGTGACGGTGTACTTGGGCTCCTCGGGGCAGGGCTTGTTCTTGCTGCCTCCCCAGGTGCACCGCTGTTGGCTGGCAACACCGGTGAAGTCACCGGGGTCGTAATCGCTGATCTCGACTGCGGTGGGGCGACGGCCGGTTAGGTCCCCGACAGCGAGGACTTCCTTCGCGCCGAAGGCGCGGCTGACGCCGGAGGGGGTGAGGCCGGCAGCCTCGCCGAGGGTTTCCAGCGTGTGCGGGCGCGGGGTGACGTAGACCCGGCCGTAGGCCAGGAGCAGCCGAATCTGCTCATCGGCCGCCTTCTTGATCGCGACAAGGTCCTCAAGCGAGGCGAGGAGCGGATCGTAGTCCGGGCCGTGCTCGGCCTGCGCGGCTCCCCATGTCTTGAGGAAGGCCATGCGGGGCCTCCACGCTTCCTCCACCGCGGCGCCGCGCGCCGTGCTCGGAGGTTCGTCCTCGTCGTAGTGCGGCAGCGGCCAGCGGATGGCGTAGACGTCGTTCAGCAGTTCCTCATATGGAAGCATGCTTTGAAGAATGCACCCAATTTTGAATGAGTACAAGAGAGTTGCCGAAGGTAAACGAATCCTGTTCGGCGACGACGACTCCGACCAGCCCGCGCAGCACCCGGCCACACTCCCCCACCACCCGCAGAACCGCTCTGACGACGGCAACGGAGTACCTGAAGGCCGGCGCCCTGGCCGTCGCCACGGTGACCGCGCGGCACTATGTGCGGGCCCTGCGCGGCTTGTGGGAGCAACCGAAGTGACCACACGTGGAACGCGAACCGCGCCACGGTGATGAGCTTTTGGCGCTGGATGCGCGAAGACGAAGAGGACGGCTATGCCTCGCTGACCCTGGGGACCTCCCCCTGAGTGGTGGGCACGCTGATACTGGATCTGCTTGATCCGGAGAAAGCGAGACACCGCCGATGGCGTTGAAGGACTACTCGGACGAGTTCAAGGCCGATGCTGTGGC
>NZ_JBSFRB010000078.1:0-14558 GCF_053589015.1 Streptomyces sp. NPDC003393 | reverse complement strand
CGCCTACCCGGCCTGACTGGACCGCCCCCGGCCCGACGCCACTCGACGGCCCCCCACCACCACAGGGGGCCCCGGCCCGGCCCAAAGACCGGGCAGGGGCCCCATGTGCTTGTTCCGGCGGCTCCGACAGGCGTCCGGGTGGCTCTGCGCCGCTCAGTCCGCGTAGGCGTCCAGCGGCGGGCAGGAGCAGACCAGGTTGCGGTCGCCGAAGGCCTGGTCGATCCGGCGCACCGGCGGCCAGTACTTGTCCGCCGCCGAGACGCCGGCCGGGAAGAGCGCCTCCTCACGGCTGTAGGCGTGCTTCCACTCCCCGCCGAGCGCGGCCGCGGTGTGCGGGGCGCCACGCAGCGGGTTGTCCTCCGCGGGCCACTCGCCGGAGCCCACCTTCTCGATCTCCGCCCGGATCGCGATCATCGCGTCGCAGAAGCGGTCCAGCTCGGCCAGGTCCTCCGACTCGGTCGGCTCGATCATCAGCGTGCCGGCCACCGGGAACGACATCGTCGGCGCGTGGAAGCCGTAGTCGATCAGCCGCTTGGCCACGTCGTCCACGCTCACACCGGTCGTCTTGGTCAGCGGCCGCAGGTCGATGATGCACTCGTGCGCGACGAGGCCGCCGGGACCGGTGTAGAGCACCGGGTAGTGCGGCTCCAGGCGCTTGGCGACGTAGTTGGCGCTGAGGACCGCGACCTGCGTGGCGCGCTTGAGGCCCTCCCCGCCCATCAGCCGGACGTACGCCCAGGAGATCGGCAGGATGCCCGCCGAGCCCCAGGGGGCGGCCGAGATCGGACCGACGCCCGTCTCCGGCCCGGCCTCGGGCTGCATCGGGTGGTTGGGCAGGTACGGGGCCAGGTGGGAGCGTACGGCGACCGGGCCGACGCCGGGACCGCCGCCGCCGTGCGGGATGCAGAACGTCTTGTGCAGGTTCAGGTGGGAGACGTCGCCGCCGAAGTGGCCCGGCTTGGCGAGCCCGACCAGGGCGTTGAGGTTCGCGCCGTCGACGTAGACCTGGCCGCCGGCGTCGTGCACCCGGGCGCAGATGTCGGCGACGTGCTCCTCGAACACACCGTGCGTCGACGGGTAGGTGATCATCAGCACGGCCAGCTGGTCGCGGTGCTGCTCGATCTTCGCCCGCAGGTCCTCGACGTCGATCTCGCCGTCCTCGGCCGTCTTCACGACGACGACCTTCATGCCGGCCATCACGGCGCTGGCGGCGTTGGTGCCGTGCGCGGAGGACGGGATGAGGCAGACGGTGCGCTGGCCGTCGCCGTTGGCACGGTGGTAGCCGCGGACGGCGAGCAGGCCGGCGAGCTCACCCTGCGAGCCGGCGTTGGGCTGGAGCGAGACCTTGTCGTAGCCGGTGACCTCGGCGAGCCGGTCCTCCAGCTCGTGGATGAGGGTGAGGTAGCCCTGCGCCTGCTCGGCGGGCGCGAAGGGGTGCAGCCCACCGAACTCGGGCCAGGTGACCGGCTCCATCTCCGTGGTCGCGTTGAGCTTCATGGTGCAGGAGCCCAGCGGGATCATGCCGCGGTCGAGCGCGTAGTCGCGGTCGGCCAGCCTGCGCAGGTAGCGCAGCATCGCGGTCTCGGAGCGGTGCTGGTGGAAGACGGGATGGGTGAGGTAGGCGTCGGTGCGCAGCAGGGCCTCGGGCAGGGTGTCCTCGGCGGCGGCGTCCAGGGCGTCGATGCGGGCCTCGACGCCGAAGGCGGACCACACGGCGCGCAGTTGAGCGCGGTCGGTGGTCTCGTCGCAGGCGATCGAGACGTGGTCGGCGTCCACAAGGCGCAGGTTCACGCCGGCCTCGCGGGCGGCGGCGACGACCTCGGCGGCCCGGCCCTCGGCCTTGACGGTGAGCGTGTCGAAGTAGGCGCCGTGGACGACCTCGGCGCCGCCCGCCTTCAGGCCCGCGGCGAGGATCGTGGCGTAGCGGTGGGTGCGCTGCGCGATGCCCTTCAGCCCCTCGGGGCCGTGGTAGACGGCGTACATGCCGGCCATGACGGCGAGCAGCACCTGGGCGGTGCAGATGTTGCTGGTGGCCTTCTCGCGGCGGATGTGCTGCTCACGGGTCTGCAGGGCCAGGCGGTAGGCCTTGTTGCCGTCCGCGTCCACGGAGACGCCGACCAGGCGGCCGGGCAGGCTGCGGGCGAACTTCTCGTGCACCGCCATGTAGCCGGCGTGCGGGCCGCCGAAGCCCATCGGCACGCCGAAGCGCTGGGTGGTGCCGACGGCGATGTCCGCGCCCAGCTCGCCGGGGGACTTCAGCAGGGTCAGGGCGAGCAGGTCGGCGGCGACGGTGACCAGCGCGCCGAGTTCGTGGGCCTGGTCGATCACCGGCTTGAGGTCGCGTACGGCGCCGGAGGCCCCCGGGTACTGCAGGAGCACGCCGTTGATCTCGCGCCCGGCGATCTCGGCGGGGATGCCCTCACCGAGGTCCGCGACCACGACCTCGACACCGGTCGGCTCGGCGCGGGTCTTGATCACGGCGATGGTCTGGGGCAGCGCGTCCGCGTCGACCAGGAACAGGCCCTTCTTGTTCTTGCCCATGCGCCGGGACAGTGCCATCGCCTCGGCGGCGGCGGTGCCCTCGTCCAGAAGGGAGGCGCCGGAGGTCGGCAGCCCGGTGAGGTCGGCGACCATGGTCTGGAAGTTCAGCAGCGCCTCGAGGCGGCCCTGCGAGATCTCCGGCTGGTACGGGGTGTACGCGGTGTACCAGGCCGGGTTCTCCATGACGTTGCGCAGGATGACGGGCGGGGTGAACGTGCCGTAGTACCCGAGACCGATCATCGAGCCGAGGACCTGGTTGCGGTCGGCGAGGGAGCGCAGCTCCGCCAGTACCTCGGCCTCGGTGCGGGCACCCGGCAGGTCGAGCGCGTCGGCGTTCTTGATCACATCCGGCACCGCGGCGGCGGTGAGCTCGTCGAGCGAGCCGTAACCCACCTGCGCGAGCATCTTGGCCCGCGCCTCCTGATCGGGCCCGATGTGGCGCTGTTCGAAGGGAATGCCCTTTTCGAGCTCGGAGAGCGGAATGCGCTGGGCGGTCATTGCGGAGGCCTCCTGGTCTGACACGACCTTCGAGGGACACCACGGCTCGGGTGCCCCGACGGCCTCCCCCTCTGTCATCTCAACCTGAGAGCTTCACCGGAGCGCCCGAGGGCACCCGGTTTTCACCGTCGGTGAGAGCGGCATCCGTCGACACCCGCTCTGCTTTCCAGAGTGACCTCGTCCGTGCGGTACAGGGGCCTGAGAGATTCCGGGGAGGATTTGCTCCTTCGGCGCCTCCGATGGTGGTGGAGGACTCTCCCGCACGGGGTCAGCAGCCGTTTGCCAGGGTACCAGCGGGCTCCACGGGGCGGGCTCGAGTGGCCGCTCTCCCGATTGTGCTCTTTTGTAGTGCTTACGAATGAGTTGCGACCTAGTGGAGGGACCGTGCAGACCGACATCGATCCGCGCAACCTGATCGGCCGCAAGGCGTTCGACCGGAACGGCACCAAGATCGGCACGGTGGACGAGGTCTACCTCGACGACGCGACCGGGGTGCCGGAGTGGGCCGCCATACGCACCGGCCTGTTCTCCCGGGACGCCTTCGTGCCGCTCGAGCCCAGCGAACTCGTCGGCGGCGAACTGCACGTCCCCTTCGACCGGGCCCTCATCAAGGAGGCCCCCGACTTCGGCGTCGGCCGCCACCTCTCCCCCGAGCAGGAACTGCAGCTCTACCACCACTACGGCCTCGATGTGGCGCCTCCCCCCACCCTTGCGGACCACGACTTCGGCCGACTCGCGGGATCCGGATCCGAGGAAAGCTGAGGGCGAGCGCCGTCCGCCCGGCGCGCTACCCCGGCCAGGGCCCGCCGGCCACCGAGGACGCGCTCCCGGTGTTCTCCGTGCCGCCGGTGGTTTCCGTGCCACCGATCACCGCTTCGGTGCCACCGGTCCCTTCCGCGTCACCGGTCGCTTCCGTGCCACCGGTCGCTTCCGTGCCACCGGTCGCTTCCGTGCCAGCGGTCGCTTCCGTGCCACCGGTCGCTTCCGTATCGCAGGCCGCTTCCGTATCGCAGGCCGCTTCGGCGACGCCGCGGTCTCCGTCGGTGGTGTCCGGTCTTCGCCGCACCAGCGGCAGCGGATCCGCCGCCTCCAGGCCGGGGTCGTCGACACGGAAGGTCCGCACCCGCCCCGGCTCGGAGTCGGGCGTCTCGAAACGGACGGTGACCCGGCCGAGGCCGCTGCCCTGGACCCAGCCGTGCCCGTATGCGGTGTGCCGTACGTCGTGGCCCGCCGGCCAGTGCCGCTCGGCGGGGGCCGGCTGCTCCGGCGCCGATTCGTCCGCGGGTTCCTCCTCGGGGCTGTCCACCCGCGCGCCGGCCGCCTGGGCGAACAGGTCCTCCTGCGTGTAGTCGGCGAGCCCGGACACGCCCACCCCGAGCAGCCGCACCCCGCCCGTGGTGTCCACCGAGTCCAGCAGCCGGGCCGCCGCCTCCCGCACCACCGCCGGATCGTCGGTGGGCCCGCGCAGGGTCTCGGAGCGGGTCAGCGTGGAGAAGTCGTAGCGCCGTACCTTCAGCACGATGGTGCGGCCCGACAGCCCGGCCCCGCGCAGCCTCCGTACGCACCTGTCGGCGAGCCGCTGCACCTCCAGGCCCACCCGCAGCCGGTCGTGGATGTCCACGTCGTAGGTGTCCTCCACCGACACCGACTTGGCCTCGCGCTCGGCGACCACGGGCCGCTCGTCGTGCGCCAGTGCCATGGCGTACAGCGCCTGCCCGTGCGCCTTGCCCAGCAGCCGTACGAGCTCGTCCTCTCCCGCCTCGGCCAGCTCGTCGACCGTGTGGATCCCGGCCCGCCGCAGGTGGTCGCCGGTCGCGGGGCCCACGCCGGGCAGCGTCCGCACCGACATGGGGCCCAGCAGGGCCCGCTCGGTGCCGGGCTCGATGAGAACCAGTCCGTCAGGCTTGGCCTGCTCGGAGGCGATCTTCGCGAGCATCTTGGAGGCGGCCAGTCCCACGGAGCCCGTCAGACCGGTCACGGCACGTATGTCGGCGCGCAGCCGGATCCCGGCCAGCCGGGCGGAATCGGCGTCCCGGGCCACTCCCCCGGCCTCCAGGTCCACGAACGCCTCGTCCAGGCTGAGCGGCTCCACCAGCGGCGACAGCGCCCGCAGCAGCCCCATCACCTGCTCGCTGATGGACCGGTAGAAGCCGAAGCGCGGGACGAGGTACGCGGCGTTCGGAGCCAGCCGCCGCGCCTGGGCCATCGGCATCGCCGAGTGGACACCGAAGACCCGGGCCTCGTACGACGCGGTGGAGACCACCCCACGCGGTCCGAGACCGCCCACGATCACGGCCTTCCCGCGCAGGCTCGGCTTGGACGCCTGCTCCGCCTGGGCGAAGAAGGCATCCATGTCGAGGTGCAGGATCGTCGGCGCGCTTCTCACACCTCCGATGCTGCACCACACCACTGACAACGCCCCGGAAGCCGGGCCCGCCCCGACCTCACGGCCCGGCAACCGGGACAGCACGGCCGAGGTCACCTGCGCAGCGCGTGCGCCGCTCAGACCGCCCGGTTGCGTCGTCGGGCGAGTTCGTCGCCGGGGTTGTGGCCCACCAGCGTCTCGCCGGTGTCGAGGCGCTCGCCGTGCAGCTGGGACAGTGCACCCTCCACGTCACGCCACACCACGCCGACGGCGATGCCGAAGATGCCCTGCCCGCCCTGGAGCAGGGCGTGCACCTCGTCGGGGGAGGTGCATTCGTAGACCGTGGCGCCGTCGCTCATCAGCGTCATGCGCTCCAGGTCACGGAAGCCCCGCTCACGCAGGTGCTGGACGGCCGTACGGATGTTCTGCAACGACACACCGGTGTCGAGGAACCGCTTGACGATCTTCAGGACGACGACGTCACGAAAGCTGTACAGCCGCTGCGTGCCGGAGCCGTGGGCGGGCCGCACACTCGGCTCGACCAGGCCCGTACGCGCCCAGTAGTCCAGTTGGCGGTAGGTGATGCCGGCGGCCGCGCAGGCCGTCGGACCGCGGTAGCCGATCTGCTCGGACGCCATGGACGCCGCCCCCTTGCTGCTCGGCACGACCGTTGGCCGCTGCGGAGCGTGATCGGCCGTGCTGACGTGATGGGCGTAGCCCATGCTCGAGCGGAACCGAGAGCCCGGAGAAGGATACGGACCCCTTCCCCCGACCTCACCAGCGGGGGCGCCCCCAGCCGTACTGTCGCCGCTGCTTCTCACGCCGACCTCCGTCCTCGACCTGCCTCCTCGACGGTAGGCAGTCACCGGGGGTGCGTCAACGATCGCCACACTCGGCACGCCGAGTGATAATCACCCTACGAGTGGTTTTCCGTGCCCCGCCGTGGGGAAAGGCTAGCCGAATGCCCGGCGGGAGCCGCCCGAGCGCTCCCCCAGGCCGGTGGCATATGTCGGCGTTTCACTGCCTTGCGGGTCCCCGGCCCCGCGACCACCGCCGGCCGGCGCCGAGGTCCCGGACCTCACTGGTTGCTGGTGCCGAAGTCCTCCGGGGAGATCTGGTCGAGGAACTCGCGGAACTTCTCCACCTCGTCCTCCTGCTCGTCCGGGATCGCGATGCCCGCGTCGTCGAGCACCGTGTCACTGCCGTAGATCGGCGTGCCGGTGCGCAGCGCCAGCGCTATGGCATCGGACGGACGAGCACTGACCTCGACCCCGCTCGCGAAGACCAGTTCCGCATAGAAGACGCCCTCACGCAGGTCCGTGATGCGCACTTCCGTGAGTTCCTGGCCGACCGCCTCCAGCACGTCCTTGAACAGGTCATGGGTCAGTGGACGCGCGGGCGCCATCCCCTGCTGGGCGAAGGCGATGGCCGTAGCCTCCCCGGGCCCGATCCAGATGGGGAGGTAGCGGTCGCCCCCCACTTCACGCAGGAGCACGATCGGCTGGTTGGAGGGCATTTCGACCCGGACACCTACGACATCGAGCTCGTTCACACAGCAACCCTAGGCCGTGCCCGGGATGTTTGGGTAGTCGGGCCGGAATCGGGAGGCCGATCCGGCCGCCGCGCCGGTACCGGCCCAGGGTGGCGCCTTCAGGGCAGCCGCACTCCGAGCGCGGTCTGCACCAGCGCCGCGTGCAGTCTCACCGTGAGCGCCGCCAGCTCCTTCGTACGGGCCTCGGCATGAGCCCGGGTCTGCGGATTGCGGTGGCGCCGCAGCGGGGCCACCACCTGGTCGATGAGCCCGGCCTCCCGGTCGGCGGCCCCCTTCATCACCCTCAGGTGACGGGGTTCGATCCCGAACCGCCCCAGCTCCCGGACCAGCGACGCGACAGTGACGGCCTCCGCCTCGTAGGCGCCGTCCTCCATCGGAGTGACGAGCCCGTACGACTCCCACTCCTGGAGGACCTCCTCGTCGATCTCCGCGGCGGCGAGCAGGTCCGCCCGGCCGATGCGGGCGGCCGCGGGTGCCTCTGCGGGCGCCGGCGCGGACTCTCCGTCACGCTGCCGGCCGAGCACCGGCAGCTGCACGGCCTCACCGCGCTCCAGGGCGTCCAGGTACTCGCGGATCACCTTCAACGGCAGGTAGTGGTCCCGCTGCAGTCGCAGGACACGGGCGAGGCGCTCGACGTCGTCCGGGCCGAACTTGCGGTACCCCGAGGGGGTACGCCGCGGCTCGACGAGGCCCTCCGACTCCAGGAAGCGGATCTTGGAGATGGTGACCTCGGGGAACTCCTCGCGCAGCACGTTCAGCACGCTGCCGATGCTCATCAGCCCACTGTCCGCGGCGGTGGTGCCGTGCCCGGCACCACCGCTCGGTGTTTGAAGCATGGACCTTCCCTGGGATCTCCCCGGACGAGTCCGGGGAGGGTCAGTAGCCCTGTCGGCTCGAGTAGAAGACCAGCCGGTACTTGCCGATCTGCACCTCGTCGCCGTTGGACAGCGCGACCTCGTCGATGCGCTCCCGGTTGACGTACGTGCCGTTCAGGCTGCCGACATCGGCCACCGTGAACGACCCGTCCGGGGCGCGGCGGAACTCCACGTGGCGGCGCGAGACCGTCACGTCGTCCAGGAAGATGTCGCTCTGCGGATGACGCCCGGCCGTGGTCAGCTCGCCGTCCAGGAGGAAGCGGCTGCCCGAGTTCGGCCCGCGGCGCACCACCAGAAGGGCGGAACCGACCGGCAGCGCGTCGACGGCCGCCTGTGCCTCCGGCGACAGCATCGGCGTCTGGCCCGTGGCCTCGGCGTCGTAGGCCTCCAGACCCGAGATGGAGATCGTGGAGGTCGTCTCCGACGCGCGCTCCGGCACCGCACCCGGCCGCAGCGGCGCACCGCAGTTGGAGCAGAACCGGCTGTTCTCCGCGTTACGGTGACCGCACCTCGTGCAGACCAGGGCCGACATGGACGGATCCTCCTGCCGAGGCTGCCCCGACGGGGCTGGGGACGCGTACGGGTCGGCGGCGAACCCTCCACCCGTACCTGCGGTCGACGGTTGGCCGAAACCTATGCCGCCTGCCTGGGCAGGGTCAACCGACGGCGCGCCCGGTGCGCCGGACATGTCACCCGTCCCCGGGACCTGGTCGCGGAACAGCGGTCGCTGACCTTCCGCGTCGGGCTGTGCGCGATGACGAGCGGTGGCGTTGTCGCCGCCCTCTCGCGCGCTCTTGCCGAACAACTTCGCAAACAACTTCACGGGCGATTCCCCTTGACCGAAACAGACCCGCCCGTGGGGCAGGACGAACCCTGACTGCATACACCGGTCGACCCGGACATCTTCACAACGTCCGTATCCACCAGACAGTTTCCACCACGCACCACCCAATCGGTGCGCCGACCCCCCGCAACCTCATGCCCCTGTCGGACGACCGCCATGCACCCCCGGTTCACTGGGAGGACGACCGAGCGTAGTCAGGCTGCTTCGCCGGTCGCAAGGCGTCCACGACGATCTTGTCCGATCGCTCGACGGTCACGGTGGCCTGCTCCTTCTCCAGGGTCTGCACCACACCCCCGGGGATGTTGAGCGCCGGCTCCAGGTCCTGCGGCTTGCCGATGACCTTGAAACGATAGGGCGCGTTGATCTTGTTCCCGTCGACGTCCACGCTCTTGCCCGAGTCCGTCAGATAGGTGCTCGTCACCACCCGGACATCGTTGACCTGGATGGCCTCCGCACCGGCCGCGCGCAGCTCCTGTATCGCGTCCAGCAGCATGTCCGCCCGGACCGCCCCCTTCGTGTCCTCGATCGTCATCGTGATGCCGGGTCCCTGCGCGGCCACCGTGCCCGCCAGAATGCCGAGTTGCTTCTCCTTCTCGACCGTCTGTCTGCGCGCCTCCTCGGCCTGGTCCGAGCTGTTCTCCAGCTCCTGACGCTGCTTGTCGAGACCCTGCTTCTCGTCCTCAAGACGCTGTGTACGGTCATCGAGTTCATCGAGGATGCGCACAAGATCCTCCTGCCGTGCACCGCGCAGCGCACTGTCGCTGTCGCTGTTGGAGGCGACCTGGACGGCGAGACCGAATCCCAGGCCGAACAGCAGTACCGCGACGACGAGTTGGGCGCGGGTGAAGCGTGGCGGCCACAGGCCCTTGCCGAGCCGCTGACGGCCGGTGAGCTCGGGAGCGGACTGTTCCTCGGCGCCCTCCGCGCCACCCGGAGCCGGCGCCGGCACCTCCGCGGGCAGCTCCTTGCGCAGCCGGTGCTCCCGCTGCTCGTCCCGCTCCTCGCCCTGTCTGCCCCGGTCCGCGCCGGGCTCGTTCTCCGGCAGCTCGTCCTTGTGGTTCATCGGTCTCACGCCCGGAACACGTGCCGCCGGATCGCGGCGGCGTTGGAGAAGATGCGGATGCCGAGGACCACCACGACACCCGTGGACAGCTGGGCGCCCACGCCCAACTTGTCGCCGAGGAACACGATCAGCGCGGCGACGACCACGTTCGACAGGAACGACACCACGAACACCTTGTCGTCGAAGATCCCGTCGAGCATGGCCCGCAGCCCGCCGAAGACGGCGTCCAGCGCCGCGACGACGGCGATCGGCAGATAAGGCTCGACGACCGCCGGAACCTCGGGCCGGACCAACAGGCCGGCCACCACTCCCACGATGAGGCCCAGTACGGCGATCACGATGTGCCCTTCTCAATGCTCGGCTGTGCGGTACGTACGATCACACTCGGTGCGGCGGGCAGCCGGAGGTCGCGCTCCACGGAGATGCTCGTCCGGATGCCGTAGTTGTCCTGGAGCGCCTGCAGGTACAACCCGTCGGGGCTGTCCTGGAACCGGTCACTCAGCCGTTGCCCGTCCCCCACCGCGAGCACCGTGTACGGCGGCACCAGCGGTTTGTTGTCGACCAGTATGGCGTCCCCCGCCGCCCTGATCGCGGACAGGGCGGTCAACCGCTGCCCGTTGACGGAGACCGCCTCGGCCCCCGACTGCCACAGCCCGTTCACCACGCGCTGCATGTCTCGGTCGCGCACTCTGCCCGTGTCGGAGAAACCCGACGTCTCGCGGGGGTTGCCGTCGCCCCCGCCCGTGCCGGCCTCCTTGGCGTCGTCCACGACGAGCTTCACCCCGGGGCCGTGCACCGCGGTGGCGCCCGCCAGGATCCCCACCAGGTCGGCCCGGCTGTTTCCGCCGCTCTCCCTGAGCGCCTGCCGCTGCCGCTCGCTCACGTCGCTCCGCAGTTCGTCGACGTCTCGCTCGAGCTTGTCGGCCGCCGTCGTCTCCTGGTCGATGCGGTCGATCAGTTCCTGGCGTTCCTTGGCGACCGTCGGGGCGGCCACGCGCGCCTGTGCCGCTCCCACGGTCACCACGAGCCCCGCCAGTACCAGACCCACCGCCAGCCCCAGTCGTGCCCGGAGGGTCCTGGGCAGGCCACCCTCACCCGTGGCCCTCTTCCGGGCGGCGGCCTCGGCATAGCCGTCGTCGAGGCTGTGGTCCATGACGTTGGTGATCAACGACATGGACGCGTCCGGACGCGAAGGCCGCGTGGGGGTGCTCCGAACGGGGGGTTGCTGCGGCATGCCGCACATCGTCGCATGCAGGGGCCGAGTCCTCCGAATGGCCCCACCGGCATGCCGGACAGGCCCCCTTGGGGGCACTTGTCCGGCACGCCCGCATACTGTCCGTCTTACTACCGAATGTGGCCATCCGGCCGTGTCGTCCGGCGGCGCGGCCTCGCCGGTCCGCTACCGACCCGCACTGTCCACGACCGCCGACCACTCGTCCAGCAGGGCCTGCGCGGAGGCGTCGTCAGGCCCCTCGGCCCACAGGTGGGTGACCGCCTCGGCCGGGTCGGGCAGCACCATGACCCAGCGGCCGTCGGCCTCCACGACCCGCACACCGTCCGTCGTGTCGACGAAACGCTCCCCCGCGGCCTCGACGACCCGGCGCATCACCAGGCCCTTCACGGCCCACGGCGTGGCAAGGTCCCGCTTGAGGACGTGGGCGCGTGGGATCCGGGCGTCGATCTGGCTGAGCGTCAACTGGGTCCGCGCGACCAGTCCGATCAGCCGTACGAAGGCCGCCGTGCCGTCGTAGACGCTGCTGAACTCCGGGACGATGAACCCGCCCTTGCCGTCACCGCCGAAGATCGTCCCTTCCTCCCCGCCGACCCGTGTCAGGTCGTCGGGCGAGGTGGTCGTCCACTCGACCTGGGTGCCGTGGTACGCGGCCACCTGCTCGGCGATGCGGGTGGTCGTCACCGGCAGTGCGACCCGGCCGCTGCGACGCTCGGCGGCGACCAGGTCGAGCATCACCAGCAGCGCCCGGTCGTCCTCGATGATGCGGCCCTTCTCGTCGACGAGCGACAGCCGCTCGCCGACGGGGTCGAACCGCACCCCGAAGGCAGCCCCGGACGACGCCACGATCTCGCCGAGCCGTACCAGCCCCTTCCGGCGCATGTCCTCGGTCTCCGTCGGCCGGGACTCGTCGAGACCGGGATTGATGGTCAGCGAGTCGACGCCGAGCTTGCCGAGCAGGCTGGGCAGGACAAGGCCGGCGCTGCCGTTCGAGGCGTCCACGACGACCTTGAGACCCGCCTCGCCGATCCCGTTGGTGTCCACGTTGCGCAGGAGCGAGCCGGTGTACGAGTCGAAGACGCTGGACGGGAAGTACAGGTCGCCGATCTCTCCGGGGAACGCGCGCCGGTACTCCTGGCGGGCGAAGACCCGGTCGAGTTTGCGCTGGCCGCCCTGGGACAGATCGGCGCCCTGTCCGTCGAAGAACATGATGTCGACGGAGTCCGGTACCCCGGGAGTGGTCCGGATCATGATGCCCCCGGCGCTGCCGCGTGCGGTCTGCTGTCTGGCCACGGGCAGCGGCACGTTCTCCAGGTCCCGTACGTCGATGGCGCTGGCCTGGAGGGCCGAGATGACCGCCCGTTTGAGCGCACGCGCACCACGGGAGTGGTCACGTGCCGTGGTGACGGTCGAGCCCTTCTTCAACGTCGTCGCGTAGGCGCCGGCGAGCCGCACGGCGAGCTCCGGGGTGATCTCCACGTTCAGGATGCCGGAGACCCCGCGGGCGCCGAACAGGTGCGCCTGTCCCCTGGACTCCCAGATCACCGAGGTGTTGACGAAGGCGCCCGCCTCGATGGTCTTGAAGGGGTACACCCGCACATTGCCCTGAACGATCGATTCTTCACCGATCAGGCACTCGTCACCGATGACCGCGCCGTCCTCGATCCGCGCGGCGCGCATGATGTCGGTGTTCTTGCCGACGACGCACCCACGCAGGTTGCTGTGCTGACCGATGTACACGTTGTCGTGCACGACCGCCTTGTGCAGGAAGGCACCGCTCTTCACGACGACGTTCGAGCCGACCACCGTGTGCTCACGGATCTCGGCGCCGGCCTCCACCTTGGCGTAGTCGCCGATGTAGAGGGGGCCTCGCAGTTCGGCATCGGGATGCACCTCGGCGCCCTCGGCGACCCAGACACCCGGTGAGATCTCGAAGCCGTCCAGCTGGACGTCCACTTTGCCTTCCAGGACGTCCGCCTGCGCCTTGACGTAGCTCTCGTGGGTGCCGACGTCCTCCCAGTAGCCCTCGGCGACATAGCCGTAGATCGGCTTGCCTTCCTTCATCAGCTGGGGGAAGACGTCACCGGACCAGTCGACGGGGACGTCGGCCTCGACGTAGTCGAAGACCTCCGGTTCCATGACGTAGATGCCCGTGTTCACCGTGTCGGAGAAGACCTGGCCCCAGGTCGGCTTCTCGAGAAAACGCTCGACCTTGCCCTCTTCGTCGACGATGGTGATGCCGAATTCCAGCGGATTGGGCACGCGCGTGAGACACACGGTGACCATCGAGCCTTTTTCCTTGTGGAACCGGATCAGGTCCGTGAGGTCGAAGTCGGTCAGCGCATCGCCGGAGATCACCAGGAAGGCATCGTCCTTCAACGCCTCTTCGGCGTTCTTGACGCTTCCGGCGGTACCGAGTGGCTTCTCCTCATTGGCATAGGTGAGCTCCATCCCGAGCTCTTCACCGTCACCGAAGTAGTTCTTGACCAGTGAGGCCAGGAACTGGACTGTGACGACGGTCTCATTGAGACCATGCCTTTTGAGCAGCCTCAGAACGTGTTCCATGATCGGCCGGTTGGCCACCGGCAGGAGCGGCTTGGGCATGCTCGAGGTCATTGGGCGAAGGCGCGTGCCTTCGCCTCCGGCCATCACGACGGCCTTCATGTCGGAAGCGTCCTCCTCCAAGAGACGACGACGATCTAGCCGACTTCACCCATCCTGATTGTCCCGCACTTTTCCGAAGCGGGCCATCGGAACCACTGCGGCTGCCGGAATGGGCGAACTCAGTCGGCCATGGCGTCCGCCCGGACCAGTCGGCGGACCTGCACCACGTAGAGAACTCCTGCCCACCAGTAGAGGGTTGTACCCCATCCGGCGAACGCCCATCCGAAAACGGCGGCGACTGACGGGATCCATCCGCTTCCATCGCTGAGCAGAAGCAACGGGAACGCGTACATCAGGTTGAACGTGGCTGCCTTCCCCAAGAAGTTCACCTGGGGCGGGGGGTAGCCGTGACGCCGGAGTACGCCCACGGCCACCAGCAGCATCAATTCGCGCGCCAGGAGAACCGCGGTCAGCCAGACCGGCAGAATCTCACGCCAGGTCAAGCCGACGAGGGTGGAAAGGACGTAGAGGCGGTCGGCCGCCGGGTCGAGGAGCCGGCCCAGACTGCTGATCTGGTTCCAGCGTCGCGCCAGCTTGCCGTCCAGGTAGTCGCTGACACCACTGAGCGCGAGTACCAGCAGGGCCCACCCGTCGCTCTTGGGCCCTCCGAACTCCGGCCTGAGGATCAACCACAGGAAAAGCGGCACGCCGACGAGGCGCGCCATGCTGAGGATGTTCGGAATGGTGAGGACCCGGTCCGTCTGGACGCGGGTCTCCTGGACCTCCACGCGGGAGCCTCCTGGTCAAACGTAACGACGATGCGTCCTGACCCTACCTCAACGCGAAAAAGCTCTGGCCCCTGGGCTGTGGTGCCCAGGAGCCAGAGCTCCAAGAGTTGTTCGGCGGTGTCCTACTCTCCCACAGGGTCCCCCCTGCAGTACCATCGGCGCTGTAAGGCTTAGCTTCCGGGTTCGAAATGTAACCG
>NZ_JBSFRB010000077.1:0-14956 GCF_053589015.1 Streptomyces sp. NPDC003393 | reverse complement strand
CCCCCGGACCCCCGGCCGGGTTCACCGCACCGGAGTGAAGTCCCTCGCCCCGATGCTGTGTTGTCCGGGGGGCGACCCCCGGACCCCCGGCCGGGTTCACCGCACCGGAGTGAAGTCCCTCGCCCCGATGAACTCCGGCCGCCGCACCGGTGCCGCGAACGGCTCCACCGCCGTGTTCTCCACGCTGTTGAACACGATGAAGACGTTGCTGCGCGGGTACGGCGTGATGTTGTCGCCGGAGCCGTGCATGCAGTTGCAGTCGAACCAGGTGGCCGAGCCGGCCTTGCCGGTGAACAGCTTGATGCCGTGCTCGCCGGCCATCGAGGTCAGCGCCTCGTCGGACGGCGTGCCCGCGTCCTGCATCTGCAGCGACTTCTTGTAGTTGTCCTTCGGCGTGGCGCCCGCGCAGCCCAGGAACGTCCTGTGCGAACCCGGCATGATCATCAGGCCGCCGTTGGTGTCGAAGTTCTCGGTCAGCGCGATCGAGACGGACACCGCGCGCATGTTCGGCAGGCCGTCCTCGGCGTGCCAGGTCTCGAAGTCCGAGTGCCAGTAGAAGCCGCTCGCGCCGAAGCCCGGCTTGACGTTGATCCGGGACTGGTGGACGTACACGTCCGAGCCGAGGATCTGCCGCGCCCGGCCGACCACGCGTTCGTCGCGCACCAGGTTCGCGAACACCTCGCTGATCCGGTGCACCTCGAAGACCGAGCGGATCTCCTTGGACTTGGGCTCGACGATCGAACGCTCGTCGGCCCGGATCGCCGGGTCGCTCACCAGCCGGTCCAGTTCCCGCTTGTAGACGGCGACCTCGTCCGGGGCGATGAGCTGGTCGACGGCGAGGAAGCCGTCGAGGTCGAACGCCTGGAGGTCGGCGCTCGCGATCGGTCCGGGCGCGTCCGGGGAGCCCCAGACCACCGGGTCCTGGCGGGGGACGGTCACCTCGGTGGTGCCGCGGGTGGGGTACAGGTCGGTGACGTTCGTGGTCGTCATGCGGTTCACACCTCCTCGGGCTCGGTGAGCAGGGGGTAGACGCCGTTCTCGTCGTGGTCCTCGCGGCCGGTCACGGGCGGGTTGAAGACGCAGATGCAGTGGAAGTCCTCCTTGACCTTGAGCGTGTGCCGCTCGTGGCCGTTCAGGAGGTACATCGTGCCGGGCGTGATGTGGTACGTCTTCCCGGTCTCGCGGTCGGTCAGTTCCGCGTCGCCCTTCGTGCAGACGACGGCCTCGATGTGGTTCGCGTACCACATGTCGGTCTCCGTACCCGCGTACAGGATCGTCTCGTGCACGGAGAAGCCGACCTTCTCCTTGGCGAGGACGATCCGCTTGCTCTCCCAGGTGCCGGATGCCGCCTTCACATGCCGGTCGGTACCTTCGATCTCCTTGAACGAACGGACGATCACGGTGTTGCGATGCCTCCTAGGTGGGGTTCGGACAGGTAGGGGTTCAGACGGTTTCCCGGACGGCGCGGGCGAGGATGCGCAGCCCCTCGTCCAGTTCGTCCGGGGTGATGGTGAGGGCCGGCAGGAGTTTGACGACCTCGCTCTCCGGGCCCGACGTCTCGATGAGCAGACCGAGTTCGAAGGCGCGCCGGGCGACCCGCGAGGCACGGGCCTTGTCGTGGAACTCCATGCCCCACACCAGGCCCCGGCCCCGGTACTCCTTGACGTCGGACAGGTTCTCCTCGGTGATCGAGATCAGCGCCTGCTCGATCTGCTCGCCGCGCGCCCGGGTCTGCTTCTCCATGGCCGACCCGTCGGCCCAGTAGGCCTCCAGGGCGGCCGTCGCGGTGACGAACGCCGGGTTGTTGCCGCGGAAGGTGCCGTTGTGCTCGCCCGGCTCCCAGATGTCCAGCTCGGGCTTGAACAGGCACAGCGCCATGGGCAGTCCGTATCCGCTGATGGACTTGGACACGGTGACGATGTCCGGCGAGATCCCGGCCTCCTCGAAGGAGAAGAACGCGCCGGTGCGCCCGCAGCCCATCTGGATGTCGTCGACGATCAGCAGCATGTCCTGGCGCGCGCACAGGTCGGCGAGCGCCCGCAGCCACTCGGGGCGAGCCACGTTGATGCCGCCCTCGCCCTGCACGGTCTCGACGATCACGGCCGCGGGCTTGTTGAGCCCGGAGCCCTGGTCCTCCAGGATCCGCTCGAACCACAGGAAGTCCGGGACCTGGCCGTCGAAGTAGTTGTCGAACGGCATGGGCGTGCCGTGCACCAGCGGAACACCGGCGCCGGCCCGCTTGAAGGCGTTGCCGGTGACGGCGAGGGAGCCCAGCGACATGCCGTGGAAGGCGTTGGTGAACGACACGATGGCCTCGCGCCCCTTCACCTTCCGCGCCAGCTTCAGCGCGGACTCGACGGCGTTCGTCCCGGTCGGCCCCGGGAACATCACCTTGTACGGCAGGTCGCGCGGCCGCAGCACCAGGTCCTGGAACGTCTGCAGGAACTGGCGTTTGGCGGTGGTCGACATGTCGAGTCCGTGCGTGACGCCGTCACGCTCCAGGTAGTCGATCAACGCCCGTTTCAGGACAGGGTTGTTGTGGCCGTAGTTCAGTGAGCCGGCGCCCGCGAAGAAGTCGAGGTACTCGTGGCCGTCCTCGTCGTACAGACGGCTGCCGCGCGCGCGGTCGAAGACGGTGGGCCAGCCGCGGCAGTAACTGCGTACCTCGGACTCCAGGGTCTCGAAGACGCTCAGGTCGGGCTGGGTGATGGTCACGACGAATCGCTCCTCGGGTGGGGAGAGGGGGAGGTCGGTCGAGGTCGGACAGGGAGATGAGGGAGTGGGTGACGGTGGAGCGGGGCCGGTCGGCCGGGCCGCTCAGGTCAGGTCAGGAACGCGGCAGGTCGGGAACGCCGGCAGGTCGGTGACGTGGGTGGGTCAGCGTGCGAGCGGACCGATGCGGTACAGGACCTCGGGGTCGTGCGGCCCGTCCGGGAACTGCTCGGTCCCGAACAGGACCTCGCGCTCGACCGGGGCGTTGTGGCGGGCCGCGTAGGAGGTGAAGAGCCGCTCGGAGGCGGTGTTGCCCGGGGTGATCGTGGTCTCCACGGCGGTCACCCCGCGCTCGGCGGCGACGCGCGCGGTCAGCGCGTCCAGCAGCCGGGCGGCCAGGCCCTTGCCACGGTGGCCGGCGTCGACGGCGACCTGCCACACCAGCAGAGTGCGGGGGCGGTCGGGGCGCACGTACCCGGTCACGAAACCGACGGGCTCGCCGTCCGCGCCGCGCGCCACCGCGGAGGTGGCGGCGAAGTCGCGGCACCACAGCAGATAGCTGTACGAGGAGTTCACATCCAGCGTTCCGGAGTCCTTGGCGAGCCGCCAGAGCGCGGCGCCGTCGGCGACGGCGGGACGCTCGACGGAGACGGCGTCCGGCATTTCCGTGCGGTCGGTTCGCAGGTCTGCTTGTGCTGCGGTCATGCGAATTGAACTTACCGAGACGAATTCAAAAATGCATCGCCGGATGCTCTTACGCAGCGCGGCGACTTGTGTTATCACGCGGGCGCGCGTTCGCGCGTAGGGCTGGCGTGATGTGCGGTTTTGTCCTTCCATGTCCGGGCGAACCGGACGTCATTGTTGGGTGTGTCACAATGACGTAACTCTCCCGGAATCCCTTGGAATTGCGTCGCCGAGTGTTCGCGGAATCTCTGTGTTTAGGGTCCGGGAAACGGGGCAGAAGAAGACGGGAAGCTGCCCGCATAATCGCTTCGGAATTACTTTTGCTGCATTCGAATCCCGGTAATCCCGTCAATGCGCTGGAAACGCGTCTGTCCGGCCTCCGTCAGGTGCGGCGCCGGAGCGGTCCGAGCGGGACCGACGACGGGGTGGGGCGGCCCGGCCACCGGGGGCGGTGTGGCGCGCGTGGAGTGGTCCGGGCCGGATCTGGGACGAATCAAACGTGCGTTTTCGGCCACTGTGCCGTGGGCGTGGGCGTGGGCATGGGCGTCGGCGTGCCCGGGTGCGCCCCGGCACCCGGGTAGGGGGGCCGCGAAGGCCCGGAACGCCGGGGCGCCGGGTGGTCCGGGGAATCAGGTGGATCGGCTGGATCAGCAGGTGGATCAGGGGGATCCGGGTGGTCACCGCCAGGCCGTCGCGGCGGCGGCCCGTGCGGCCGGGACGTCGACGTTCGCGGCGCCGTGCGTGGCGGCCAGGGCGGTGCCCAGGGCCGTGAGGCAGGCCTCCACCGCCTCTCCGGTGGCGTCGGGGCCGTAGTGGTTGACGCGGATCATCTCCTTGGCCAGGGCGCCGCCGCCGGCCGCCAGCGGGGCCGAGGGGTCGGCCGCCAGGGCCCGTGCCACCAGGTCGGCGGCGGAGACACCCGAGGGCGCGCGCAGGGTGGTCGCGACCGGGGCGGCCTCGGACGCCTGATGCACGTAGGGCTCCAGGCCGCCGCCCAGGGCGCGCGCGCCCGCGCGGGTCGCCGCCGCGGCGGCCCGGTGGCGGGCCATCACCGTCTCCAGTCCGACCGCCTCGATGCGCTCGACGCACGCCTCCAGGGCGAGCATCTCCAACTGGGCCGGAGCATGCAGCAGGGCCTTGCGGCCGCCGTCCACCCACCGCTCCTTCCAGTCCAGCAGGGACAGGTAGGAGCGGCGCGGCGCCCGGGGGTTGGCCGCCATGCGGGCCCACGCCCGCTCGCTCACCGACACCGCCGACACCCCGGCCGGCCCGCCCATCGCCTTCTGCGCCCCGATCACGCACAGGTCCACGCCCCACGCGTCCGGCAGCACCGGCTCCGCGCCGACGGAGGCGACGGCGTCCAGATAGAACAGGGCACCCTGCTCCCGCACCACCTCGCCGATCTCCGCGACCGGGTTGGTGTTGCCGGTCGCCGCCTCCGCGTGCACCAGCGACACGAAGTCGATCTCCGGGTGCTCCGCGAAGGCCTCGCGCACCTGCGCGGCGGTGACCGCCGTGTGGTACGGCACCGACAGGTCGTACACCGTCGCACCGCAGTCCCGCAGCCAGTCGCCGAACGTCTGCCCGTACGGGCCGGTGATCACGTTCAGCGCCGTCGTGCCGGGCCCGGCCGCCGCGCGGATCGCGCCCTCCAGCGGCAGCAGCGCCTCACCCTGCATGATCACCACGTCCTGCTCGGTGGCGAGCAGACGCGCCACCCGGTCCTCGATCGAGGCGAAGCGTGCGGCGCTCAGCGGGGCGAGGTCCAGGAAGGGGTGGGTCACGGCGGTGCGCTCTCTTCTCGATCGTCGCGGGGCCGACGGCGTCGGCGCACTCGAGGGTAACCGGCGGCCGCCTTGCGCCCTCCACCAGTGACGTCCCGGCCCGGGGCCCGCCGGACGGAGCCGACCCGAGGACCGGGTGGACGCGGACCCACCACGGCTCATTAGGGTGCGGTGCATGAGCGATCGCGCGGTGCTGCACGTGAAGGGGCGGGTGCTCGTCGGCCCGGACGAGGACCAGGTCCGGGACGAGCTGTGGGTGGTCGGCGGCCGGATCACGTACGAGCGGCCCGCGGGCGCCCGGGACGTGCGCACGGTCGAGGGCTGGGCGCTGCCCGGACTGGTCGACGCGCACTGCCACGTCGGCCTCGACGCACACGGCCCGGTCGCGGACGACGTCTCCGAGAAGCAGGCGCTGACCGACCGCGAGGCCGGCACACTGCTGATCCGCGACGCCGGCTCCCCCTCCGACACCCGCTGGATCGACGACCGCGACGACCTCCCGAAGATCATCCGGGCGGGCCGCCACATCGCCCGCACCCGCCGCTACATCCGCAACTACGCCCACGAGATCGAGCCCGAGGACCTGGTCGCGTACGTCGCCCAGGAGGCCCGGCGCGGCGACGGCTGGGTCAAGCTGGTCGGCGACTGGATCGACCGCGACCTCGGCGACCTGTCCGCCTGCTGGCCCCGCGAGGCCGCGGAGGCGGCGATCACGGAGGCACACCGCCTGGGCGCCCGCGTCACCGCGCACTGCTTCGCCGAGGACTCCCTGCGCGACCTCGTGGAGGCCGGCATCGACTGCATCGAACACGCCACGGGCCTGACGGAGGACCTGATCCCGCTGTTCGCCGAGCGCGGCGTCGCGATCGTCCCCACCCTCGTCAACATCGCCACCTTCCCCGCCCTGGCGGCGGGCGGCGAGTCGAAGTACCCGCGCTGGTCGGCGCACATGCGCAGCCTCCACGAGCGCCGCTACGACACCGTCCGCGCCGCCCACGACGCGGGCATCCCGGTGTACGTCGGCACGGACGCCGGAGGCGCGCTGCCGCACGGCCTGGTGGCCGGCGAGGTCGAGGAACTGGTCACGGCCGGCATCCCGCCGCTCGAGGCCCTGTCCGCCGCGACCTGGGCGGCGCACTCGTGGCTCGGCCGGCCCGGCCTGGGCGAGGGCGCGCCGGCGGACCTCGTCGTCTACGAGAGCGACCCGCGCGCGGACGTGCGGGTGCTGGCGGGCCCGCGCCGGGTGGTGCTCAACGGCAAGGTCGTCGCCTGACGCCGGTCAGCGGCTCGCACGGCGGGAGTCAATGGTTGCCGCCGCACCAGGTTGACGGAACGTGACCCGTAGGCGGCCCTGCTCGTTGCGCACTCCGTCGTACGCGCCGGTGCGTCCCTCAGCGCCTTCGCACGCGAGGAGCAAGAGGAGGGACGACAGAGAACACCCGTGCCGAAAGAATCGAAAACCAGGCCGGAAACCCCACGATGGAGTGAAGTCACGCTGGATCGCTGACCGTTCACTCTCAGTGCGTAATCCTTGCGGGGTCCCAAGCAGTCATCTCTGGGGGTCCCATCCCGTGAACGGCCACACCTTCCGCCTGCCCGCGCGCCGCTGCGCCACCGCCGCCGCGGCCACCGTCCTGGCCGTCGGCCCGGTGACGCTGGCCGGCGCGGGCTCCGCCCACGCGACCGCCGACCACGGCCGCGCAAGCGCGTCCGTGCTGCGCACCGATCTCGACGTGTCCCTGCTCCACAAGACGGTGAACGTCCCGCTCGCCGTCTCCCTCAACGAGGTCCAGGCACCGCACAGCGCCGAACGGACGGCGCTGACCGCCCGTCTCGACGGCGTGAACCACGGAAAGCCGTTCAGCGTGCTGCGCGCGGAGGTGGCGAAGTCGTCCGCGACGGCCTCGGCGACCAAGGCCGAGGGCACGGTGAACCTCGCCCACGCCCGCGTGCACGTCCCCGGCCTGCCCCTCCTGTCCCTCATCGAGGTCGACCAGGTCACGTCCCGCGCGACCTGCGAGGCGGGCAGGCCCCCGGTGGCGAGGAGCAACGTCCTGGGCGCCGTGACGGTCCTCGGCAAGAGAGTGACGCTGACCCCCGACGGCCCCACCGTCGTGCGGGTCCCCGGCGTGGGAGAGGTCCGCCTGGACCTCTCCCACCGCGAGACCACCTCCCGCACGGCCGCGGCGACGGCCCTCCGGCTGAAGGTCTCCGTCAACCCGCTGAAGCTCAACGTCGCAGAGGTCGAGGGCACGCTGACCCTCGCCCGGACGACGTGCGAGTCCCCGACGCCCGCCGAGCAGTCGTCGGCGCCCACCCCACCCCCCACCCCCGACACGAAGCCCCAGACCGCCGCCCCCGACACCAAGCCCCAGGCCGCCCCCGCCCCGAAGCAGGACCTCGCGGAGACAGGAAGCAGCTCCCTGACCCCGTACCTGGCGGGCGGCTCGGCCGTACTGCTGGCAGCGGGCGGGGGAGCGGTGGCGTTCGCGCGCAGGCGCAAGGGGAGGAGCTGAACCGGAACGGCGGGACCACGGCGTGTGGCGCGCGTCAGGGCGACGGCGCGCCACACGCACGGATCGAGGGCGTGCGAGCGGCTGGGTTGCGCGGCGCTCTGAGGCGCGTCAGCCCTGGAGCGTCGGCATCGATTCCCACGTGTCATTGTTCTCGATCGGCTTGTCACACAGCAGGTGTCTGCGGAGTCCGGAGAGGCCGTCGCAAGATCGGCACTTGTTGGCCGAACTGCAATGGGTCCGCGCAGTGATCCGGGGGAGCGTCTTCGGCCATCAGGGCGTTGCTCCTTCTGACGGTTGCGTCACGGCCACGGTAGGGGCAAAGCTGATATCCCCTGAGGACGCTGAGAGTTGGGGACTTCACGCCCTGCCGGCCGGGCCTCGCCGCGTGCTGGAGGCCCGCTCATCGTGAGGTCGGCACGGATTGCGTGTGGCAGAGGAGAGCACTCTCAGCTTGGCCGAATATCGCCCTGAGGCTTTGGGGTGGCTGGGGGCGCGATGGACGGTTTGACCGTGACCAAGAGTGCTTGACGTGACACCACTCGAAGCTTTGAATCCCGCTTGCCTTTGAAGATCTTGTGACCGTGGGGGCGGGTTCTGTGCGGGTGGGCTGGGGCGGTCTTGCGACCGTGGTGCGTCGTGGACGCAGACGACGAAGGACGGGCAGGGCGGCCGGCGCCATAACGGCGGTGTTCGCCACGGTGGCGGTGTCGCTGACCTTGCCGACGCCGACGGCTTCCGCCGCTGCCGCGGACACCTCGGCCCTGTCCGAGGGGCAGCAGGCTCTGGCGCAGGCACAGCAGTCCGGTCAGCGGGTGGAGGTGCTGGGGGAGCGCACCGATCGGACCACGGTCTACGCCAACCCCGACGGGTACACCTTCACGCTGGAGGAGTCGGCGGTCCCGGTGCGGGCGCCCAAGCCTGACGGTGGTTGGCAGACGCCGGATGCCACGCTGGAGAAGCGGTCCGACGGGTCCGTGGCGCCGAAGGCCGCGGCGGTGCGTATGGCATTCTCCGGAGGCGGCGATACGGCACCGCTGGCTCGGATAACCGAAGAAGGCAAGTCCCTGCAGCTGGGCTGGCCGGGAAAGCTGCCGGAGCCGCGACTGGATGGCCCGAGCGCCGTGTATGCCGACGTCCTTCCGGACGTCGATCTGAAGCTGACCGCGACGCCGGAGAGCTTCCAGTCGGTGTTCGTGGTCAAGACGCCCGAGGCCGCCGCCAGTGACGAGCTCAAGAAGCTCACCTTCTCCCTGAAGTCCGAAGGCCTGAGCGTGCGTGAGGGGGCGGCCGGCAACCTGGCGGCGCTCGACGCGGACGGCCGTACGGTGTTCAAGGCCCCGCCGGCCCGGATGTGGGACTCGGCGGGGGACGCCGGAGATGCGGGGGCACAGACGCAGCTGACGGTGACGAAGGCCACCACCGCGGAGACCGAGTCCTCCGATCCTGCCGAGACCGCGCCGTCGGGTTCCGGTCTTGAGCCCGGTCAGGGTGACACGGTGACGCACATGGATGTGGACGTCACGGCCACCTCGCTGTCCGTCGTGCCGGACGCCGACATGCTCAGCGACACCGACCCCTCGGCGTTCCCGCTGTTCATCGACCCGCCCGTGACATGGGGCGAGTCGGAGCGCACCCTCCTGCGCAGCGACGGGTACGAGTCCTACGGCTGGGGCAACGGCGACGACGACCAGGGCAAGGGCGCCGGCAAGTGCGGTACCTGGAGTGGCTACTACTGCGGCCCGGGCTATGTGCAGAAGCTGTACTTCGAGTTCTCCCCGTCCAGCCTGAAGGGCAAGAAGGTTCTGGACGCCACGTTCCGCGTGACCGAGCCGTGGGCGTTCCAGTGCGATCCGCGCTGGGTCGACCTGGTACGGACGAACAACATCTCCTCTTCGACCACCTGGTCCTCACGGCCGAAGGAACTGGACTGGATGGTCGACCGGTACGTTTCCGCCGGGCGAGGGTCGCTGTGTGACCCGGACTCGCCGACGGCGCCGATCGAGTTCAACGACAACCCTGATGAGTCGAACGAGAACCTGACGCCTACGGTGAGTGACTTCGCCGCCGGAAAGTTCTCGCGGCTGACGCTGGAGATCCGGGCGCACGACGAGTCGGACACCTCGGCATGGAAGCGGTTCAGGAACGACGCGGTGCTGGCGGTGGACTTCGTCGGTCTGCCGGACAAGCCCACGTCGGTGGGGGTCAAGGGCGGGGGAACCAGCACGACGCCGGTGTGCGAACGCAGCCAGGACGATCCGGCGACCATGTCCGATCCCGAGCCGCTGCTCCAGGCCACCACGCAGACGAAACCGGGCGGTGAGAGTGGCGCTCAGCTCCGCATTTATTTCGACCTCGACGTACAGAACGGCGACGGCAGTTGGTCGGACGTCACGCCAGGCAACGGATCGTTGAGCCCCTCCGGCACACCTGTCGGTGACAACAAGGTGGTGAACTTGAAATGGTCCAAGCTGACGGACAGCAAGCTGTACCGGTACCACGCTTGGACCTGGTCCTACTACAACGGCGGTGCCAGCCATCTGAGCAGTGAGGCTTCGGACGGCTTCTGCTACTTCAGGATCGACACGAGCGCCCCCAAGGCCCCGACGATCACCGTCGGCGCCCCGTACAGCGCCTGCACTTCCAACCCCTGCGAGCCAGGGGGTGGTCCCGGGGTGCCTGCGACGTTCACCTTCGCGCCGAACGCTGTGGACACCGACGTCACCTCGTACCAGTACAAGTTGTCCACCGACAGTGCGTGGTCGACGTGGTCGACGGGTATCGCCAAGGTGGTGCCACAGCTTGCGGGCACCTACACGCTCCAGGTCCGGGCGCGCGACACGATCGGCCGACCGGGCGACATCGCTCAGTTCGACTTCATGGTCGCGGCCGGTGAGGGCCCAGTGGGGCGCTGGCACTTCGATGAGTCCAGTGGTGCCGCGCTGGACTCCGGCACAGCAACCGGTTCCGCACGTCATAGCGCAACTCTGGCCGGCGGTGCGGTGCGCGACGACCGCGGTCGGCGCGGGTTGATGACCCACGATGCCTCCGGCGCGCTTCTGCCGGAGCCGGTCACAGACAAGGGGCTGGCCCTGGACGGCACCACGGGGTATGCGAGCACCGCCGATCAGGTGCTCGAAACCCGGGCGTCCTACACAGTGTCGGCTTGGGTACGGCTGACCTCGACGCCGACGCACAATCAGACGGCTGTCAGCCAGAACGGCGCACATCGCAGCCCCTTCTATCTGGGTTACGAGATCTCGGCGGGCAGCTGGGCGCTGCGGGCGGTGAACCAGGACGCTCCGCCGGGCGGCTCCTGGTCCTACCAGAAGGTGGCCGCAACCGTCGCGCCGACGGTTGGAGCCTGGACCCACCTGGCGGGCGTCTACGACGCTCAACAGCAACAGATACGGCTCTACGTCAACGGCAAGCTTCAGGGCAGCGCGCCGTACACGACGGCCTGGGCGGCCACGGGGCCCTTGCAGATCGGCCGCACGTTCTGGTCGGACACCTATTCCGACTTCTTCGGCGGTTCCGTCGACGAGGTGTCGGTGTGGCAGCAGGCACTCACCGACGTGCAGATCGCGAACGAGGCCAGAACCCGCACTTCCGACGATTACGCGGGCGTCGAACTGGTCGCAGACTGGGCGGCAGACCGCGGCAGTGGCAGCACCGTCCCCGACACGACCTCCGGCTACGGCAGATCACTGACTTTGGCCGGCGGTGCCTCGCTGGACGGCGAGTCCATCGTGCTGGACGGGGTGAGCGGCGCCGCAACCACGAGCGGGCCGGTCGTGGACGACACCGGGTCCTTCACGGTCACGACCCTGGCTTCGCTGGACGGCGACAAGCTGGCCACCAAGGACGTCGGGTACACCGGTCAGGTCCTCGGGCAGCGCACGGCGGACGGTTCGGCCTGGGGGTTCTGGTACGAACTCAAGGGCAAGGACACGGTGCTCGATGAGGAGACTCTCGAGGACAAGATCGTGCCGTCCGGGAGGTGGCATTTCGGGCGGTTGAACGCGGACGGCACCTTCAGTTCAGTGATTTCCGAGGAGGTCGCCGCGGTGGACGGCATGGTCCGGCTCACCGGCGTCTTCGATGCCCAGGCAGGCACCATCAGTCTTTACGTGGGCGGCGTTCGGAATGGTGCCCCGCAGGCTTTCACCGCCAAGACTGGGTCGGGAGACTTCGCGATCGGCAAGGCATTCACCGGCGGTGCATGGCAGCACTACCTCCCGGGCGAAGTGGCGGAGGTACGCATGTGGGCCGGCGCCATGGCCGGCTGGCAACAGGTCGAGGAAACCGTAGGCGACTGACAGGGCCGTGGGTGAGGACAACCCCGACGGGGTTGCCTTCACCCACGGAGCCGGACCGGCACGGCGGGCTGCGCGCTGTTTGCTGAACTTCTATTCATACGGGACTGGTTGGGACAACGATGGCGTTTGGCATAGGCACCTCAAGGTGGCGTCGCGGTGTCGTGCGGCGTCGTACTGGCCGGCTGCTGGGGCAGTCGCTGGCTTTGGCGCTGATCGTGCCGACAGGATTGGCGCAGGTGGCCCAGGCAACCGAAGCGCGCGGCCTGGGTCGGCCTGACGTAGCCGGGACCAGGGCCAGCAAGGTCAAGGAGTTCGACGGGCCGGGCGCGAAGAAGGCACGGCAGAAGGTCGCCCGTGACAAGGAAGCCAACGCGGATGAGGTGCGGCGCGCGGCCACGGAGCGCAAAGCCGGCTGGCCCAAGCCGAGCAAGGCGACGTTCACGCTCACCCAGGGGCACGTGAGCAAGGTAGACCCGGGTGGTGTCCCCATCACGGTCAGCCCTCGGCCAGGAACCCCGGCTGCCGATTCCAAGAACGCGGTAAAGGAGCAGCGGGCGGCCAGTGGCACAGCGCGCGTCAGCGTGCTGAACCAGGAAGCCGCCCGGAAGGCCGGCATCACCGGTGTCCTGCTCACAGCCGACGCGGACACAGCCGGCGCTGCCGAGGTCAGCATCGACTACAGCGGTTTCGCGTCCGCGGTAGGCGGTGGCTGGGCCCAGCGGCTGCACCTCGTGCAACTTCCGGCCTGCGCACTGACCACTCCGCAGCGACCTGAGTGCCGTCGGCAGGACGTGCTGGCATCGGACAACGACATCGCTCACCAGACCGTCTCCGCCACGGTCGACCTGACCGAGGCAGGGAGTGGTCCTTCCGCCCAGCTTGTGCGATCGGCGGGCAGTACCGCCCCGACAACGACCGTGCTCGCGGTCACCGCCGCCGCGGCCGGGGGCTCCGGTCAGTCGCCGTCGGGCACCGGCAACTACTCGGCCACCCCGCTCTCACCGTCCTCGTCCTGGGAGGCGGGCGGCAGCTCGGGCTCCTTCACCTGGTCGTACGACTTCGCCCTGCCTCCTGCGGCGGCCGGTCCCGTGCCGCCGCTGTCACTGTCGTACGACTCGGGCAGCATCGACGGCCGCACCGCGACGAGCAACAACCAGGGCACATCGGTGGGCGAGGGCTTCACCCTCACCGAGTCCTATATCGAGCGCAGCTACAACTCGTGCGACGACGACGGTCATGACGACGTCTTCGACCAGTGCTGGAAGTACGACAACGCCCGCCTGGTGCTCAACGGCAGGTCCACACGCCTGATCAAGGACAAGGACAGTGGCGTCTGGCATCTGGAGGACGACGACGCTTCCAAGGTGACCAGGTCGACCGGGGCCGACAACGGTGACGACGACGGCGAGTACTGGACCGTGACCACCGGGGACGGCACCAAGTACGTCTTCGGCCGGGACAAGCTGGACGGCGCGGACACCCAGCGCACCAACTCCACGTGGACCGTGCCGGTGTTCGGTGACGACTCCGGAGAGCCCGGCTACACCGGCGGTGACACCTTCGCCGACCGTGCACTCACCCAGGCCTGGCGGTGGAACCTCGACTACGTCGAGGACACCCACGGCAACGCCGCCACCTACTGGTACACGAAGGAACAGAACTACTACAGGAAGAACAAGTCGACGACAGCCGGCGCCTCCTATGTCCGGGGTGGATACCTCAACCGGATCGAGTACGGCCTGCGCAAGGGCGCGCTGTTCACCGACAAGGCGGACGCCAAGGTCACCTTCACCTACAAGGAGCGCTGCACCGCCGCAGACTGCTCCAGCCTGACCAAGGACACGGCCGACAACTGGCCCGATGTGCCCTTCGACGCGATCTGTTCGAAGGACGACTCCGACTGCAACGCGGCCGGCCCCTCGTTCTTCTCCCGCAAGCGCCTGACCGGTATCGACACCTTCTCCTACAACGCCACCTCCAGCGCCTACGACCCGGTGGACTCCTGGGCGCTGGATGAGCAGTACCTGGACGGCGGGGACATCGGGGACAGCTCCGACCAGGTCCTCACGCTGAAGTCGCTCACCCGCACCGGCAAGGCGGGCACGTCGAGCATCGGGCTCAAGCCGGTTTCCTTCACGTACCAGATGCGGCCGAACCGGGTCGACGCCACGGACGACATCCTGCCGCTGACCCGACCTCGCATCTCCACCATCACTTCCGAGACCGGAGCCATCACCACGGTCAACCTGTCCTCGCCGGAGTGCAAGCGCAGCGAAGTCCTCACCGCACCCCAGGACACCAACACCCGCTCCTGCTACCCCCAGTACTGGCACATCAACGGTGCGGAGAACGCCGCGGTCGACTGGTTCCACAAGTACCGGGTGCTGGCCGTGGCCGTCTTCGACCCGGCCGGCAACAACGAGGCGGTCGAGTACGCCTACGACTACAGCGGCGCCGCCTGGCACTACAACGACGACCCGTTCACACCCAAGGACGAACGCACCTGGTCGGACTGGCGCGGCTACCGCCAGGTCACGGCATGGACCGGCAGGACCAGCGTGACCCGCTCCAAGACGGTCTCGCTCTACATGCAGGGCATGCACGGGGACAAGAAAAAGGACGGAACCACCAAGTCCGTATCCGTCGAGCCGCTGCTGGACACGGACGTGGACTTCGGCCCCGCCTACGACAGCGACCGGTACAAGGGCGTGCTGCGTCAGCAGGTCACCTACAACGGCAGCCAGCCCATCAGTAGCGTCTTCAACAGTTACACCTACAAGCAGACCGCCACACAGACCGTCCCGGACGCCGACCCTCAGATCGCCCAGTGGGTCCACAACTCCACGACCTACACCAGCACCTACCTCACCGCTTCGAACAGCTGGCGCAGCCACGGTACGACAGCCCGCTACGACGACCTGGGCATGCTCAGCTCGTTCGACGA
>NZ_JBSFRB010000076.1:0-16974 GCF_053589015.1 Streptomyces sp. NPDC003393 | reverse complement strand
GTGTGGCATGAGGGCGGGGTCCTCGTGTCGTTGCGGTCCGGGCGGTGTGCTGGGTTTGCGTCCTGTCCGGTCGCCGTGCAACGACAGCCATGTTTAGGCAGGCCCGCGACGGGTTGCAAGAATGTGACGTACTACCCTGTTTAGGAGCGATGTCCGGATTGTGGCGTTATGGGCGACTGCATGCTGGTGGCGAGCGGTCCACACCTACGATGCCTCTTCGGACGTGATCTGCCTCCTATGGGTGGCATCACATCCAGAGGCCGTCTGGAGGGCGTTGCGGAGCCCCTTCGGCACCCGCTGCCGGGGCTGCGGGAAGCAGTCGCGGGCGTGCGGTGAGCCCAGGATCCGTCTCGGACCTAACCTGGGGACATGGACGGTGAAGAACACGTCTGTCCCGACTGCGGACAGCCCGTGGAAACCGTGGTCCGACGGCACAAGACCCTGGGCGCCTGGGTGCCGGTGTGGGTTCCGGGACCGTGCCGGAATCCGGAGTGCGGCGCGTCCGGCACGGCCGCGAGTCCGTCCGACATCGACGCGGCTCGGCGGCCGCAGGGGCCCGTCGCGGAGGCGGACGGACCCGATGCACGTCCCGGCCCGATGGGCAAAGCCGGTCCGACACAGAAAGAAGACTGAATACCCCACGCCGACCTCGCCCGCCCCGGTCGGATCGTGACGGTGCCGCATGTGCGGCGCCGTCCCGCCGTTCGGAGTCGCGGCGAAAGCGGTGCGGCAAGGGCGGCGGACGACGTCGGTTCGTCAGTGTGCGGCTTCGAGCGGCTTCGCCGGTGTGTGGCGTCGTCAGTGCCCGGGTGACAGGGCGCGTGCGTCCGTCAACTGGTTCCCTCGCCGAGGACGCGGCGGGCCGCTTCGGCTTCCGCCGCCGGTGGGGACAACTCGTCCAGGGTGTCGAGTTCGGTGTCCGCCTCCAGTTCCCGTTCCCAGGCCGCCGCGAGCCGTTCCTGCTCCTCGCGCGGCCTGGCGCCGATGGCCTCCCGGTGGTCCGGGTCCAGGGCCGCCAGGAATCGTCCGACCGGGTCCATCGGCATGCCGTGCCCTCCTTGTCGCCCGGGAAGGGTGCCCGTTCCGGCCCAGCATGGCCAATCGGTCCCGGGCCGTCCGTCCGACACGGCCCGGGATCCCCCGGACGGCCCCTGGTGTGTCGCTCCACTCGGACATCTCGCATCACCCGCCGCACGGGTACGGGCGCCGCCATGCATGGGCAGTTGGTGCCGGCAGCGTGTCTGGGTCCGGGCATCGGTTCGCCGCTCAGGGGGCGGTGACTGTCCGGCAGGTCCTCCGAGCGCTCCGGTGCCGAAGTGGACCACCTGCCGCCCGCAGTGCCGTCGTTCACAGTCGCGATCTATTCCGATCACGCGCGCGGCGGGCTCATGACATACCTCACCGCCGATTTGGTTCATAGTTCAACTAAGCCTGGCGTAGGTTCATGAGTGCCCAACTCGAAGGGCACAGTCCCCGCTCCGGCTGAACCGTAGGCGGAGCGGGGCCGAGCAAGGAGGAAGATCATGAGTCGCACCTTCGTGCGCAGGGCCGTCACCGCGGTCGCGTCGCTCGGCATCGCGGCAGTCTCGCTCCTCGTGGCCGGCGGTTCCGCCTCGGCCGCGACCGAGCCGACGGTCCGCCACGCAGCCGTCGTCACCCATGACGGCCGCGGCCACGACCGGGGCGCCGACCGTCACGTCGGAGACGACCGTCGTCACGTCAACGGCCACCGGGAGGACGGCCGTCGGTGGGGCCAGTACCGCGAGCACGGCCACCGTCGCAACGGTCACCGCGAGTACGACCGCCGCTGGGACGGCTTCCGCTGGTGGCAGCGCAACGGACACGACTGGTACAGCCACGACCACGACCACCGCTACCGGTACGACGGCCACCGCCTCTACCGGTGGCACGACAACACGTGGGTGATCTGGAACGCCGGCGGCCACTTCGACGTCCGCGTTCTCGACTGACAGACCAGCAACTCCCGCGTCCGGACGGGTGTCCGGGCGCGGGACGCCGCCGGTTTCCCGGGCGGGAACCCGCGGCCGGCCGGGCACGCATGAGCGGTGCCGTGTCCGGGGCAGGGTGGCATCCGGGGGCGCATGCAAGGGACGGCGGCGACCCGCAGCACATGGATGCCACCCTGTTCGCCGTTTCGGACAGGAAACCGGTTCGGCTGCCGCCTGGCCCGGTGGGGCCCGATGCGATTCCCTAAGACGCGGCGACCTCCGCCCAGTGCAACGTCCCACCGGTGACGCATCGTTCCGTGCCGTGGTCCGAGGCGAGCGCGTCCACCACGACGGCGCCCCGGCCGCGTTCGTCCGACGGGCGGTCGGAACAGGCGGAGGAGCCGCGCGAGGGGCCGCCGTCGGCGACTTCCACCCGCACGTGGGTCCGTCCGTCGCGGGAGAGCATCCGCCAGGTGATGCGGAGGTCCGGCAGGGCATGGGACACCGCGTTGGTGACCAGCTCGGAGACGACGACCTCCATGCGGGCCGCGAAGTCACCGTCGAAGCCCCACCCGTCCAGCAGGCGCCGGGTCAGCCGCCGGGCTCTGGCCGGTGCGGAGAGCGAGTGCGGCAAGGGGCAGGTGAGCGCCAGGCCGCTACGGCCTCGGGCGGATGCCCTGGCGCGGCGCGCGCACGCCGTGTCCTTCCGGGCCGGCGGCCCCGCGCCCGGCGCCCGGAACGGCTTCTTCTTGTCCTTGCCGGTCACTGTTCCACCAGCCCCTTCGGTGCCACCGGTCTCCTGCCGGTTCCGGGCTTCCCGCAGCGGCCGGGATGCGCTGCGCGTACGGACGTGGTCAACAGTGATTGCGCATGCATCATTCCCGGCGGGTGCTGCTCGGCCGCTCGGCGGCGCGCTGCGCGGCTACGCGGCTGCGCTCGCGCGCGCGTCGGTGGGGCGGGGGGGTGGATACAGCGGTGGTGAACTGGTCGGCGCGGTCGATGCAGGGCCGTGGCGACGGCGAGGTACTGCTGGCCGGGCAGCCACCAGGACGCCACCTCCCACGACAGCAGTGCCGCGACCAGACCCTTGGCGCCCCGGGTGAGCGCAAGCGCCGCTCGTGTGCGGCGGTGCGGGGGCCGGGCCGCGTGCATCCGCCGCAGGACCGTGGCGGCGGCGTGCCGTCACTTCAGGTGTTTGGTTGAATCTTGCACGAATGTGAGGGTCACGTGATTGGTCCGACATGGGCAGTGGTGTGAGACGCAACCGGGCGTGGTGGTGCGGCGGTCGCGCCCTCGCGCGCGGCCGCTTCGCCGGTCGGACGGGCTGCCGGGTGAAATACCTCACCAGCGAAGAAGTTTAACTTTGTATGGAATCGGGGTACCTTCGGCGCTGCTTCATCCGGGCCGGCCATGGCGTCCGGTCCGCCGCCTGAACGGCGGCTTTCCACTGTCGGGCGCCCGAATCGGCGCCGGCGGCAGGCACCGCGTGGCCGAGGGTTCGCATGCGCGACCTTCCATGCGGCTGTGGGCCCTGTTCGAGACGGCAGCCCCGGAGAGAGCGGCCCTGGGCCCCGGCACCGTCCGCGCGGGGAACTACGCACAGAGAGAACCAGCATGGAGAGCTTCGTCGAGCAGCAGTGCGAGATGCGTCTGGTGACCGCACCGGGCGGCGGCACCGCGGTGCCGGCCCGTCTGTCCTACAGCCCGTACGACCCGTACGCTGTGGAGGTCGCCTTCGGGTTCGACCAGTTGTACCCGGTCACCTGGGTCTTCGCCCGCGAGCTGCTGGCCGAGGGCCTGCACCGGCCCTGCGGTCAGGGCGACGTACGGATCTGGCCCGTCCGGGGTGACGGGTCGTGCGACATGCTGTGTCTGGTCCTGTCCGCACCCGGGGGGAGCGCCGTGCTCGAGGTGCCGTCCGTTGTGGTGGAGCGGTGGCTGAAGCGGACCTACGAGATGGTGCCGACGGGCCGGGAGGCGGAGTTGCTCGACCTCGACGTCGAGTTGTGCGGGTTGCTGGGGGAGGCGGCGTGAGGGCGCCCCGCCAGCTTCCCTCCGCCGGCCTCGGGTCCCCGACCCTGGAGGGCGACGAAGCTCGGTGGCGTGGCCGTACCGCGGATCACCGGGGCGTGTCGCCGGATTCCGGAGGGTCGGGCGTCCGCAACTGGTCGAGGATCTCGCGCAGTGACGCCAGCTGGGCCTCGGAGAGCCGGTCGGTCAACGCGCGCTCCACCACCTCGGCGTTGGTGCGGAGCGCGCCGCGCTGCAGCTTCCGGCCGGCTTCGGTCAGCCGGATCGACGCGCCGCGCATGTCCTCCTCCACCGGCGCGCGGGTGATGTAGCCCCGCTCCTCCAGTCGGTCGCACAGTCGGCTGACGGCACTCTGACTCAGGACGACACGGTCCTTCAGCTCGCGCAGCCGGGTGCCCTCGCGAGGGATGTTCGCCAGCGTGTCGAACTCGCTGACCGAGAGTCGGTGACGATCCGCGAGCGCACCCTCGATCTCGTGGAGCACGGCGTTGTGCACCTCCATCAGCGATCGCCACACGTCCATCTTGAACGCCTTGCTGCCCGCTGCGGGCCTGCTGCGCGGCATCCCGCCTCGCCCCCTTCCGTAGGGCCGTTTTTTGCGTGCGTATGCATCTTTCTGCGGCGCCGCATCATTCTCGCAGACGGAGCCGGCGCGGGCGCGTCCGCTGTGACGGCCATGATCCGACCCGCCGTCAGCAGCCAGGGTGTGAACGCGTCCCTCTCCGGCTCCTCGTGGAGCACACCGCCACGAACGGCTTTCCGGAGATCGTCCCCGAGTGCGGTCGGGCCGGAGGCCGTGCACCCGTACGCGTCGCCGTCCGACGCGTGCCCCTGGACGGCTCACCGGTCCGGAGACCCGGACAGCCACGGACCGGTGAGCCCGAAGTTTTCCCCCGACCGGGAGTACAATTTCATTGTGCGATGAATTAATCAGGTGAAGTGCTGCTCCCCGAGAGGCAGGGCTGACATGGAGCGGACCACATGCTGTGTGGTCGGCGGCGGCCCCGCGGGCATGGTGCTCGCGCTGCTGCTGGCCCGGGCCGGCATCGCCGTGACGGTACTGGAGAAGCATGGCGACTTCCTGCGTGACTTCCGCGGCGACACCGTGCACCCGTCGACACTGGCCCTGCTGGACGACCTGGGCCTGGCGCGGCGCTTCGCCGAGCTGCCGCAACGGCGGGTGCGCACCATCCAGCTGCCCGTCGGGGCCGGCCGGTCGATGGTGACGGTCGCGGACCTGTCCGTGCTGCGCGGGCCCTACGACTATGTGGCGATGGTGCCGCAGTGGGACCTGCTGGACCTGCTCGCCGCCGAGGCGGGCCGCGAGCCCGGCTTCCGGCTGCGGATGGGCACCGAGGCGACCTCCTTCCTGGTCGAGCGTGGGCGGGTCAACGGAGTCCGCTACCGCACCACCGACGGCGACACGGGCGAACTGCGCGCCCACCTCACGGTCGCCTGCGACGGGCGGGCTTCACTGGCCCGCTCCCGTCCGGAGCTGGAACTGCGCCGCTTCGACTGCCCGATGGACGTCTGGTGGCTGCGCCTCCCGCGGCACGAGGACGACCCCACCGGACTCGTCGGCGCCGTGGGCGACGGCTTCCTGACCGCGATGATCGACCGCGGTGACTACTGGCAGTGCGCCGTGCTCATCCCCAAGGGCAGCGACGCCGAACGCCGCGCCGCCGGCCTCGAGACCTTCCTGGCCCGCTACGCCGCCGCCCTCCCCTGGATCGCCGACCGCACCCATGCGCTGCGGTCCTGGGACGAGGTGAAGCTCCTCGACGTGCGACTGGACCGGCTGCGCCGCTGGCACCGCCCCGGCCTGCTGTGCATCGGAGACGCCGCGCACGCGATGTCCCCGGTCTTCGGCATCGGCATCAACCTCGCCGTGGAGGACGCCGTCGCCGCCGCCCGGCACCTGATCCGGCCGCTGCGCGACGGCTCCGTGGGCCTGAGCGACGTACGCGGTGTCCAGCGTCGGCGCGGGCCCGCCACGGTCGTGACGCAGACCCTCCAGCGGGTCGCCCACGCCGGCTTCATCGCCCCCGTCCTGCGAGGGCGACAACCTTTCGGCAGCGCGGACCGGGCCCGGCGCGTCGCGGACCTGCTCGCCGGGTCCCCGCTGGTACGCCGCGTCCCCGCGTACTTCATCGGGTACGGCGCCCTGCGGGAGCACCCGCCGGACGCCGCCCTCCGCTGACCTCGGTCCGCGCCGAACCGGCGGAATCGGGCGTGGGCAGGCGCCTTTGCCGTCGCTCGATCGGCGTCGCTCGCCGACGTGTCGACAGGTGGCGTACCGCACGGGGCGTACCGCTCCAGCACGAGGAACCGCGTCTCAGGGCGTTGAGAAGGCGCCCAGTACGTGCGTGCCCGGCCCGGACGGGGTATGACGGCCCGACAGAGACGTGCGGTGCGGGTCCGGGCGCGGGGTGGCCGGGCCGGTGCGGTCCGGTCGCCGCCGGAGGGGGAATAACGGCTTTGCGCGTCGACGCGGGCCTGGTGAAATGATCTTCACGTCCGGACACTACGATCGGACCGCAAGACAACCGTTCGGCCGGCCCGATCCGTGCGTGCCGGTCGGGGTCGCCGATGCCAGGGTCCGCTCCCCGGGCTGCGGTGATCTTCCTTCCCCGGAGGACCTTCCGCATGTTCCGAAGTATTGGGAACGCTGTCGTCCGACACCCGGTCTGGACGATCGTGGCATGGCTGATCGCGGCGGTGGCGATCGTGGCCACCGCCCCGAGCCTGCCGTCGAACAGCGACGAGAGCAGTTTCCTGCCCAAGAGTTACGAGTCCATCAAGGCAGCGGACCTGCAGCAGAGGGCGTTCCCCAGCGCCTTCACACCGTCCGCGATCGCGCTGTACCAGCGCACCGACGGCGGCAGGATGACCGCCGCGGACAAGCAGGACATCGCCCGTATCACCACTGAACTGGGCAAGAAGCACATCGACCAGGTGCAGAAGGTCGTCCCCGGTCCGCCGTCCAAGGACGGCAGGTACGGCCTGACGCTGGTGCAGATGGACAGCAAGAACGCCGGCCAGCCCAAACAGGCCGACGCGGCCAAGGTGTTGCGCGACGACATCAAGCAACTGGCCAAGGGCACGCATCTCGAGGTCAAGCTCGGCGGCTCCGCCGCGCAGGCCCTCGACCAGCAGGACTCGTCCAAGCGCGGCCAGGCGCTGATCGGCATCGGCACCTTCGCGATCATCCTGGTGACCCTGCTGATCATCTTCCGCGCGCCGATCCTGGCCGTACTGCCGCTCGTCCTGATCGGCCTGGTGTCCGCCGTCGCCAACGGCCTGATCTCCTACGCCACCAAGCTCTTCGATCTACAGGCCAACAGTTCGATCTCGTCGATCCTGATCGTCGTGCTCTTCGGCGTGGGCACGGACTACTTCCTCTTCCTGATGTTCCGCTACCGCGAACGGCTGCGCGCCGGCGACGAGCCGAAGCAGGCCATGATCAACGCGGTCGACCGGGTCGGCGAGGCCATCGCCTCCGCCGCCGGAGCGGTCATCATCGCCTTCCTCGCGCTGGTGCTGTCCACGCTCGGCTTCCTCAAGCAGATGGGCCCGGCGCTCGCCATCGCCGTCGGCGCCACACTGATCGCGGGACTGACCCTGATCCCGGCCGTCGTCTCGCTGATCGGACCGAAGGTCTTCTGGCCCTCCAAGTCCTGGCAGCGCGAGCCGGACAACGCCCGTTTCGCCGCCCTCGGACGCGGCGTACGGCGCCGCCCGGCCCTGACCGTCGTGGTCTCCGGCCTCGTCCTGGCCGTGCTGTCGCTCGGCACGCTCGGCTACAAGGCCACGTTCGACCTGGCCTCCGGCTCGATGCCGAAGACCAAGGAGTCCATGGTGGTCCAGGACGAGATGCAGAAGGCCTACTCGGCGGGCGCCGCCGCACCCACCGACGTCTACCTGTCCAGCACCGACGGCAAGCCGCTGGACAAGGCCGCCTTCGACGCGTACGCGAAGAAGCTCAGCGCCGTGGACGGGGTCGCGGACGCCCGCATGACCCAGGTCGCCAAGGACGGCACCACCGCGGACTTCACCGTCACCCTCAAGTACGAGGCGTCGACGGACAAGGCGATCCAAGCCGTGGGCGAGGTGCGCGACGTCGCGCACTCCAGCGCACCCGAGGGCACCGAGGCCCTGGTGGGCGGCATGTCGTCGATCTACAAGGACATCGACGCCGCCGTCAACCACGACTACCGGACGGTCTTCCCGGTCGCCGCCGTGCTGATCATGATCATCCTCGGGCTGCTGCTGCGCAGCGTGGTCGCCCCCTGGTACCTCATGGCCTCGGTGGGTCTGGGCTTCGGCGCCACGCTCGGCGCCACCGTGTGGATCTTCCAGGACGGACAGGGACACTCGGGCCTGATGTTCATGCTCCCGGTGATCATGTATCTGTTCGTGGTCGCCATCGGCACCGACTACAACATCCTCATGATCGCCCGGCTCCGCGAGGAGGCCCGCGAGGGCCGCGAGCCGCGTGAGGCGGCCGGCCTGGCCCTGCGGCACGCGGGCCCGACCGTGGCCGCGGCCGGCTTCATCCTGGCGGCCACGTTCGCCACGATGATGCTGGCGGGCAACTCGCTGCTCACGGAGATGGGCTTCGCGGTGTCCTTCGGCATCGTGGTCGCCGCCTTCGTGATGGCGATGTTCTTCACCCCGAGCCTCACCGCGCTGATCGGCCACGCGGCGTGGTGGCCGGGGCACGGGGACCGGGCGCAGGAGCCGGTACTCGGCCGGGGCGGCGACTCCCTCGGCTCCGGACCGGTCCCCGGCCAGAACCGGGACGCGGTCGCGTCCGAGACCTCGGGGCACCGAGAGTAGGGCCTGCCCGGCGGATCGAGGCGGCACGGCCGCGGCGGGCGAAGACGCTGTCCAGCAGCGTCTTCGCCCGTTCCATGTTCCAGACTGGTCTGCGGGACCGGTCTGCGGGATCGGGCGACGGGACAGGGGAGAGGCCAGTGGCACCGAAGACACACAGCGTGGGCGCTCTCGTCTTCGACGACATGAAGATGCTGGACCTGTCCGGCCCGGCGGAGGTCTTCAGCGAAGCCAACCGGTACGGGGCCGACTACCGGCTGACCGTCGTCTCGCTGACCGGCAAACCGGTGCGCACCTCGATCGGCGTCCAGGTGCCGGTGGACATGGACGCGGACTCCGCACCCGCCTTCGACACCCTGCTGGTCCCGGGCAGTGACCTGCTGCCCGGCCGTCCCGTCGACCCGGAACTAGTCGCCGTCGCGAAGAGCCTCGCCCAGAGGGCCGGACGGGTCGCGTCCATCTGCACGGGCGCGTTCGTCCTGGCCGCCTCGGGCCTGCTGGAGGGCAGGCGGGCGACGACTCACTGGCAGCACACGACGTCACTGGCCCGTGGCTATCCCTCGCTCCAGGTGGAGCCCGACGCCATCTACGTCAAGGACGGCACCACCTACACCTCGGCCGGCGTCACCGCCGGCATCGACCTCGCGCTGGCGCTGCTGGAGGAGGACCACGGCCCCGACCTGACCCGGAAGGTCGCCCGCTCGCTGGTGGTGTACATGCAGCGGGCCGGCGGGCAGTCCCAGTTCTCCGCTTCGCTGCAGGGCCCGGCTCCCCGCACCCCCGTGCTGCGGCTGGTCCAGGACATCGTGCAGGCCGATCCGGCCGCCGACCACACCCTGGACTCGATCGCCGAGCGGGTCCGGGTCAGCCCCCGTCACCTGACCCGCATGTTCCGAACCGAACTGAACACCACGCCGATGAAGTACGTGGAACTGATCCGCTTCGACCGGGCCAAGGCCCTCCTGGACGCCGGACACGGCGCCACCGAGGCCGCCACCCTGTCCGGCTTCCCCAGCTACGAGAGTCTGCGGCGCGCCTTCGCCCGCCACCTCGGCGTGTCACCGACCCGCTACCAGCAACGTTTCACGACCACGCGGCCCGGTTCCGGCACCGTGAGGTCCACGGGGCACGCCCGCGGCACCGGGCGCGAGTGAGAGCGCATGGCCGTTTTCGAGGACTTGTCGGCCATCCGGTAGCGGACGCGACGGGCGGACCGGACGCAAGGTGGGAGCACATCGAACCCCACCGTCCGAGGAGGCCGCCATGGCAGACAAGATCGCCGGCGTCGAGATCCCTGACAGCAAACTCGTCCAGGACGCCACCGACCTGATCCGCGACACCACTCCACCGCTGATCTACCACCACTCCCGGCGGGTCTACCTCTTCGGCAGTCTCCAGGCCAGGGCGCTGGGGGTCCACCCGGACCCCGAACTTCTGTACGTGGCGGCGCTCTTCCACGACACGGGCCTGGTGCCGCCCTACCGCAGCCACGAACAGCGCTTCGAGATGGACGGCGCGGACCAGGCGCGTGCCTTCCTGATGAGCCATGGGGTCCTCGACGGCGACGCCGACACGGTGTGGACGGCCATCGCGCTGCACACCACGCCGGAGGTGCCGTACAAGATGGCCCCGGAGATCGCGGCCACCACCGCGGGCGTCGAGACCGACGTGCTCGGCCTGCACCTGGCGAACATCAGTCAGGCCGAGATCGACGAGGTCACCGCCGCCCACCCCCGGCCGGACTTCAAGAGGCAGATCCTGAAGGCGTTCACGGACGGCTTCGCGCACCGCCCCGACACCACCTTCGGCACGGTGAACGCGGACGTGCTCGAGCACTTCGTGCCAGGCTTCCGGCGCACCGACTTCGTCGAGGTGATCCAGAACTCTTCCTGGCCGGAGTAGACGCGATCCCCAGGCCCGACGGCGTCCCGGCACGAAACCCCGTAGAGAGGAGAAAGGACAGAGCATGGTGAAGGCACCTGCTCCGGGCACGGCGGACGTGATCGCCCCGGCCGGAGGTGCGCGAGGGATGCTGTCGGCCGCCGTTCGCCCCAAGGGTGTCGCCGGCCCCGGCGGCCGGGAGGTCTTTTGCCGGCCGAGGCCGTCGGTCGTGCACTTCGTTCCCGTCGCCCTCGTCGCCCTCGTCCTCGGCGTGATGGCGGTCGGTCTCGTCGTGCCCCGGGACATCCATCTGGCGTCCCTGTTCATCGCCGCGCCGGCTCTGATGTCGGCGTTCTCCACGACGCTGCCGACCGTGAACGTGGCCGGCCTCTCCTTCGTGGCCGCGTTGGTCTGCGACATCCGCGACGGGCTGCTCGGCTCGTCCATCCTCGTCGTCCATGCGGTGACGCTGCTGATGGTCTCGGTGCTCCTCGTCGCCTTCTGCCGGAGCCGGGAACGCGACCACAGGGAGACGCGCCGGCTGCGAGCGATCTCCCGGGCGGCACAACGCGTCGTCCTCAGGCCGCTTCCCCGCCGGATCGCGGACCTGAACGTCGCCGCCCTCTACCGTGCCGCCGACACTCTCGCCGATGTCGGAGGTGACCTGTACGCCGCGGCGAAGACGCCCTACGGCACGCGGTTCCTCATCGGGGACGTCAAGGGCAAGGGCCTCGCGGCCCTGGACGACACGGCGGCCCTGCTCGGCGCGTTCCGCGAGGCGGCGCACCAGCACCCCACCCTGCCGGGCCTGGCGGCAGCGCTCGAAGGGAGCTTCCGCCGGCATGTGGCCGAGGTGGCGGACACCGACCCGGACGCGGCCGAGCGCTTCATCACGGCACTGCTCCTGGAGTTTCCCGCCGGCGGCGGCGTCATGAGATCCGTCAGCTGTGGTCATCCCCTGCCGCTGCATGTGCACGGCAACCGCGTCACCGCACTGACGAGCCGAAGCCCCGCGCCGCCCCTCGGTCTGGGCGGAACCGACCCCGAGACCTACCGCCAGGAGGAGTTCCGGTGCGCCCGCAAAGACGCGTTCCTGCTCTACACCGACGGACTCGCCGAGGCCCGTGACCCTGCCGGAGCCTTCTACAGCGTCACCGAACGAGACATCGCCTGGCGCACGGCCGGGGCCGATCCGGAAACCCTGCTCCAACAGGTCCACGACGACCTGCTCCGGCACACCGACGGACGCCTGCACGACGACGTGGCACTCGTGGCCGTCCAGTGGGCTCCCGCCGGAGACTGCCGCTGGCGAAAGGCATCACCATGAGGTCCGCTGTGCACAGTCACGGGCGTATCAATGAGATAGAAAAACTGATAACAGCGTTAATATCTGTTTTGTGCAGAAACGCGCATGTACCCGGGAGCGGGTTCTGTGCGCCGCGGCGGAACTCCTCAGCCGTGAGGGCCGTGCGGGCGTCTCCACGCGCGCGGTGAGCGCGGCCGCCGGGGTGCAGCCACCGACGCTGTACCGGCTGTTCGGGGACAAGGACGGACTGCTCGACGCACTCGCCGCCTACGGGTTCCGGCAGTACCTCCGCGAGAAGCAGAACCTCAAGGAGAGCGACGACCCCCTCGCCGACCTGCGCCGGTCCTGGGACCTGCACGTCGAGTTCGGCCTCTCCCGGCCCGGCTTCTACATCCTGATGTACGGCGAGGGGCGGTACCGCGGCGGCATCCCCGAAGGACTCGAGACCATCGAGATCCTGCGGCGGAACATCGCCCGGGTGGCGGCTGCGGGCCGGCTCCGCACAAGCGTGGAGCGCGCCACGCAACTCGTGCACGCCAACGGCCTCGGTGTCGTGCTCTCGCTGATCGCGACGCCGCCGGGCGAGCGGGATCCGGAACTGCCGGCCGTCGCACGCGAACACGTACTGCGCACGATCACCACCACGGGCACCGGCGCTCAGGAGGAGGGCATCGACGTCGCGTGCAGGGCCGCGGCCCTGCGCGAGGCGCTGCGCGACAGCGACACCACCGTGATGACGCGCTCCGAGCGCGCACTCCTGGCGGACTGGCTCGATCGCCTTGCCGAGACGGGCCCCGCCGCGGGAGACGCACATGGTAGAAGGGACGGCCTTGATGGCCAGAACTGAGGAGATGACGCGGAGCACCCAGTGGGGGACCGGGCCCATGATCGGCGAGGCCATGGCGGTCGTGGGCGCGGACGGGTCGGTGGTCGCGTGGACGAGCGCGGCTCAGCGGCTGACCGGCCATCCGGCCGCGGAGGTGGTCGGCCATCCGGCGGCACGGATGCTGGCCGCACCCGAGGACGCCGAGAAGGTGCGCGCACACGCGAGCCGGGGCCGGTCCGGCGACGGCTGGTCCACGATCGTCGCGCTCCGCCGACGGGACGGCAGCACCGTGAACGCGCACCTGCGGACATGCCCGCTCGGGGGGCAGGGGGGAAGGACACAGTGGCTGGTCACCGCAGCCGAGGCGACGGCCGCCGGCTCGTGGCCCCTCAGTGGTGCGGAGGTGGAGGCGCTGCTGTCCCGTACACCGATCGGCATCGCGGTCCGCGATCCCGGCCTGCGTTGTCTCTGGGTGAACGACGCACTGGCACTCCAGGACGGCATCCCCCGCGAGAAGCGGCTCGGGCGACGGCTGACGGAGGTGCTGCCGGGGGCCGAGACGGAGTCGGCGGAGGCGGTGATGCGTCAGGTCCTGGAGACCGGCGCCCCGATGATCGACCATGCCTACCGGGCGTGGCCCACGACCGACGACCGCCAGGAGCACTCGTTCTCGACCTCCTTCTTCCGTCTCGACGACGCTCAGGGCCACACCCTGGGGGTGTGCGTCATGAGCGTCGACGTGACCGACAGACAGCGCGCACGCGAGCGCCTGGCCCTGCTCAGCGAGGCCGGAACCCGCATCGGCACCACCCTGGACGTGATGCGGACCGGGCAGGAACTCGCCGATCTCGTCGTGCCGCGCGTCGCGGACTACGTCACCGTCGACCTCGCGGACGCGGTCCCGCGGGGCGAGGAGCCACGGGTCCGGCTCGGCGCGCCGAACCGGCACATACCGGCCTTCCGCCGCGCGGGCGTGGCCTCGATCCACGAGGGGACGCCGGAGTCCCTGTGGGCGCGCGGGGATGCCGTGTTCGTCCCGCCCTCCTCGCCCTTCATGGATGTCCTGCGCTCAGGCAGATCCCATCTGGAACCGGTGCTGGACACCTCTCGCGGCACGTGGCTCGACCACGACGGGGAACGGCTGGACAAGATCCGCGAGCACCGTATGCACTCCTTGATGATCGTGCCCATCCACGCGCGCGGTGCCGTACTCGGCGTGGCGGTCTTCGTCCGCATGGATGACTCCGCGCCGTTCGAAGAGGACGACCTGTGCTTCGCCGAGCAACTGGTGGCCCGCGCCGCGCTGTCCCTGGACAACGCCCGCCGCTATGTGCGCGAGCGCGCCGCGTCGCTCGCCCTTCAGCGCAACCTGCTGCCCCGGCGCCTCACCGGCGGGGCGGCCGTGGAGGTGGCCTCCAGCTACCTCCCGTCCGACACGCACGACGGGGTGGGAGGGGACTGGTTCGACGTGATCCCGCTGTCCGGAGCCCGGGTGGCGCTCGTCGTGGGCGACGTCGTGGGACACGGAATCAACGCCGCGGCGGCCATGGGCCGGCTCCGCGCGGTGGTCCACACGCTGGCGAACCTGGATCTGCCGCCCGACGAGCTGCTGGCACATCTGGACGACACGATCAGCCGCCTCGCCGAGGAGGAGACCGACATCGAGGGGCGCTGTCAAACGGAAGCGGGAGCCACCTGCCTGTACGCCGTCTACGACCCCGTCACCCGGCGCTGCGCGATGGCACGAGCGGGTCACCCGCCGCCCCTGATCGTCTCGGCGCAGGGGGAAGTCTCGATCCCCGAACTGCCCTCGGGTCTGCCGCTCGGCGTCGGGCAGGCCTTCTTCGAGGCCGTGGAACTGGAGCTGCCCGAGGACAGTGTGCTCGCCCTCTACACGGACGGACTGGTCGAGAGGCGTGACGATGACATCGAAGCCGGTATGCACCGACTCGGCACCCTCCTCGCGCGGCCCGACCGCTCCCTGGAAGAGCTCTGCTCGGCCGTACTCGACACCCTGCCCGCCCGGGCGCTCCCCGACGACGCCACGCTGCTCCTGGCCCGGACACGCTCGCTCGGTCCCGCACAGGTCGCCTGCTGGAACCTGCCGGCCGAGCCGGCTGCCGTCGCCCACGCCAGGGCCCTGGCCACCGCACAGCTGACCGAGTGGGGACTGGAGCATGTCGCGGACATCGCCGAGCTGATCGTCAGTGAGCTGGTCACCAACGCCATACGGCACGGCGCCGCACCGATCACGCTGCGCCTCATACGTCACCAGGTACTCGTCTGCGAGGTGACCGACGCGAGCGACACCGTCCCGCGTCTGCGGCATGCCCGGGTGACGGACGAGAGCGGTCGAGGCCTCTTCCTCGTCTCGCAGCTGTCCGGCCGGCGGGGCACCCGCTACTCGCCCGAAGGCAAGACGGTCTGGGCCGAACTGGAGGTCGACGGGCCCCCGTCGTGACCGAGGTGTGAGCGGCCGGCCCCCGGCGGGTCAGGCGGCCGCCGGAAACCCGTCGCGCTGCACGGCGATCATGGCCATGTCGTCGTTCAGCCGCCCGCCGACGTACGTCTCCAGATCGGCGGTGATCCTGTGCAGCAACTGGTCGGGCCGGTGGTCCGCCCAGGCCGCGGCGCGTTCGGCGAGCGGATAGAACACGCCCCGTCCGTCGCGGGCCTCGGTGACACCGTCGGTGTACAGCAGCAACCGGTCACCGGGAGCGAAGCGGAAGGACGAGGGGGAGTACGCCTCTTCGGAGATCACGCCGAGGCCGAGCGGCGGCGCGGGATCGGGCACCGCGAGCGGGGTCGCCGTGCCCTCGGGGCACAGCAGCAGCGGCGGCGGATGCCCGCAATTGATCACGTGCACCACCGGCTGCTCGTCCGGGATGTCCAGCAGCACGGCGGTCACGAACCGCTCCGGGACGTCCTCCGCCGGTTCCGCGAACTCGCGCAGACCCCAGCGGACCGAGTCCTCCACGTAGGCCGCCAACTCCGGCAGCGGCATCTCGCGGTGGGCGGCGGCCCGGAAGGCGCCCACCGCGATCGCCGTGTCGCTGATCGTGGCCAGGCCCTTGCCGCGTACGTCCCCGATGACCAGCCGGGTCGAACCACCGGTGCGTGCCACGGCGTACAAATCTCCGCCGATGCTCGAGTCGGCCTCCGCGCTGCGGTAGGCCGAGGCCAGGGACACCGGGCCGACCCGCTCGGGAAGCGGGCGCAGCACCACTCGCTGGGTCGCGTCGGACACCGAGCGCACCCGGATCAGCTCCCGCTCCCGCCGCTCCCGCAGAGAGGTGAAGAACACCAGGAGGCCGCAGAGCGCGGCGAGCGAGGAGACTTCGAGGAGGACGCTCTCGGTCACCAGGGTTCCCCGCTCCACCGCCGCGCCGGCCAGGGCGAGGACCGCGAAGGCCCCGATCACCGCGGTGGGCACCGGGCCGCTGCCCATGGCGGTGATCGCGACCGCGACGACCAGCAGGTGGGCGACGTGGATGTCCGGGGGCAGGAAACCGTCGGCGACCGGAATGGCCACGATCATCGCCAGGGGCCCGATCAGCCACCGCGGCTGTGGGCGCGCCCGCCACCACTCGCGCAGCTTCTCGGCCACGGAAGTCGTCATGGTCACCGTACGCATGCCGTGCTCCCACCCTCGGCCCCCTGGGCCCGACGCGGCCCTCTGGGCACAAACTCTTACATATTTCTAGAAACAACCACGAAACGGTCGATGTGATGCCCGCGAGGGATCCGGGCATGCCGACGCATGGCACATGCGGGCGGCTGGACAAGCCCCACCACACAGGGGAAGTCCCGGCCCGATTACGGCGGGCCGGGACTCTCATCCGGTGCTTGCGGTGCTTGCGGTGCTTGCGGTGCCCGTGGTGCTTGCACTGCCTGTGATGCGTTCGGTGTTCGTGACGGCGTTGTGTGCGGTGGTGCGGTCGGAAGCGGTTCTCAGTAGCCGCCCCTGTCGCCCTTGTGGTGTTCGACGACGCGGAAGCTGGCGACGACGCCGTTCTTGACCTTCAGGCCGTGCCTGACGCGGTCGGGGTGGACCCCGTTGCTCTCGCTGTGGGGGCCGACGGTGGCGATGGGGGCGCCGTTGTCGCAGGTGACGCCGCGGAAGACCTCGATGGTCTTCTTGCTGT
>NZ_JBSFRB010000075.1:0-17275 GCF_053589015.1 Streptomyces sp. NPDC003393 | reverse complement strand
AGGACCTAGACAATCCTCATTCTTGCTGGTCAGAGGCACTTTCTGCTTTCCTGACCACCTGCCGGACAACCCTCTTCATGAAAGCGCGAGGTTAGGCGCCCGCGGTTCGGTCGGACCCGTGACATCAGAACGAGTCGAGCACGGAGGACTTGCGGATGCCCAGCTCGATGCCGGTGTCCGTGTTCTGCAGCAGCGTGTTCGTGGCGCGCAACGCGGCCTTCTCCGAGCCGAGGCGGTTCATCAGCGTCGTGAGCTGTTCGCTCCACGTCTTACGCGCGGTCTTCAGAGCAGGTCCGGTGAGCCACCCCTCAAACTCCCGCGCGGCTGACCCCGTACTCTCACGCGCCTGGGTGCCGTCCCTGTGGGTGTCAGGCTCCAGGTGTTTTTCGATCACCTCGGCCGCCTTCTTCTTCTGCGCGGGGCTCGAAGCGAGATCCTTGCCGCCGGACGGCGAGCCTCCCCCGCCATCGAGCGGGGCCGCATGGTTCAGGCGCATTCGAGTGGGCGCCGCACCGCCCGGTGATATGTCGTCCTCGGTCATGATCTCTCCCCCGAGCATGATCAGATGCCGCGACTCTACGTGAGGCTCAGGCGGGGCTGCAAAGGGCTGGTGAGCCGGAAACCTAGCTCGTTGATGCGGTACGGACCAGGTCGGCGAAGGCGAACTGGATCACGGCCACCATCGACGACAATGGCTACTGGCGCACCTACCTGCCCATGGCCCACCAACGGCAGGCTCACAGGAGTGGAAATGATCAAGCGAGGGGGCTTCTTTCGGGAGATCGGCGGTCAGGCCCCCACGGCAGATGATGCGCCGTCGCTGCGAGATGCCGTACAGGACAGTGGGCCCTGGGACGAGGACCGTATCCTCACCTACCTGGAATCGGGCCTGGAGATCTACTCCACCATGGGCGCCGAGCGCGACGTCCTCACCGGCGAAGAGTGGATCCTCGGCTCCGGATCTTTGATGACGGACGGCACCTGGCTCTGGCCCGTCGATCTCACGCACTACGTACGTCGTCACCACGCTGCCCTGCCACAGGGGTTCCTGAGCTACATCCGGACCAACAACTACACGGTCCCCGCTGTGCCCGATGAGCAGGCCAGGCACATCTTCAAGGTGGAGTTCCCGGACAATGCCCCCGCTGCGACCCCGCCCAAGGCCGCCGGCTTCTTCACCTGGTACGTGCCGAAGCTGGACAGCGCCCGCGCCCATCAGCTCCTCACGCATCTGGAGGACGCCGGGCTCTCCGCCGTGCACCCGCTGACCAATGCCCTCTTCGGATTCCGCGAGATGCCGGTCGGAAACCGTGAGCCGCTGATGGGTGAGCGCGCCGCCCTGTCCGCTGCCTTGGCTGACGATCGGTATTCGAAGATCGAGTTCACCTGCTGGAAGGGCTGCGACCAATCCCTGACCGGCATCGTGCGACGCACGGACGAGCCGACGCAGAGCATCACGCTGCGCCTCACCGGCATCCCCGTGACCGATCGCGAGGAGGCTGTCGCGGCACTGGTGCGCACGCTCGATCAGGGCGCGGCCGACTGCCTCGGGTTCGTCATCGACCGAGCCGGCGTTTCGGCTGCCCAGGACTGGGACCGCATCCTCGTCGGCGACGGAGGGCGCTTCACCGTGTGGCCCGACATCGTCGGCATCCTCCGGGACCGCGTGGGCGACCATCCCGAGCCGGCCGACAGCGAGCCGACTGCTTGCGGCCCACTCGACGTGTTCCACCGCGCGTGAACCGTCCGCCGACGGGACACGCGCGGTGGCGTCCTCGTTGCTCACATGTACGGGTCGCGGGCGGGACGCGGGGTGGTGTCCGAGGCCAGGACCGACTGCTGAACCGCGAAGTTTGTGCGCGCCTCGTCGGCGCTTATGGCCATCTGCGACGCCTCATTCCCGGCCGTACCGGAAAACAGTTTCACACTGGTACCTGTCTCCGGCACGACTGGGGGAGTGGGGGCGCCTCCGGCGTCGGCTTCGGCGGGCATGGAGTCGGCGTGACATCCACAACGGGTGCGTACGGACGCGCGGGCGCCTCGGCAGCCCCGTGCAACCGCCGTTGTGCGTCCACGCGGTTGCGGTAGCGGTCGGTCCCGCCGGTCCGGTGCAGGTTCCAGCCCAGGTCGCGCAGGATCTTCTCCCGCAGCCCGTCGCGGTGACGGACCGCCGCGAGGAGTGGTACATCGTGCCGTCGCACTCGATGGCCGGTGCGTAGGAACCCGGCGTTCCAGAGAAGGCGGTCAGCGGATCTGCGTACCGTCACGCGATCAGGTGATATCGCCCGGCATGGGCACAAGCGGCGGGGGCGGCTCGTTCGACGCGGTGAGGGGATCTTCCAGGTCATCGGGAATCGAAGGAGACACACATGGGACTGTCATTCCACCGTAACCCTGACAACACTGTGACCGGTCGGAACGAGGACACAGGGTTCGCAGTGACACTGGCCGATGAGGAAGAGGTCAAGCGGCAGTTGTACGAGGACGCGGGCTGGGAGTACACGCCTCCGCCTCCGCCCGTCCCACCGGGTTATCACCGGTTCTGCCTGCTGGACGACTCCTTCGACGCCGGCGACTTCCAGGACCCGCGGTACGCGGCCCTGCGGGCTCATCCGCCCGACGGATGTGTGGCGGCCGACAGGGGTGGCTTTGCCCTGGAGTGCGAGCGCCCGGGGAAGTCGCTGTTGGACGCCGTGGCCGGCACGATCGCGGAGGTCCGCCGTGAGCACGGGCTCGTGATGAACAGCCTGGGTATCGAGAAACCCGAGGAATGGCTCGGCGACGACAGGAACGGTCACCCGGCGCGGGTTGTGGCGCACCTGCTGCTGACGGCCGCTCACCGTGCCTCCCTGCTGGGATACGGTCGCAAGGACCTGGTCCGGTTGCTGGACGCGGCGGGAGTCGTGTAGCGACCGTTCGGCCTGGGCGCCCAGGCCGCGAGCGCCGCCTCGGCGTACGTCCCCGCTCGGCCGCCCGCTACGTCAAGCATAGGGGGCACGAAAGCACTCCTGACCATTCGCGTCCCCAACAAGGTGTGCGGTATGGCTGATTGCCTCGACGCGTGACGTCAAGCCGCCCGCGCGCCCTCCATCAGCTCGTCGGCCGGTTCCGGGGTACGGGCCGTGACGGGTTCTGCGACGGGCTCGATGACGGGAGCGGCCGCCTCCCGCACCGCCCGGAGTCCGGCGGCCGGGGCCGTCCGTACCAGGGAGGTCCGCCACAGCCACACCACATCCCGCCCGAACGACCACACCAGCAGCGTCAGGGCCAGCATCACCACGGCCACATCGGCCCGGTGCGGCAGCAGGCCGGAGCCCGCCAGCAGCAGGAGGATGCCCTGGAGCGCGGCCACGGTCTTGCGGGCCGTGCTCGGGGGGAGCGGGGCGTTGAGCCAGGGCAGGACGCGGGCCGCGACGACGAAGGCGTAGCGCATGGCGCCGATCAGCAGGACCCATGGGCCCAGGTCCGTCGAGACGTAGACGCTGAGCACCAGGATCAGGAACGCGTCGACCTCCATGTCGAAGCGGGCGCCCAGCGCCGTGCAGGTGCCGGTGCGGCGGGCCACCTTGCCGTCGACGCCGTCCAGGATCAGGGCCACCGCCGTCAGGCCGACCAGCAGTGAGGCCGGCGGTGAGCCCTGGAAGGAGTCCGCGACCAGTGCCGTCACACCGCCGACGAGTGTGGCCCGGCCGAGTGTCACCCGGTTGGCCGCGCCGAAGGAGGTGAGCCGGGACCGGTACAGCGCCCGGGAGAGCACCGCCCAGGTGGCGATCGCGAAGACCAGGCCGGTCACCCAGCCCGCCGGGCCCATGCCGACCGCCATGCCCAGCAGGGCCAGGAGCAGGATCTGCACGCCCGCTCCCACGGCAGTCTCCTGCTGGGCAGGCCTCAGGCCTGACCTGGCGTCGTACGTGTTGTTCAGGGCCACCGCACACCCTCCGGCCGAGTGACAGAGTCGATCAACGCCGCGTACTGTGCGCGGCCTGTGCACATCTCCGTACGTGAACAACTTCCCGATCGTTCAGGAGGCCGCCCATGAACCGTTCCGCACGTGCGTTCTGGCTCCGTTCGCCCGGTCAGGGCGAGGTGCGTGACACGCGCCTTCCGGATCCCCGTGAGGGCGAGGTCGTCGTCCGGGCGCTGTACTCCGGGATCAGCCGGGGTACGGAGACACTGGTGTTCCGGGGCGGGGTCCCCGCCAGTCAGTACGACGCCATGCGGGCGCCGTTCCAGGAGGGCGACTTCCCGGGGCCGGTGAAGTACGGCTACCTGAGCGTCGGGGTGGTCGAGGAGGGCCCGGACGAGTTGGTCGGGCGAACTGTTTTCTGCCTCTATCCGCACCAGACCCGGTACGTCGTCCCGGCCGCCGCGGTGACCCCCGTACCGGAGTCCGTCCCCGCCGAGCGGGCCGTGCTCGCGGGTACCGTCGAGACCGCCGTCAACGCCCTGTGGGACGCCGCGCCCCTGATCGGCGACCGGATCGCCGTGGTCGGCGGCGGGATGGTCGGCTGCTCGGTGGCCGCACTGCTGGCCCGGTTCCCCGGTGTGCGCGTCCAGCTGGTGGACGCCGATCCCGCCCGCGCCGAAGTCGCCCAGGCCCTGGGTGTCGGCTTCGCCCTGCCCGAGGAGGCGCTCGGCGAGTGCGACCTCGTGGTGCACGCCAGCGCCACCGAGCAGGGCCTGGCCCGTGCCCTCGAACTGCTCGCCCCCGAGGGCACGGTCATCGAACTCAGCTGGTACGGCGACCGCAGAGTCGCCCTGCCGCTCGGCGAGGCCTTCCACTCCCGCCGGCTGGTCGTGCGCAGCAGCCAGGTCGGCACGGTCTCCCCGGCCCGCCGCGGCAACCGTACGCACGCGGACCGGCTGGCCCTCGCCCTGGACCTGCTCGCCGCCCCGGAGCTGGACGCCCTCGTCACCGGGGAGTCCGCCTTCGAGGAGCTGCCGAAGGTCATGCCGGAGCTCGCTGCCGGGCGGATCCCGGCCCTGTGCCACCGGGTGCGGTACGACGCGAGCGCCTGACCTGAGAAAACCTGAGCGAAGTCGGTGGGAATCGACTGAACAAGGGGAAGCGAAGAGCCGTACTACACGGCATCCCCCGGCGGGGAGCAGCAGACGTCGGCAGAGGCCGGCAGGAAGCCGCCGGGGACCAGACGCGCTGTACCTGGAGGGTCGTTCGTTGTTCAGCATCACCGTCCGTGATCACATCATGATCGCCCACAGCTTCCGCGGTGAGGTGTTCGGGCCCGCGCAGCGGCTGCACGGAGCCACCTTCCTCGTGGACGCCACGTTCCGGCGCGAGCAGTTGGACGACGACAACATCGTCGTCGACATCGGGCTGGCCACCCAGGAACTGGGCGCGGTCGTGAGCGAGCTGAACTACCGCAACCTCGACAACGAAGCCGACTTCGCCGGGATCAACACCTCCACGGAGTACCTGGCCAAGGTCATCGCCGACCGGCTCGTCGAGCGGATCCACAAGGGCGCCCTCGGCGAGGGTGCCAGGGAGCTGGCCGGCCTCACCGTCACTCTGCACGAGTCGCACGTCGCCTGGGCGAGTTACGAGCGTGCCCTGTGACCGAGACGACCGTGCACCGTTCCCCGTCCCTCGCGTTCGTGCCCGCGCCGCGCTCGGGCCGCCCTCACGTCGGGATCACCCCCATGTCCCTGCGCACCGTGCACTTCGTTCTGCCGGGCGGCGTCGACGACCCGGCCACGCCGAGTGGCGGCAACACCTACGACCGCCGCGTCAGCCTCGACCTGCCCGGCTTCGGCTGGCAGGTCCGGCCGCACCCCGTGCAGGGTGAGTGGCCGCGCCCGGGTGCCCGGGCCCGCGCGGAACTCGCCCGTGTTCTGCGCGAGTTGCCGGACGGCTCCGTCGTCCTCCTGGACGGGCTCGTCGCCTGCGGCGTCCCCGAGACCGTCGTGCCCGAGGCGGAACGGCTGCGCCTGGCCGTCCTCGTCCACCTTCCGCTCGGCGACGAGACCGGGCTCGAACCCGCCGTGGCCGCCGAACTGGACGCCCGGGAGCGGCAGGTGCTGCGGGCCGTCCCCGCCGTCGTCGCCACCAGCGACTGGGCGGTCCGCCGTCTCGTCTCGCACCACGGGCTCGTCCCCGACCGGGTCCACGTCGCCGCGCCGGGCGCCGACATCGCGCCCCCCGCCCCCGGCACCGACGGTGTCTCACGGCTGCTGTGCGTGGCCGCCGTGACCCCGCGCAAGGGGCAGCACCGGCTCATCGAGGCCCTGGCCACGGTCACGGACCTTCCCTGGAGCTGCGAGTGCGTGGGCGCCCTGACCCAGGACCCCGCCTATGTCGCCCGGCTGCGCGACCTGATCGCCGAGCACGGCCTCCAGGACCGCTTCCACCTCGTGGGACCACGCTCCGGCGCCGACCTCGACGCCCGCTACGCCGCCGCCGACCTGATGGTCCTCGCCTCCTACGCCGAGACCTACGGCATGGCCGTCACCGAGGCGCTCGCACGCGGCATTCCCGTACTGGCCACGGACGTCGGCGGAGTGCCCGAGGCGGTCGGCCGGGCCCCCGACGGCGGGGTGCCCGGCATCCTCGTCCCGCCGGAGGACCCCGTCGCCCTCGCCGCGGAACTGCGCGGCTGGTTCGGCGAGGCCGATGTGCGCCGCCGGCTCAAGGCCGCCGCCCGGGGCCGCCGCGCCGCCCTCGACGGCTGGGCGACCACCGCCCGCAGCCTGGCGGGCGTCCTCGCCCGGCTCCCCGAGGAACCCCGGAGGGCGGCATGAGGAAGACGACCGCACCGCCTGGCGGTCCCGGATCGGTGACGCCCGGCGGGGGCTCAGGGCCTGGTTCCGGATCGGTGATCCCCGGCGAGGGCTCCACCCCCGGTTCTGGCCCGGTGACCTCCGGCCAGGGCTCCGCGCCTGGTTCTGGCCCGGTGACCTCCGGCCAGGGCTCCGCGCCTGGTTCTGGCCCGGTGACCTCCGGCCAGGGCTCCGCGCCCGGTTCCGGCACGGTGATCCCCGGCGCCGGTCCCGACCGCCGGCACGGTGAGCGGGCCACCGTGCGGCTGCGGGCGGGCGGGCCCGAGGAGCCGCCGTCCCGGCACGGACCCCAGGCAGCGTCCGGGCACGCACCCCAGGAACCGTCCGGGCACGCCCCCGAGGAGCCGTCCCGGTACGCGCCCGAGTGGCTGCGGCTGCGGGAGGCCGCCGACGCGGCGGCACGGGCCACGGAACTGCTCGAGCCGCTGCGGACCCGGCTCGCCGACCGGGCGGACCCGCACGGCGGGCTCGTCGTGCACGATCTGGGGTGCGGCACCGGCTCGATGGGCCGCTGGCTCGCCCCCCGGCTGGACGGCGCCCAGCACTGGATCCTGCACGACCGCGACCCCTACCTGCTGCATTTCGCCGCCGTGGGCGCCGCGGGCGCCGCCGCCGACGGCAGCCGGATCACCGTGGAGACACGGCGCGGCGACATCGCCCGGCTGACCCCGGATGCCCTGGCCGGTGCCTCGCTGGTGACGGCGTCCGCGCTGCTGGACGTCCTCACCCGTGAGGAGGTCGACGCCCTCGCCGCCGCCTGCGCCGGCGCGGGCTGCCCCGCGCTGCTCACCCTGTCCGTGGCCGGCCGTGTCGAGCTGACCCCGGGCGACCCCCTGGACGCCGAGGTCACCGAGGCGTTCAACGCCCACCAGCGCCGGACCGGACTGCTCGGCCCGGACGCGGTGACGGCGGCCCGCGAGGCCTTCGCCGCACACGGAGCCGGCGTGCGCGTGTGTCCCAGCCCCTGGCGGCTCGGACCCGACCGGCGTGAACTGACCGCCCAGTGGCTGCGCGGCTGGGTCGGCGCGGCCGTCGAGCAGCGCCCCGAACTGAGGGCGCGCGCCGACCCATTCCTCGCCGAGCGCCTGGACGCCTGTGCGGCGGGGGAGTTGCGGGTGGTCGTCCACCACAGCGACCTGCTCGCGCTGCCGGGCCTCACGGGCGGTGCCGCATGAGCGCGCAGACGGTGGACGTACGCACCGCACCACCCCGGCCCCGGTCGGCGGCGCTCCTGTCCCGTCGGCCGGCCCTCCTGCCCCGCCCGTGGGTCCGCGCCGTCCGCGCCCACGCCGGCACCGTCATCGGCGTCGTGATCCTCGCCGTGCTGCTGTGGCGGCTGGGCACCGGAGTGCTGCTTCAGGGGCTGCGCCGGCTGGACGCGCCCTCGCTGACCACGGCACTCGTGATCGGGCTGGTCACCACCGTGTGCAGCGCCTGGCGCTGGCAGTTGGTGGCCCGCGGCCTGTACATCCGGCTGCCGCTCGGCGCGGCCGTGGCCGACTACTACCGCGCGCTGTTCCTGAACGCGGCCCTGCCCGGCGGCGTCCTGGGAGATGTGCACCGGGCGGTGCGGCACGGGCAGAGCGCCGGGGACGTCGGACGCGGTGTGCGGGCCGTGGTCCTGGAGCGGGTCGCCGGGCAGCTCACGCTCGCCGTCACCGGCACGGCGATGCTGCTGACACTGCCCTCCCCGGTCCGGGCCCAGGCCCTGCACCTCGCACCGCTCGTCGCTCTCGCCGTCGTCGGGGTGCTCGCGGTGCTGCTCGCGCTGCGCATGAACCGGGCGGCCCCCTCCCGCCGTGGGCGCACCCTGGGCCGGATGCTCGGTGAGGCACGTGCCGGGCTGTTGTCCCGCCGCAACGGGCCGGGTGTGGCCCTGTCCTCCGCCGTCGTCCTCGCCGGGCACTTCGCGACGTTCGTGGTCGCCGCCCGGGTCGCCGGCTGCACCGCCCCGGTGCCCGTGCTGCTGCCGCTGGCGGTGCTCGCGCTGGCCGCCATGGGACTGCCGCTGAATGTCGGCGGGTTCGGACCCCGGGAGGGCGTCACCGCGTGGGCGTTCGGGGCCGCCGGACTCGGAGCGAGCACCGGAGTGGCCGTGGCGGTGGTGTACGGGGTGCTGAGCTTCGTGGCGAGCCTGCCGGGCGCGCTCGTCCTGGTCGCCCGGCGCCGCGCCGGCGCCTACGCGCCGGCGGTGCCCGCCGACGTCAACAGCGAGAAATACGGTGCGAAGGAATCCGCCAGGCTCGCCAGCAGTTCCTTGCCCTTTTCGGCGGCCCCCAGGGAAGGACGGCCGATGACGCCCGATTCGGTATAGGCGGACATTCCGGTGGTCAGCAGATGGCGCCGGTCGTCCGCGACGAAGTCGGCCTTTTCGTGACCGGCCCGGACCATTTCCGGATGAGCGTGCAGCAGAACGGAGGTCTCGATTTCTCCCGCGTGCATGTCGGTGAGCAACGAGGTACGCACCCCGGCCCGCTCACGCGCCGCCTCCCAGTCCTCCGCGGCCGGGAAGAGCGCCATGCGCTCGCCGCGCGCGGAGGCCTCCTGGACCACGTTGCCCAACACGTAGTTCCCGCCGTGGCCGTTGACGACCACCAGGGCCTCGATGCCGGAGCGGCGCAGTGAGTCGGCGATGTCCCGCACCACCGAATGGAGGGTCACCGAAGAGATGCTGACGGTCCCCGGCCAGGCCGCGTGTTCGTGCGAGCAGGAGATCGTCACCGGCGGCAGCAGGTGCACCGGATACGCGCCGGCGATCTCCGCCGCGATGGCGCAGGCGACCAGGGTGTCGGTGGCCAGCGGCAGGTACGGGCCGTGCTGCTCGAAACTCCCCACCGGCAGCACGGCCACCTGCGGCGCGCGGCCCGCCCCCCGATCCCGTACGTCTTCCGTGGTGTCCGCCGGCAACAGGACACCCGCACCGGGTGCCGTCGGCCGTGTTTCCGAACCACTCATACTTTCCCGGCCTTTCGTCTCTGCTTAGGATCCAGATCATGACAGAAAACCTCGGCGTACTCGGCAAGAAGTCCGCAGGGAACTCCGCACGGCGCACGGGTGTGGAACGCGTCGTGAATGCCCCGCTGCCCACTGTCTACGGAAAATTCCAGGCGATCGGTTACCTGGATCACGACCGCGGCGACGAACAAGTGGCCCTGGTCCACGGCGACATCGGCGCCGAGCGGGTCCTGGTCCGGCTGCACTCCGAGTGCCTGACCGGGGACGCCTTCGGCTCCCAGCACTGCGAGTGCGGGGACCAGCTGGCCGCCGCGCTGCGTGCCGTGGTCGCCGAAGGCAGCGGCGTCGTCGTGTACTTGAGGGGCCACGAGGGCCGTGGCATCGGGCTGCTCGCCAAGCTGCGGGCGATGGCGCTCCAGGCGGAGGGCCTGGACACGGTCGAGGCGAACCTGGCCCTCGGCCTGCCCGTCGACGCCCGCGACTACGGTGTCGCCGCCGGGATCCTGCACGACCTGGGCGTGGGCTCGGTGCGCCTGATGTCCAACAACCCGCGCAAGCGCGAGGCGTTGGTACGGCACGGCATCCAGGTCGCCGAGCAGGTCCCGCTGCTGATCCCGCCGTGCGAGAGCAACATCACCTATCTGCGCACCAAGCGGGAACGCATGGACCACCACCTGCCCCATCTGGACGCGGTGGCCCACCTGTCCTGAGACGCGAGGCCGTCTTCGGGCCCGGCGGCTCCTGTAGGACCAAACAGCTGTCGTCGGCCGGGCGGCTCCCGCGGTACCGGGCGGCCGTCGTCGGGCGCCGAGGCTGCTGAGGGCCGAGCGGCCGTCGCCCGGCCCGGCGGCTGTGCGGTACCGGACGTCCGGCGCGCCGGCCGTCCTGAGACCGGGGACCCCGGCCTCAGCCGGTGACCGCCTCGTGCACCAGCCGCCTGAGCTCGGGGTAGATGCGCGGCGAGGTCCTCGGGCGGAGCTGGGTCATGAACTGGCAGGTCAGTTCGCGTCCCGGGTCGATCCAGAAGGTCGTGGTCGCCGCCCCGCTCCAGCCGAAGGCGCCGAGGCCGGCCGGTGCCTGCGTGCGGGCGGGGTCGACGACGACGGAGACGTTGAAGCCGAAGCCCATGCCGTCGTTGAAGGGCTCGTCGTGAACGGGCCGGCTGCCGTAGGAGCGCAGGTCGGCGCCGCCGGGGAGGTGATTGCGGGTCATCAGGCCGACCGTGCCGGGGGAGAGCAGCCGGGTGCCGTCGAGTTCGCCGCCGCGGCGCAGCAGCTCCATGAAGCGATGCCAGTCGTGCGCGGTCGACACCAGGCCGCCGCCGCCGGAGAGGAAGCGGGGGCGGCCGTGGAGGGGAAGGCCGGGGATCGGCTCGATGGCGGTCTCGTCCTCGGTCTGCCCGTACAACTCGGCCAGCCGGCCCGCCTGTTCCCCGGCGACGTGGAAGCGGGTGTCGGTCATGCCGAGCGGTCCGAGGATCCGCTCGGTGAAGAACACGTCGAGCGGCTGCCCCGACACCACCTCGACGACCCGGCCGAGGACGTTGCCGGCGACGGAGTAGTTCCACTGCGTGCCCGGGTCGAACTGGAGCGGCAGGCGCGCGTACACATCCGTCGTCTCGGCCAGGTCGGCACCCGGCGGCACGGACGAGGCCAGACCGGCGGCTCGGTAGAGGGCGTCGACGGGGTGGGAGTGGTAGAAGCCGAACGTCAGCCCCGCGGTGTGGGTGAGCAGTTGGCGTATGAGGATGGGCCCGGCGGCGGGGCGGGTCCTCACGTCATCACCCGATCCGCCGACGTACACCCGGGGGCCGGCGAAGGCCGGGAGGTGCCGTTCCAGCGGGTCGTCCAGGGACAGCCTGCCCTCCTCCACCAGTTGCAGTACGGCGACCGCGGTCACCGGCTTGGTCATGGAGTAGATCCGCCACACGGTGTCGCTCTCGACGGGCAGCCCGGCCGCCACGTCCCGCAGGCCGTACGTCGTCAGGTGGGCGACCCGGCCACCGCGCGCGAGTGCCACGAGGTATCCGGGCAGGCGGCCCTCGTCGACGAGCCGGGCCAGATACCCGTCGAGACGGTCGAGCACCTTCGGGTCCAGCCCGGCCTCGCCCGGCTCGACCTCCTGTCGCAGCTGTGCCATCGCTCTCCTCGGGCCTGTTCCGCTCGTCCTGCCCCCGTCGCGCGAGGACCACTGCGGTTTACCCGTCCGAGGGTGCCCTCAGGCCTCATGGTCGCGCGGGAACACGGGAACGGCCGCGCGGGCGGCGCCGGCCGGCGGTCTCGGACCGCGACCGTCGGTGCCCGCGGCAGACGGACGTCCCGGCAGCGCACGGCCCGCCATCGCCCCGGCTCCCGCCACCCCGGCGAGCACGGCGAGCGGCAGCGCGGGCCCGGCGCCGACGGCCCGCAGCGCGGTCGCCGCCGCCACGCCCAGTGCGGGGCCCACGTTCATCGCGGTCTGCTGGACGCCCCCCGCCACGCCGGCCGAGCCGACCGCTGCCTGACGCACGACGACCTGCGTCGCGGCCACCATCACCGTGCCGAACCCGGCGCCGAGCAGCGCGAAGCCGGTGCACAGGGCGAGGGTTCCCGTCGCGTGGGCGAGCACCAGCACGCCCAGCGCGAGCGCGGCCATGGCCGCCACGGTGGTACGGCGGGCCGCCGCCCGGCGCAGCAGCGCCGGGCACACGGCCGCCGCGAGCACCATCAGCGCCGCGAGCGGCAGGCTGCGCAGGGCGCTCTGGAAGGGGTTCAGGCCCAGCGTGTCCTGAAGGACGTACGTGACGACGAACAGCGTGCCGGACAGGGCGGCCGACGCGGCGACCAGGACGCCGACCGCCGAGCCCACGGCCGCCGAGCCGACGACGTCCGGGGGCAGCAGCGGGTGCTCGGTACGGCGCTCGTGCCGGACGAAAGCCGCCGCCCCGGCCACGGCGACCGCACCCGTGACCGATGCCGTGGCCAGGCCCGCCCGGCCGGGATCGGGCAGGACGACCAGCGTGTGCACGGCGCAGCCGAGGGTGACGGCGAGCAGGAGCGCGCCCGGCACGTCGAGCCGGATGCGCGGGGCAGGGACAGGCTCGTGTCCGGGCGGCGTGAGGGTCGGCGCGAGTGCGCCGAACAGCAGCGCCGGCCCGATGTTCAGGAAGAACACCGCCCGCCAGCCCAGCGCCGCCACCAGGGCGCCGCCCGCCACCGGGCCGGCGGCCGCGGCCACCCCGATCGCGCAGGTCCGCACCGCGAGGGGCATGGCGAGCCGGTCGGGCGGGAAGGCGGCGCGCAGCATGCCCAGTGTGGCCGGCTGGAGCAGCGCCCCGCACACTCCTTGTAGGACGCGCAGCGCGATCACCCACTCGATGCCGGGCGCCAGGCCGATGCCCGCCGAGGCCGCCCCGAAGCCGAGCATCCCGCCGGCGAACAACCACCGGTGGCCGTATCTGTCACCGAGCCGTCCGGCGAACACCAGGAGGCTCGCCACCGCGACGAGGTAGCCGGTACTGGTCCATTGGACCTGTGTGTACGACGCCTCCAGGTCGTGCGTCAGCGCGGGCTGTGCCACGGTGAGGACCGTGCCGTCCAGGGCGACGATCACCGCGCCGGCCACGCTGCACGCGAGTGCCACGGCCGGCCGGTGGCTCATCGGTCGCTCTCCGGGCCGAGGTGCGCGTCCAGGGCGGTGCGCAGGAGCGGCGTGAAATGGTCGGCTCCGGTGGTGAGTTGGAGACTGCCCCAGCTCCACAGCTGGGCGATGCCGTGCAGGTTGGCCCACAGGGAGGCGGCGACCGTGCGGGCGTCGGCGCCGGGGCGGGCCCGGCCGACCAGGTCGACCAGCACGTCGAAGAGCGGCAGGCTGGTGTCCCGCAGTCCCAGGTGTCCGCTTTCCAGCAGATCGTGACGGAACATCAGTTCGTACATGCCGCGGTTGCCCAGCGCGAAGCCCAGGTATGCCTGGCCCAGTGCGGTCAGTTGAGCGCGCGGGCCCTCCCCGCCGTCGGCCATCGCCGCCGCGGCCCGCTCGGCCAGTTCGCCGAAGCCGCGGCGTGCGATGGCGGAGAGAAGGTCCCGGTGGGTGGGGAACCAGCGGCGCGGCGCCCCGTGCGAGACGCCCGCCCGGCGGGCGATCTCCCGCAGGGTCAGGGCCTGGGAGCCCTCCGTGGCCACCAGCTCCACCCCGACGTCGACCAGCCGCTCCCGCAGCCCCTTCGGATGGTTCTCCTGCTCGTTGTCGCCCCGCTCGCTCATAGACACTGTCTACCAGCAGCGAGTAGACAGTGTCTACTCATGCGGAGGGCAGGGCGGGCGCGGGCTCGCACCGGGAATGGGAAGCTCCGCCGCGAGAGTTGAGGAACGTATGACTCAGGACACGACGCACGACCCAGTGCCGGACGCGCTGCTCGCCCTGCTCGCCGAGGGCCACGGCGGGGTACTGGTCACCCTCAAGCGCGACGGCCGCCCCCAGCTGTCGAACGTCAGCCACGCCTACGACCCGGACGAGCGCGTCATCCGCGTCTCGATCACCGACGACCGCGCGAAGACCCGCAACCTGCGCCGCGACCCGCGTGCCTCCTACCACGTCACCAGTCCGGACCGGTGGGCGTACACGGTCGCCGAGGGCACCGCCGAACTCTCGCCGGTGGCCAAGGACCCGCACGACGAGACCGTGGAGGAGTTGATCCGCCTGTATCGGGACGTGCTGGGTGAGCATCCCGACTGGGACGAGTACCGCGCGGCCATGGTGCGCGACCGGCGGTTGGTGCTGCGGCTGAAGGTGGAGCGGGCCTACGGCATCCCGAAGGGCGCCAACGACGGCTGACCGGGTCTGCCGGGACACCGCTGGGCCGTCCCTAAGACTGCGTCCGAGCCCGGATCGCCCGCAGGACGGCCACCATGTCCTCGTCGCCGTGTCCGAGCGAGACGGTCTCCTCGAACAGGGCGTGACACACGTCGAGCAGCGGGGAGGCGATGTCCGCCTTGCGGGCGGCCTCGGCGATCAGCCGGTTGTTCTTCAGCACGTCGAGTGCCGCCGCCTGCACGGAGAAGTCCCCGGTCAGCAGCTTGGGGGCCTTCATCCGCGAGACCGGGCCGGCCATCGGGCCGGCGTCCAGCACGTCGAGGAACAGCCGGCGGTCGAGTCCCTGCCGTTCGGCGAAGTGGAACGCCTCGGTGAATCCGGTCACCAGCGTGATCAGGAACAGGTTGACCGACAGCTTCATCAGCAGCGCGTTGGGCGCCGGGCCGCACACGAACGACTGCGCGCACATGGGCGCGAGCAGGGGGCGTACGCGACGCACGGCCGGTTCGTCCCCGGCCAGCATCGCCACCAGTTCGCCGTTCTCCGCCGGGACGCGGGAACCGGAGACGGGTGCCTCGACACAGCTGCCGCCCGCCGCCCGGACGTCGGCCTCCAGGGCGCGTGAGTACTCGGGCGAGGTCGTGCCCATGTGCACGACCGTCCGTCCGGCGACCAGCGCGGCGAAGTCCGGGCCGCCGCGGCCGAGGGTGGCGTCGATCGCGAGGTCGTCCGCCAGCATCAGGAACACCACGTCCGCGCGGGCGAAGAGGTCGCCCGGGTCCGCGGCCACCTCCACGCCGGCCGCGCGCAGCGGATCGGTGCGGGCGGCCGTGCGGTTCCACACGACCAGGGGAGTGCCGGAGCGGGCCAGCCGGAGCGCCATGGGCGTGCCCATCACTCCGAGACCGATGAAGCCGACGTTCACGGGACACCGCCCTGGGTCGAGAGCTCGTTCATGACAGTCGTCATAGTAGCCGCGCCTATGACGTACGTCATAGGCTGGGGAGGGACAGCAGGACCACGAGGTCCGGGACGCCGGTCCTGCAGGACGACGGAGATCCCGGACGGCGGAAGGGCGCGCCGGACATGCGCGCACGGCACCGGGAGGTCGACGATGACGGGGGTCCAGCGGGGGCCGCGGGAGCGGATGGTCTTCAGTGCGGCCCAGCTGATCCGGCGCGACGGAGTGGGCGCGACCGGCATGCGGGACGTCGCCGAGCACGCGAACGCCCCGCGCGGCTCGCTGCAGCACTACTTCCCGGGCGGCAAGGAGCAGCTGGTCGGTGAGGCGGTGGCCTGGGCGGGCCGGTACGCCGGCCGGCGCGTCGCCCGTTTCATGGCGGACCTGGCCGAGCCGACGCCGAGCGCGCTGTTCACCGCGATGGTGCGGCAGTGGACCGACGAGCACCAGGCGGCCGGCACACTGAGCGGCTGTCCGGTCGCCGCGGCCACCGTCGACTGCGCCGCCTCCGACGCGACCCGGGAGGCGGCCGCCGCCGCGTTCGAGACCTGGCGCGGGCCCGTCGCCGACGCACTGACGGAGCTGGGCGTGCCGGCCGAACGGGCGGAACCGCTGGCCACGCTGATGATCAGCTCCCTGGAGGGCGCGATCATCATGGCCCGCGCGGAGGGCGACATGCGCCCGCTGACCACTGTGGCCCGGGAGCTGGGCCCGCTCCTCGACGCGGCCGTGCTGCCCGACGACGAAGCCTGATCACCGGGGGACACACGGGGTACGGAGTCAGTCCGTGGCGCGCTGCGCCGTGAGGTAGGCGATCACGGTGTCGCCGAGCATCGCGCGGTAGTGGTCGCGCCGGGCCGGATCGACCAGGTCGCGGCCGATCAGGGCGCCGAACGTGGACCGGTTGGCGACCCGGTAGAAGCAGAACGAGTTGATCATCGCGTACAGGTCGACGGCGTCCACGTCGGCCGTGAACAGGCCCGACTCGCGCCCGGCCGCCAGGATCCGGCGGATCACGTCCAGCGCCGGGGAGCCGGCCTTCCCGAGCTGCCTCGAGGCGGCGACGTGCTCCGCCCCGCGGAAGTTCTCGATGCTCACCAGGCGGATGAAGTCCGGGTGCCGCTCATGGTGGTCGAACGTCAGCTCGGCCAGGCGCCGGATGGCCGCGACCGGGTCCAGGTGCTCCACGTCCAGCCGCTGCTCGGCCTCGCGGAGCACCCCGTACGCCCGTTCCAGGACGGCCGTGAACAGCTGCTTCTTGCCGCCGAAGTAGTAGTAGATCATCCGCTTCGTGGTGCGGGTCAGGGCGGCGATCTCGTCCACACGGGCACCGTCGTAGCCGGCCCGGGCGAACTCCCGCGTGGCCACGTCGAGGATCTCGGCCCGGGTGCGGGCGGCGTCACGGGCGCGCCCGCCGGTGGATGCCGGTTCGTCGGCGCTCGTCATCACGTTCCTTCGCAAGCGGGCGCGGGGGTCTGTGCTCCGGTTCGTGATTGTAGAAGCAGGGGCGCGCGGCCCAGCGGGATCCCATGGGGCGGGCCGGGCGGCACGATGACGAACGGCCCGGGCCACCGTCGGGTGACCCGGGCCGTATGCGGTGACGCGTCAGTCCTTCGTCGCCGTCTCCACGGCGTGGCCGCCGAACTGGTTGCGCAGCGCCGCGACCATCTTCATCTGGGGCGAGTCCTCCTGGCGGGAGGCGAACCGCGCGAACAGCGAGGCCGTGATCGCGGGCAGCGGCACGGCGTTGTCGATGGCGGCCTCCACGGTCCA
>NZ_JBSFRB010000074.1:0-17792 GCF_053589015.1 Streptomyces sp. NPDC003393 | reverse complement strand
CGGCTGTACAGCGGACACTGCCGCGTCGCCCATCCCGATGTCATCAATCGTGAGCGGCCGCCCCTGAGCTACGGGAGTATCGTCGGCCGGCCGCCACCGAAGGGCGCGGCCGCGGCTTCGGCCGCCGGTCGGGTCAGGCGGCGGCCTTCAGGGTGGTGGCGATCCTGATGACGCGCTCGGCCTGGATGCGCGCGGCGGTACGGGTCACCTCGTCGACGGGGTTGGTGCCCTGCCCGTCGGCGTGGGAGGTGCCGTAAGGGTTGCCATCGGTGAACTTCGCGGGGTCGGTGAAGCCCGGCGAGACGATGATGCCGCCGAAGTGGTGAACCGAGTTGTACAGGGCCAGCAGGGTGGACTCGTGGCCGGCGTGAGCGGTGGCGGTGGAGACGAAGCCGCTGTAGACCTTGTCGCTGAGCTTGCCCTCGGCCCAGAGCCCGCCGAGCGTGTCGATGAACTGCTTGAGCTGGGACGAGACGTTGCCGAAGCGGGTGGGCGTGCCGAAGACGACGGCGTCGGCCCACTCGATGTCCTGCGGGGTGGCTTCGGGGATGCCGGCCGTGGCCGCCTGGTTGGCCGCCCAGGCAGGATTGGAGTCGATGGCCGCCTGGGGCGCGAGCTCGGCCACCTTGAGCAGACGGACCTCGGCGCCGGCCTTGACGCCCGCGTCGTGCAGCTCCTTGGCGATCTCGGCGATGGTGCCGGTGGACGAGTAGTAGACGACGGCGAGCTTGACAGGGGTGGTCATCACGGTGCTCCGCTTCATGAGATGTGGTCGAGAAAGAATCCGGTCCGAGAACTAGCCGACCGGTCATCTAAAAAGCTAGACGACCGGTCGACTTAGTGTCAAACGTTTCGTTGCCCGGCCCTCGCCATCCACCCGACGCACGATCATGCGGCCGGTCGACAGAGGATCAGCAGCCCGTCGGCACACGGCGTTGCTTGCACACGCGGCGCCCGACGGCCATCAGCCACGCCCGCCGGAGACCGCGGGACAGTCCTCAGCGCAGGACGACGTCGAACACGATGCGGAAGAAGGCCTCCACGGGCGCCGACGACTTCTCGGCCCTGGCCGCGATCAAAGCCCCCTCCCAGGCACTCAGGATGAACAGCGCGGTGGCTGACGTGTCCAGGGCGCTGTCGAGATCGCCGGCTTCCTGCGCCTCGTCGAGCACCTGCCGGATGTGCGAGGCCCACCGGTCGAAGCCACGCCGTACGGCCGCTCGGATCACCTCGCTGTGGTCCGCCACTTCGGCGCCCAGGTTGCCGGCCAGACATCCGCGGACGAACCCGTTGTCGAGGGTGTCGCCGCCGAGGTACTCGAAGTGCGCCCGCAGTCGCTCCAGCGCCGGTCGCCCCGGTTCGGTGAGCATGTCGAAGCGCAGGCCGGCGGCATACCTGCCGAGCGCCTCCAGGGCACTCTCCTCCTTGCTGGAGAAATGGTTGTAGAAGGACCCTTTGGGCACGCCGGCGGCTCGGGTGATGTCGTTGATGCCCGTGGCATGGAAGCCATGCGTGTGGAACTGCTGCAGGGCGGCCTGCGCAATCTCCTCACGTTTGGACACACGTCCCATGTTCGATCACCTCGGCATCAATATGGCCGGTCACCTTTACCGCGGTCAACCTGCGGGAGCCCGGCCCCTCCGGGAGCGGCGGGCGGAACCCGGCACGCGAACTCTCCCCGCCGAGGGCGGGCCAGGGCCGGTTCCGTGACGGGCGGACCTATTGGCGGGGTCGGTTAGACTCGAACCAAGTCGACCGGTCATATTGAGATCGGCGGCTTGATCTCGCCCCTTCGCCCAGCCCGTACGGCGGGCGGCGCGCGGCCGGAGCGGCCATGAGAGCCGGCTCCCTGCGGCACCAAGGGCTTCGTCACCACACCCAGGAGCTATGACATGTCCACCTATCGCGCCTTCGAGGCCACCGGCGTCCACAACCTGCGACCGGTCGAGCGAGAACTGGTCGAACCCGCACCGGGACACGTCCGGCTGCGCGTGCAGGCCTGCGGTGTCTGCCACACCGACGTGCTGGCCGTCGAGGGCCTGCGCCCCGACCCCTCGCAGCCCATCGTCCCGGGACACGAGATCGTCGGTGTCATCGACGCCGTCGGGGCCGGCGTCACCGCCTGGCAGCCCGGTGACCGCGTCGGCGTCGGCTTCCTCAACGGGCACTGCGGGGAGTGCGAGCCCTGCCGCCGGGGTGACTTCGTCAACTGCCTGAACCAGGCGCAGACCGGCACGACGACCGACGGCGGGTACGCCGAGGTGGCCTACGCCCGGGCGAGCGGCCTGGTACGCATTCCCGAGGGCTTGTCCGCGGTCGACGCGGCGCCGCTCCTGTGCGCGGGGCTGACCACCTTCGCCGCGTTGCAGCAGGGCCACACCCGGGCGGGGTCCCTGGTGGCGGTGCAGGGCATCGGCGGGCTCGGCCACCTCGCCCTGCAGTACGCCCGCAGCCTCGGCTACCGGGTCGCGGCCGTGGCCCGGGGCCGGGAGAAGGAGTCGCTCGCCCGTCGGCTGGGCGCGCACGAGTACATCGACAGCACCAGCGCCGACCCCGGCTCGGCGCTGCGCCACCTGGGTGGCGCCTCGGTCATCGTCGCCACCGCGTCCAGCGGCGCATCGATGAACCCGTTGGTCCGGGGTCTGGCCCCGAACGGCAAGCTGGTCGTGGTCGGCGCCGCGCCGGACCCGCTGACGGTCTCGACACCCGATCTGATCTTCGGCACCCACTCCATCGTCGGCAGCCTGACCGGTTCCTCCATCGAGAACGAGGACAACCTCGCCTTCAGCCTCGCCCACGGCATCCGTCCCAGCGTGGAGGTCCTGCCCTTCGAGCGGGCCATGGAGGGGTACGAGCGGATGCTCTCGGGCCAGGCCCGTTTCCGTGTCGTCCTCGACGCGGCGGCCTGAGACGCCGACGCCGGACGAGGGGCGCCGCCACGGTGCCGTGCGGGCGGCTCCACCGATCCGCCTGCACGGCACGCCTCGTGCGGCTTCCCGCCGGGCAGCCGCTTCTCCCGGTTCGGGCCCGGCCGCGCCCGGTGGGCATATCCCGCCCGTGCCTGCGCAGGCACGGGCTTCGCACACGCTTCTGCGACCACTGCGGCCCCACACCTCGGCAGGCGATCACTTGTCGGCCGCGCCACGACCAGGCACATATTTGACAAGTCAAGGAACTGCGCCTTTTACTTGATGCAGCAATCACGTACGGCGACCGCTCCCCCACCCGCGCCCGCCGTCCCTCACTGTCACCGCAGATGAACATGCCTGCCGACCACCGCACGAGCCGAGCCGCGGCCCCACCTCACACCCATCCCACGTCCGCGATGACCGACCCGAGCGGCAAGGACACGGAAAACGGAGAGGTCGGAGGCGGAATGGACCCGGCGACACGCTACTCGATCCTCGGTCCGGTGCGGGCGGTGCGCGCCGGCGCCGAGCTCGACCTCGGTCCTCCGAAGAGGTTGGCCCTCTTCGCCCTGCTGCTGCTCCGCGCGCCCGGCCCGCTCACGCTGAGCGAAGCGATCGACCTGCTGTGGGAGGGCGAGCCGCCGGCCAGTGCCGTCAATGTGGTGCACCGGCACATCGGGGCCCTGCGCAGAACGCTGGAGCCCCAGTTGAGCAACCGGGCGAACGCCAGGCACCTCGTGCGCTCCGCCGACGGCTACCGCCTGCTGGTCGACGCCTCCAGCTCCGATCTTCTGCACTTTCGCGACCTGTGCGCACAGGCACAGCTCGCGGTCAAGGCCGGCGACCCCACACGTGCCGCCCACCACTTCGTGGAGGCCCTCCGGCTCTGGCGCGGCCCCATGGTCGCCGACGGCACCCATGTCTCCCGGCACCCCGTGTTCACCTCGGTCGGACACGAGTTCGTCGCGACGGTCAAAGAGGCCACCGATGTCGTCCTGGCCTCGGCACCCGGACTGACGGAGGACGTGCTGGCCGCCCTGCGACGCGCGCTGGACGGCCACCCCTTCGACGAGGCCGTCCACTCGCGGATCATCGCCGCCCTGGCGGCCACCGGCCGACGGGCCGAGGCCCTGCACCAGTTCGAGCGCATCCGCCGTGATCTCGCCGACGAACTCGGTGTGGAACCCGGCCCCGAACTGCGTGCCGCGCAACAGCACTTCCTCCAGCGAAAACTGCACCTGGGGGACGCCGAACCGCGGCCCCCCAACCTCGCGGCACCGTCCCGGCTGCCCGCGGACTGCGCCGTCTTCGCCGGTCGTCAGGCCGTCCTCGGCCAGTGCCTGGAACTTCTGCCCCTGGAGGGCGAGGTCAGCTCTCCGACGGTCGTCGCCCTGTCCGGCATGCCGGGAGTGGGAAAGACGACACTCGCCGTCCGCTGGGCGCATCTGGCGGCCGACCGCTTCCCCGACGGACAGATCTACGTCGACCTCCAGGGCCACCACTCCACGCAGCCGCCTCTCGACCCGGACCGGGCCATGCGGGCGGTCCTCGACGCGCTGGGTGCCGAACCTGTCCCGGCGCAGGCGAGCGCCACCGCGCTCGGCTCCGCCTACCGCAGTGCCCTGGCCGGTCGCCGGCTGCTCATCGTCATGGACGACGCACGCGACAGCGAACAGGTGCGGCCCCTGCTCCCCGCCACCGAGGGAAGTCTGGTGATCGTCACCAGTCGGCGGCGTCTGATGGGCCTGGCCGTGACGGACAACGCCCGGATCGTCACACTGGACCCCCTCACCCGCCAGGAGGGTCTGGAACTCCTCGAACGCCGGCTCGGAGCCGATCGGACCAGAGCCGAGCGCGCCGCGGCGGGCGACATCGTCGAACTGTGCGGAGGACTGCCGCTGGCGCTGGCCGTCGCCGCCACCCGGGTGCTCGTGCAGCCGGCCTCCTCCCTGGCCTCCCTCGCGGCCCGGCTGCAGGACGACCGGGACGGCCTCGCCGCCCTGTCCACGCACGACGCCCGGACAGACATCCGCAGCGCCTTCCGCACCTCGTACGAAGCGCTCGGCAACAGCGCCGCCTCGCTGTTCAGGCTGCTCGGTCTGCACCCGTCACGCGACATGACGGTGCAGGCCGCTGCCAGCCTGGCCGGTACGGACCTGCACGCCACCCGCGAGGACATGGCGGAACTCGTCGATCACCACATGCTCGTCGAACTGGTCCCGGGCCGCTACACCTGTCACGAACTGCTGCGCGGCTTCGCAGCGGAGCTCAGTGCCCTGCATGACTCGCCCGGCGCACGGTCCGAGGCGCGGGCACGGATGTTCGAGCACTACCTGTACAGTGCCGAGGCCGCGACCGCGCTCATCGCACCGCACCGCAGGCCACTGATCCTGCCGCCGCCGCGCCCAGGGGTGCGCCCACAGGAGTTCGGCGGCAGCACGGAGGCCGCCGAGTGGATCGTCGCGGAGCGGCACCTGCTGCCGGCCCTGGCCCAGGATGCGGACCGGCACCCCCGTGGACAGGGGCTCCGACAGCAACTGACCACCACCCTCGAGGCGTTCCTGCACCCCGCCGAACACTGAGCGGACGGCACCCCCGTGTGTGCCGCCGCCCACACGACCGCGACGGGCCACGCCCTCGGAAGACACCTGCCGACGGGGTGGGACTTCGGCCTTGTCCGGGTGCGAACCGTGCGTGGACACGCCTCGGGTGCTTCTTGACGAGGCAATCGCACGAACGCCGACGCGATCGGCTCCCGGAGCATGACTGCCCCGAGTCGGGCCGGTACGCCGACTTCGTGACGCCGCACCGGCAAGGAGGAACGGTGGAAGCTTTTCCGGGAGACAACCTGGAAAGGGTCCTTGCCGAGTTCGCCCGGCGGCACGACGCCGTGGCCAGGGCCGAGCAGCAGATGCGGGAGTTTTCGGTGACCGTCACCTCGAGGGACGGCGTGGTGGAGGCCACCGTCTCGGCGGACGCCTGGGCGTCGGCTGTTCGTTTCCTCGGCAACCGGTTCAAGGAGATGTCGGGACCGGAACTCGCCGGCAGTGTCATGGCGGCCCTGACGACGGCCCGCGCAGAGGCCGCCACGCGCGTCGCGGCCATCGTCCTGTCCGCCGAGGCCCACACGCCAGGATCCCCGGCGCCTTCCTCGGCCGCTGATCCGGTCCCCAGGCGCACCGGAGCGCGGGCGCAACCCCATGCGTGCTGGTACCGAGTGGTGCGGGAGGCGCGGGCGATGACCGACCGCCATGTCGCCGCCGTCGAGCAATCCGCCGCGCGGTGTCGCGGTCGGCGTCCGGACAGTCGGCGCGTGGTGACGGCGGGAGGACCGATGCCGGCCTCCTCCCGGGCGCCGGCTCCGCCGACATGGCTCGACCGGGTTCCCAGGGGCCGCTGTGGGGCAGAGGGTATCCCGCCCGGCCCTCTTCGCTGACGGCCGGCGAACTGCCCCCGGAACTGCGCAACGCCGCTGCCGCACTCGGCGACGCAGTGTGTGACGCCACCGAGGGCGTGTGTGCGTCCTGACGGCGCGGGCACCTCGCGCGGCCCACGCGCGCATCCCTGCTTTTCGTCAGGTCTCGCGCAGTGAACCTCGCCCCCCGCCGGATCCGTGTACTTGATGACCGGCTACCGCCGCGCCACCCATTGCGGCGGGACGGGAGGCGGCTGCCTGCGGTGCGCCGTCCGGTGGGCGTCTCCCGGTCGCCGGTCCTCCTGCCCGTTCGGGAAGGCCGGCCTGGGCGCCCTCGTGACGGGCGCACTAGCAGCGTCGGCTGTCGTGTGCGTCGAGGACGAGGAAATCTGGCGTGGTGTCCGGCGAGAACAGGTCGTTGAAGAGCAGCAATCCGCTCCTTGCGCGGCCCGGATTCAACCGTCAGGGGGGACTGAAGACGGCGTCCGCCGACCAACTGGTCAGCGTCGCCGTCATACGGGACCGGGTCGGCGCGGGCGAGGAAGCGGATCCCGCCCATGGGGCCGGGCAGTCCGTATTGCCCCGGTTCGTCGGTGATCTGATGACGATGGATCAGGTCATCTCGCGCGCGGCCCTGATGCTCGCCATCACCTTCCTGACAGCAGTGTCGTGCTGGACCCTGCGGCCGATCCCTCCGACGGACCTCCCGGCCTCCTGCTGCGCAGCCGCCGCGGCGGGGCTGATCGCGCTCGTCCTGGTGGTGTGCCAGTGGCGAAGAGCGCGAGCGTCGCCCTTCCTGGCCTTGGCGTTCGCGGGGTGCGAAGGCGCGTTTCTCGCCGTGCTGTCCGGCACGGTCTCCGCTCATGTGTCGCCGGGGGTCTTCGAGCAGGCCGTGCTGGGCACGATGGCCGCCTTCGCCGGCGTTCTGGTCGCGTACGGACTGCGCTGGATACGTGTGTCCGGCCGCCGCCGCGGATTCGCGACCGCCTCGGTGGCCGGACTGAGCCTGCTCGCGGCGTCCGACTTGCTGCTGCTTCCCTTCTTGGGTGGCGACGGCCTCGGTTTCCACCATGCCGGCCTCGGCGTCTGTGCCGGTGCCGCCGGCATCGCCCTGGCGGTTCCCTTCCTGGCTCTTCACTTCAGGCAGGTGGAGGGGGGTGTCGTCCACGGGGCTCCCCGCGAGGACGCCTGGCCGGCAGCCACCGGACTCACACTGACCCTGGTCTGGCTGTACGTCGAGACCGTACGTCTCCTCACGCTCGTGCCCGAGGACGACGTCTGCTGACCCGCGATCGTCGGTGATCCGGCGCACCCTCCCACGGAACCGACGCACCTCGGGGGCGTTTAAGTTGTGTGCAAGATAATCGGGCGCTATGTTTACGGGCATCGCCCCCGGCCGGTGCCGGACACGGGAAACCCCCGGCTCCGCCATGCCATGCACCGAAGGAGAGACCACATGAACCTCAAGACCGTCTTCCGCGCCCCCAGCACCCGCATCGCCGCCCTCGGCGCAGTCGCAGGAGTGTCCGCCCTGACTCTGGCCTTCACCACCCCGGCCAACGCGGCCAAGGGCGGACACGGGACTTCGGGGAAGAAGCCCACCATCGTCCTGGTCCACGGGGCCTTCGCGGACGCGTCCAGCTGGAACGGCGTCGTCAAGCGCCTCCAGCACGACGGTTACCAGGTCGTCGCTCCCGCCAACCCGCTGCGCGGGCTGATCGGCGACGCCGCCTACCTGCGCAGCGTCCTGGCCGGCATCCACGGACCCGTCGTCCTCGCCGGCCACTCCTACGGCGGCGCCGTGATCAGCCAAGCCGCCACCGACGACCCGGACGTCAAGGCGCTCGTCTACATCGCCGCCTTCGCGCCCGACAAGGGCGAGAGCGCGTTGGAGCTGTCCAACAAGTTCCCCGGTTCCACCCTCGCCCCGACCCTCGACTCCGTGCCCTTCCCGGCCGCTGACGGAACCACCGGCACCGATCTGTACATCAAGGCCGACAAGTTCCACGACCAGTTCGCCGCCGACGTACCCGAGTCCGTCACCGATCTCATGGCCGCCACCCAGCGTCCGGTCGCCGCCCAGGCCCTGGCGGAGAAGGCCACCTCCACCGCCTGGAAGGACATTCCCTCCTGGGACCTGGTCACCACCCAGGACAAGAACATCCCGCCGGCCGCCCAGCGCTTCATGGCCCAGCGTGCCCACGCCCACACGACCGAGATCAGCGCCTCCCACGCCGTCTCCGTCTCCCACCCCACCGCCGTCACCCGCATCATCGAGCAGGCCGCCCGCGCCACCACCCGCTGAAGCCCGTCACGAACCACCACCCCCGACCGAGCCCCGGTGGACCGGGGCCGACCGCCCGAACGAAGGCGCCGTCCGAGGCGCCACCGATGAAGGAGACGATCCCGACATGAGCAGCACCCCGGACAACAGGCCCACCGTCGTGCTGGTGCACGGTGCCTTCGCGGACTCTTCCAGCTGGAACGGCGTCATCGAGCGGTTGCGGCACCAGGGTTATCCGGTGGTGGCACCGGCTAACCCGCTGCGGGGGCTGGCCGACGACGCCGGCTATCTCACCGACTTCCTCGACAGCGTCGACGGGCCGGTGGTGCTGGTGGGCCACTCCTACGGCGGTGCCGTCATCAGCCAGGCCGCCGCCGACAACCCGAAGGTCAAGGCGCTCGTCTACATCGCCGCCTTCATACCCGAGGCGGGCGAGAGCGCTCTTCAGCTGTCGGGCAGGTTCCCCGGCAGCACCCTCGGACCCAACCTCGACCCGGTCAGCACGAGTTCCGGGACCGACCTGTACATCAAGGCCGACAGGTTCCACGACCAGTTCGCCGCAGACGTACCCACGCCCGTCACCGATCTGATGGCCGCCACCCAGCGCCCCGTCACCGCTTCCGCCCTGGAGGAGAAGGCCACCACGGCCGCCTGGAAGTCCATCCCCTCCTGGAGCCTGATCGCCGCCGAGGACCTCAACATCCCGCCGGCCGCCCAGCGCTTCATGGCCGAACGCGCCCAGGCGCACACCACCGAGGTCAGCGCCTCTCACGCGGTCTCGGTCTCCCAGCCCGCCGCGGTCGCCGACACCATCGAGCAGGCCGCCCGCGCCATCACTCGCTGACGCGCGCACTGAAGACCGACCCGGCACCAGGACGTCGGTTTTCGCCCTCCGGTCACGGACGGCGAAAACCGGCGCCGCGTTCCGTGCGAGCCGCTCGAGCGTCAACGCACCAGTTCCGCCACGGTCGTGGCTTCGAAGCGCGCCTCTTCGCAGGTGGCGCAGTCGGCCAGCGCCGACAGGTACCGCTCGGCATCCAGAGCGGCCGAACATCCGGTGCCCGCCGCCGTGACGGCCTGCCGGTACTCGTGGTCCACGACGTCACCACAGGCGAAGACGCCGTCCAGGTTGGTGCGCGTGGAACGACCCTCGACCGCTGCGTAGCCGGCATGATCGAGAGCGATCTGCTCCTTGAAGACCTCTACCTGTGGATCATGCCCGATGGCGATGAAGACGCCGGTCACCGGCAGAGGTCTGACCTCTCCGCTGTCCACCGCCCGCAGCAGAACACCGGTGACCCGGTCCTCGCCGAGGATGTCCACCACCTCGCTGTTCCAGACGAAGTCGATCTTCTCGTCACGCCGTGCGCGCTCCTGCATGATCTTCGACGCCCGGAGGCTGTCGCGCCTGTGCACGACGGTCACCCGTCGGGCGAACCTGGTCAGGAAGGTGGCCTCTTCCAGGGCGGAGTCGCCCCCGCCGACGACCACGATGTCCTGGTCCCGGAAGAAGAACCCGTCACAGGTGGCACACCAGCTCACGCCACGCCCGGACAGCCGCTGCTCGTTCTCCAGGCCCAGCCGCCGGTACCGAGATCCCGTCGCCAGGATCACAGCCTTCGCCCGGTAGGTCGCTCCGCTCGCGTCCACCACGTCCTTCACCCTGCCCGACAGCCGCGCTTCGACGATGTCGTCGGCGACGAACTCCGTGCCGAAGCGCGCCGCCTGGGACCTCATCCGCTCCATGAGGTCGGGCCCGTACACGGCATCGGGGAACCCCGGGAAGTTCTCCACTTCGGTCGTGTTCACCAAGGCGCCGCCGGCGGAGACGGCACTCTCGAAGAGCAGGGGACGCAGCCTCGCACGCGCCGCGTAGACCGCAGCGGTGCAGCCGGCCGGACCTGAGCCGATGATGATGACGTCACGGACCTCATCCGGCATGTCGATCCACCACCTCGTACGTGCGACGTGGCCGAACGTCGCGCTGCGACAGCCACCTTCCATACTGAGCCCGGTCAGCCGTCGCTGCATCTCGCCTCTCGGCCTGGCGTACACCGTTCACGATCGACCGGTGCAGGAGACCCAGTGGTGCGGCGAGGATGCGGCGGACGCCCGCGACCATGACGCTCCTCACGTGTCACCGCCTCCGGCCACTGTGTCCACCGTGGTGATACGTGCCTCCGCGAGCCACCCGGACCACCGCGTGTGCGAGAGCCTGTGGTTGACGTCCCGTCAGCCCCGCTCGGCAGGGAGCGACATGTGACTCATCACGGCGACGGCTCGGCGACCGGCCGACGCCCGTCCGCCCCGGGTCCGCGGAGAGACCGGCGAAGCCGGCGACCCGGCTCCTGCCCGTCCTCGTCCCCACGGCAAGGACGGGCAGGAGCCGGAAGGCGGCCGCCCCGACGCTCTCCCCACAAGGCGGCCGCCCTGGGCCCCGTCCGACCGCTCGTACGGACGGGGATCCTGCCACCACCATCACGTGTTCCGGACAGCGAAAGGTTCACACGCCGGTGACCCGCAAGGACATGTGCGAGCGCGCATCCCGTCCCCGATCGCAAGCGACCCTCGGCGCCCTGCGCGCTGTCCTTTCCGCCGCGCGCCCCGCATGCGGTGATATCGCCTCGCCCGAACCATTGGTTCGAACCAGTGATACGCTCTGATCCGAACCATTGATCCAGCCAGCGGATTGGACAGCCATGTCCTCACACGACCACGACTCTGCGCACGACATCGTCGTCGTCGGCGGTGGCACGGCCGGCTGCGTCCTCGCCGCGCGCCTGACGCAGAACGGTGACACTCGCGTCCTCCTGCTCGAAGCCGGGTCCGCGGCACTGCCGGACGCGGCCGCGCATCCGCCGGCCTGGCCCTCCTTGGCGACCTCGGAGGCGGCCTGGGCTGACACGACCGTGGTGCAGCACGCTTCCGGATCCCCCGTGGCCTTTCCCCGCGGCAAAGGTCTGGGCGGCTCGTCCGCCATCAATGCCATGGTGTTCTCGCGCGGCCACCGCACCAGCTACGACAGCTGGAACGAGCACGGGGCCAAGGGCTGGTCCTTCGACGACCTGCTCCCCTACTTCCAGCGCTCCGAGACGGCGGTGAGCGGGGCCCCCGGCCGCGGTACGAACGGGCCGCTGAGCGTCGGACCGGCCGAGTTCCCCAACGATGTCCTGCTGCCTGCCTGGCCGGCGCGGTCGAGACAGGCCACCGCCGGGCCCATGACATCAGCGGCGGTCTGGAGGAGGGCTTCGGCCCTGTCGACCTCAACATCGTCGACGGGCGCAGGCAGAGCGCGGCCGATGCCTATCTTCTGCCGGCGCTGAACCGGCGCAACCTGACGGTCGTCACCGGTGCCGTCGCCCACCGGCTGCTCTTCGACGGCCGTCGCTGCGTCGGGGTGGAGTACAGCGCAGGGGGCCGCACCCGCACCGCGAGAGCCACCGGCGAGGTGGTGCTCACGGCGGGCACCGTCGGGTCCGCGCTGATCCTTCAGCGTTCCGGCATCGGCTCCGAGGACGATCTGCGGCAGGCGCAGGTCGACGTCTTCCACGCCCTGCCCGGCGTGGGCCGGAACCTGCACGACCACACCCGGGCCAACCTGGTGTACCAGGCGCGACGGCCGATACCCCTGCCACGCAACAACCACGGCGAGATCCTGGGTCTGCTGCGCAGCACGCCTGACGCCGACGCACCCGACGTGCAGATCATCTTCATCGACGTCCCGCTCCCGAACCCCGTCGCCGTGGTGGAGAACGGCTTCACCATCGGCATCTCGCCGATGCGGCCGGCCAGCCGCGGCTCGCTCAGGATCGCCTCGGCCGATCCGTACGCGCCTCCGGTGATCGATCCGAACTACTTCGCCGCGGAGCAGGATGTCCGGGCGGTGCTGTCCGGCATCGCAACGGCGCGACGGATCGCCTGGTCGTCGGCGCTCGCCGAATGGGGCATCGAGGAGATCAGCCCGGGACTGGACGCGGTGGACGAGGAGTCGCTCGGTGACTTCACCCGGAAGCACTCCGGCTCCTACTGCCACCCGGTCGGCACCTGCGTGATGGGAGAGGACGACGCCTCCGTGGTCGACTCCGACCTGCGTGTTCACGGGCTCGACGGGCTGCGCGTCGCCGACGCGTCGGTCATTCCGTCCGTCCCGTCGAGCAACACCAACGCCACGGTGTACGCGCTCGCCGAGCGAGCCGCCGACCTGCTGCGCCGCTCAGGGTCCGGGACGGCGTAAGGGGGTCGTCCGCCCGGCACTGACGTCCGGACGCAGTTCGCGCGTGGCTGGGACATACGGAGGGCGACGCCCGGTGTGTCGCGGTCTGCCTTTCGGCCCGCCCTCCTGAACCTCGATCCCTTACATCCCGTTGAACCAGATGGAAGAGCTCTTGCCGCCAGGACACCGTGCGCCACTCCTGGCCGCGGGAACGGAGGGCCGCCCTCGCATCCTTCCCCGATGCGAGGGCGGCCGCTTCACCTGGCCCACTGTCCGCGCGACAGCGGCCTGCACCACAGCGACCGGATACGAGGCGGCGTCAGCCCCGCGCCTGACCGGATTCCCCGACACCCGTCCGGGCGGCGAGGTTCCGCGGGCTGTTCGCGAGACGGTTCAGCCACTCGACGAGCAGGGGCTTCTCCGCCGCGCTGAGCGCGGGCACGGCATGGCGGCCCACTGCCGCGCGCAGCGCCATCGCACTGCTCACCACGGCGTCGGTTCCATGGTTCGTCCCCGCCGACTCCGCGGGGGCCGAGACGGTGAGCGCAGCCATCACCAGTTCGCGCGCCATGTCGGCCATGGCGGGGTCGCGCGCCTCCTCCGGAACGCTGATCATGGTGAGGACCGTGCCCACGCCCACGGCGTGCATGAGGTCGGCGGCCCGCTCGACACTCGTCCGCAGGCGGCCCGCGGCTGCCACCCGCGTGATCATGCGCCGCAGCTCGGTGACGGCCTCGCGTCCTGCCTGCGGCAGGTACCCGGGCCGGGCCCGGCCGTAGACGAGTGTGTAGTACGCGGGATGCGCCAGCCCGAAGCGGATCTGAAGATCCCAGGCCATGCGGAGTTGCTCGACCGGATCCTCGGTCTCGGGAAGCCGGGTCTTGGCTTCGAGGTAGGTCCGGAAACCGTGCTCGCCGACGGCCTCCAGCAGCCCGTCCTTGTCCCCGAAGGTGCGGAAGATCGTGGGCGGGGGAACTCCCGCGCGCGCCGCCACGGCGCGCGTGGAGACCGCCTCGAGCCCTTCCTCCTCCAGCAACCCCGCGGCGGCGAGCACGATGCGCTGCCGCAGGGTCGCGGGCAGCCGCCCTTGGTCCGTCGCCTCAGCCATGACGCGACGCTATCAAAGGAGGCGGATCATCGATTCACAACTGCCGAGACGTCGCTTTCAGAGGCCGAGATCCATGGCCAGGCAGGAGAAGTGCTGCCACGACCCCTCGGGGTTGTAGGCGGTGCCGAGCCCCGTGCCCGATGGAACCTGCCTCACCTCGCTCATGTCCTCCAGGCGGATACGCTCGGGCAGTTTGCCGAACTTGGCACGCCTCACTTCTGCGGCGACATCCACCGCACTGTCGTTGTTCATGACCATTCTCCACTCTGCCGACCTTGCCGGTGCGTGTCGCACGCCCGCTCTGCGCGGCGCACTCACTGTGCACACACCTTGCGTCACCAGTCAAGGTGGTGATGACACCCGGCGCCATGGCGGCGGCCGAGCCGTCCGGTCCCTGCCGGCCGAACCGGAGGGAGGAGAGAGGGGAGAAGAAACATGACACTGGTCACCCATGGCCGGCACTCACCGCGGCCGTGCCGGGCATGACTGCGGGGAGTGCCGGGGAGCAAGGCTTTCCGTGTCAGCCGGCGGTTTCGGCCTCCGCGGCCGTGTGTCCACGGTCGGCGGACTCCATGAGCGTGTACATCACCGACCGCTGCTGCTTGTGACGACGGATGCGCCCCTTGGCGACCAGGGCCTCGAGGGCGTTGCGTACGACCTGTGGGGTCGGGTTGCGGTCCGGATGCTTGTCCAGGAGTTCGTCCCGCAACTCCTTGGCCAGACGCGGCTCGTCATGCGCTCCGAGGAGGTCCATCAGCAGATCGCCGAGCAGAGGCTGACGTGACTTCCCCTTCGCGCCGGACCGTGCCGGGCTGCCCGCCGAAGCGGACCGAGCGGATGCCGGGCGCTGCGAGGCCGGCTCGACGGGCAGGGCCGCGACCTCCTGCTCCGCCGACTCCGCCGGGCGTTCGTGAGAAACCTGCTCGGGCACACTCGCGGTGCCGGCGAGATCCTCGTGCCCCTGGGCAAGCGCGATGATGTCCGACAGGAGGGCCTCCTCCTGTTTCAACATCTTGATCTGTTCCGCCAGCTCCTTCTGCAGTCGGCGATTTTCCTCCAGGTCCGATGCGGCTTGTCGGGCATACCGCGATCGGAGTGCGGAGGCTGATTGGCTGGCCACAACCACTCACTCCCTCAATATGGATGACGCTGCGCATGGTACTCACACAGTGGGCGGCCGGCGGACAAACGCCCGCGAGGGTTGCTGGGGCAGCGTGTGTGGGCGCCCCGGTGTGCACGACTCACACATATCCCGCAGTCATGAGCGCCCGCCTCGTACATGTCCTGCGGACACATGAAGGCGCGGAGCGACACACACCGTGTCCGACCGCACAGGTCGGAAGTGACATGCCGCTCATAGCGCCGGGCCTGTTCCGACCCAGTGGCAGGAACACGCAGCGGGCGAAACGGTGAATCACCTTGCCGGTCAAGGGCGGTGGCCGTCGCACGGCCACGAGAGCCTCCGGTGCCCCGACCTTCGGCACCCCGGCGTCACTGGCGCGGCAGTTTTCTGACACCCGGCTCTTCCTACAGTGCCGACGCGGAGCCACGCAGGGCCCCGATCGCCGCATGACACAGAACCAGGATGTTCAGAACACTATGGCTACGTCCCCCACGACGATGACCGGGGCAGAACTGCTCGGCACCATCATGACGGATCACCGGGACGGCCTTGTCTCGTACGCCGAGAGGATGATCGGTGATCACGGGCTCGCGGAAGACATCGTCCAGGAGACGATCGTCCGGGCCTGGCGCAACATCGACCGCCTGCTGGGAATGGAGGGCTCCATCCGGGGCTGGCTTTTCACCGTGACCCGGCACCTGGTCGTCGACTGGGTGCGCAAACCGTCCGCCCGCAGGGAGGTCGTGGGCGTCACCTACACGGAGCCGGCCTCGGCGACCGACGGCACCGAAGCGGTCCACGACGCCCTCGTGGCCAGCCCCTTGCTCGGCCGGCTGTCCCCGGAGCACCGTGCCGTCCTGGTGTGCACCTACCTATGGGATCGCAGCATCAAGGAGACGGCGGAAATCCTCGGCGTGCCGGTGGGTACGGTCAAGAGCCGCCAGCACAACGCGCTCCGCAAGCTGCGCCGCGTCGTGCGCTCCGAATCCGCTTGAGGCCCGCACGGGTCCGCCGACGGTGGCCGGCGAAGACCGGTGCCGGCCCGGTGCGCGTTCCCGTGACCTGTCACGCGTCCGCTCCAGCGCGTTGTTGACAGTTCGAGAACGGCCGTGGCAGCATCGTCACCCGTTTGACCGGTGACTGAATCGGTGGCGGACCGGCGGACGGCCCACAGGCGTTCGCACCTGCGGCCGCCGTACGCGGCCGCGGCGATGTCGGGCGGCCAGGCGCCGACGCAATCGCCGCCTCCCCCTTCGAAGGAGCACTGACCATGGCAGAAAAGCCGAAGCGGAGGCCTGACGGCACACCGGTGGGGAGGCGGGCCGTGCTGGGCATGCTCGGCGCGGGAGCCGCGGGGCTGGCCGCGGCGCCCTACCTGCAACGCGGCTGGGAAGGATTCCTCGGCGCCGCATCCCAGGTCGATGCGACGGGCGTCACCGGTCTGCTGCCGAACCCGGGCGGCTTCCGCTTCTACAGCGTCGTCGGCTCGGTGCCCCGCAAGGACGCGTCGAACTACCGGTTGAGCATCGGCGGACTGGTGGACCGGCCGAAGACGTACACGCTGTCCGAGCTGCGTGCGATGCCGCAGACGCGTGTGGTCCGCGACGTGCTGTGCACCGACGGGTGGCGGGTGGAGAACACGCCCTTCGAAGGAGTGAAGCTGGCCGACCTCCTCGACGCCTCCGGGGTCTGTTCCTCAGGCACGGCCGTTCGGTTCACCTGCTTCGACGGCGCCTACACCGAGAGCCTCACCCTGGACCAGGCCCGCCGCTCGGACGTCCTGGTGGCACTGAACATGCAGGACAAGCCGATCACCCATGAGCACGGCGGACCGGCCCGCCTCTACGTGGCCCCCATGTACTTCTACAAGTCCGCCAAGTGGCTGTCCGGCATCTCGGTCACGGACAAGGTCGTTCCGGGTTACTGGGAGGAGCGCGGTTATGCCGTCGACGGCTGGCTCGACGACGCCGACCGGCACAGCGACGCGGCGTGAGCCGGGCGGCAGCGTCCGCCGGTTCAGCGCCGCCGAGCGCATGGTCCACCGGGCCACCGGCTGGCTGATGCTGGTGTGCATGGTCACCGCGGCCTGCCTGTACATAGGCCCGCTGGCGCAGCTGGTGGGTCGGCGCTATCTGATGGTCACGGTCCACGAATGGTCGGGCATCGCCCTGCCGCTGCCCTTCCTGCTGGGACTGCTCTCCTCCGACTTCCGCGCGGACCTGCGCCGGCTGAATCGCTTCGCGGTCTACGACAGGCAATGGCTGCGCGCCGTCCGCAGGCGCCGCACGTCGCCCGGGGCGAGACCGGCCGGCAAGTTCAACGCGGGGCAGAAGATCTACGCGGGCTGGATCGCGGGCGCGGTGCTCGTGATGCTGTTCACCGGTCTGCTCATGTGGTTCACGGGACTTCTGCCCCTCATCTCGCGCGTCAGCGTCATCTTCGTTCATGACTGCCTGGCTTGGGCCATCACCATTGTGGTGCTCGGGCACATGCGCAAGGCCTTCGAGGATCCGGAGACGAGGCTCGGCATGAGGACCGGGTATGTCAGCCGCTCCTGGGCGGCGAGACACCACTCGCGGTGGCTGCGGGAGGAACTCACCGACGATGCCGCCGGGACGACGGACAAGATGTGACCGCGTCGCCGGGGCACCTGTCCAGGCCTCGCGGCAGGCGGGTGCGTGCTTGCCGCACGGCTCGCGGCGGCACCGGGAAACCGTCGGGCCGGTGACGCTCATGCGTC
>NZ_JBSFRB010000073.1:0-20025 GCF_053589015.1 Streptomyces sp. NPDC003393 | reverse complement strand
CTCAACATCCTCACCAACTACTTCAACATCGTCGCCGACACCGACAACGAATTCCCCCTCGTCACCCCCCACAACCACGCCTGATATCCGGCCGCCCACACCCCACTCGTCTTCTTCTGCTGAAGCGGGGCAGGGGTGGTTGCAGCTCGCGGAGTGTGTGCGGTAGCCGCAGTGTGTGCGGTAGCCGCGACGGGTCGGCTCCCGATCTGGGGTGACGCCGGACCCGTCAGTCGGCTGGGTCAGAGGGGTTTGTGCGGTGATCAGTGCGCGCGATCATGACCGGAGCGTCCTTCGACGGCCTGTGGTGCACCGGGCCGTGACCGCAAGCGATGACATCCGCGGTCGACGGCCGCGAGTTCAGTCAGTGAGTCGAGGGCGCGGGCTTGGTCACTGTGGAACACGCCGGGAAGCAGTCGAGGGCCTGCGATCCTGGATGTGGGGTGGGCCGTCACCAGTGTGTCGCCGCTGATCAGGGCCTACTACGCGCTTCCTGTGGTGCGGGACGCCGGGTGAAGACGTCGCCGGCGGGGGGAGGGCCGGCCGACGGCGTCGGTCTTTAACGGGCGGCCGACCCGTCGGCGAGGCCGAGTTCCTTGGCCACCAGTTCGTACGAACGCAGACGGGCACCGGAGTTGGGCATCAGAGTGGTCAGCATCAGTTCGTCCGCGCCAGTGCGCTTGTGGAGCTGCTCCAGGCCGTTCCGAACTGTCTCGGGCGATCCGTGCACAGAGTGGCCGAGCCACTGGCGGGTGAACTCTTCTTCCGCAAGGGTGTAGGCATGTTCTTCCGCGGTCTCCGGCGTGGGAACAGAGACCGACAAGCCGCTGCGCGCCCAGGCCATTGCCAGGGCTCCGGACCGGGCCAGCCGCAGGGCGGCTATGTCGCTTTCGGCGCAGACGACGTTGACAGAGACCATGGTGTAAGGCTCCTGCAGGCTGTCTGAAGGCTGGAACGTGTCACGGTATGTTTTCATCGCGACCAGGCTCTGCTCCGGGTTGATGTGGTAAGCGCCCGCGAAGGGAAGGCCGAAGCGCGCGGCCACTTCCGCGCCGGACATGCCCGAGCCCAACATCCAGACGGGCAGGTCACGGGACTCAGGTACGACGTGTACGTGGTCCCGGGTGTATGGATGATCGTCCGGGAAGCCCCGGCCGACGAACCCCAGCAGTTCCGCGACCTGCTCCGGGTAGGTCTCCGGTCCGGCGCTGCGGTCGTCACGGCGCAGCGCCCTATTGACCACGGGGTGACCGCCGGACGCCCGTCCTACACCGAGGTCGATTCGCCCGGGATACAGCAGGTCGAGGAGACCGAACTGTTCCGCGACGAGCAGGGGGGCATGGTTGGTCAGCATGACTCCGCCCGAACCGATCCGGATGCGCTGCGTGACAGCCGCGAGGTGGGCCAGCAGTACTGCTGGGGCAGGGCTCGCCGAGGCCGGGAAGCTGTGGTGCTCCGGCACCCAGAACCGGTGATACCCCCAGCGCTCTGCGGACTTCGCGAGTTCGGTTGTCCACCGAAGCGCGGACTGCGGGCCGGTGTCGGCCCCCACGGGAACGAGGTCGAGGATGGACAGTGGTACGGGTCTGTCGCCGTACGCCCCGAGAGCGGCGGATGTCTGCTCGTTGGCGGAGGCGTTGACTGGACTGCTCATTTTTGCTGGTCCTTTTTTGGTTACCGCAGACTGGGCTGCACATCCCTGTGACCCTTCCATCCAGGGCTGCCAAGGCGATTTTCGAAGTGGGGCGGAGAAGGCCGACGCACCCACCGTCGACTATGGTCCTGCCGAAGATCACAGCACATGGTGTAGTGCCGAGCAAACTGCCTCAGACGCCAGCGCATACCGACCGGGTCGCGGTTTCGAGTGCGTGCCGATGCAGCCCGTCCAGTCGGTGGAGAACCGAACCCGTTCGGACAGCGCGTGCCAACTGGACGGCGCAGTCGGCAGGGGCACTTCGAAGATGTTGTGTGCTTTTGAGCGCGTGCAAAAGCTCGCCGGTAAGGCGGTTGAGTCGGGCTCTGATTCCGGTCAGATTCGGCCTGGTCGCAGGCAGTTGCTCGCGGTGCGCGGCCCAGCGGGCGAAGAGCCCTCTCTGCACGATCTTGTTCGCGCGGCGAAGTCGAGGACCACGCGCGAGACGTCGATGAGGCCGGCGTCATCGAGTCGGTGCAGCACCGCTTCATGCAGCCGGCCCCACACTCCGGCTCGTGACCAGATCAGGAACCGGCGGTGCGCGGTCGACTTCGAGATCCCGAAGCACGGCGGTAGGGCCCGCCAGGCACAACCGCTGACCAGCACGTAGATGATCGCCGCGAACAGCGGCTCATCAGGCGTGTCCTGCGTTCCGCCTCCCTGTGGCCGCACCTTCGACGGTGGGATGAGCGGCTCGGCGATCTCCCACAAGCCGTCCGGAACAATCCAACTCCACGTACCCCGCCCCATAGACAGCCCAACGAGCGATCACCACATGCCCGGCTGTGGGAGGCCGAGACCCACCTGCAGCACCTCGCGATCACCCGCAAGACCGTCACCAGCCTCGTCGACCGGCTCCCCGCATCCCCGCCGGAGCTACCCGAGCACCCGGACTACCCCCGCATCCTCGCCGCCTTCAACCACGCGACCGGGCCGCTACGGGCCAAGGACGTCTGCGAAGCCCTCGGCCACGAACTGCTGCCGAAGAACGTCGAAGGCACCCGCGCCAAGCTGAAACGCCTGGTCAAACTCGGGATCCTCACCGAGGCCGACACCGGCAACTTCGCCAGGAAGCCATAGCCGACGGAGCCTCCACCAGCGACCTTGCCCAGCCCCAACCAGAACGGACATCACCTTACGAACCGCCCACTTAACTTCGCGGCATTGGTCGATCATCTGCCGGTGGCAGTAGCCCTCCGGCCTGTCGCCCCGGCCCGCCAACCATCCGGGATCGGGCAGCAGTTCCCGCACCAGGGCCCACTCGCCATCGCTATCCGAGTCGTACCGGGGCTGGCGCTCCGGCCGGTCGGCCGCGTTCCCGAACCTGTGCGAGACAGCCACACCCACGAGTGGACGGACTGGACCGGCAGCCATGACCACGCGACACTTCGACAACACGGCCTCTTGTTCCTCACTGGACTCGACATCCGAGAGCTACCAAGAGGCCCTTCTTCCACGCGTGTGCACCAGCAGACTCACCCGGACCAGGCCCATGTTCGAACCCGACCGACCACCCGAGCGGAAAGAGAACAGTCAGTTACGCGTGGACTTCCGGGTTGTGCGGGGACAGGACGACGGACTCCGCGGTCAACTGAGTCCAGGACGTGCGAGCCTGCTGTGGGTAGAACCGGACCCGGCGACCGGTTCCACCGTCGTCGCCCGGCGAGCCGGGAGTGACCCACTCGATTTCCGCCATGCCCGAGAGCTGGATCAAGCGGCCGGTGCCGAAGTCGATGAACAGCAGCGCAGCGGCTGGGTTGGCCGAGATGTTGCCCAGACTGTTGAAGAGGTTGTTCCCTGCGTAGTCGGGCCACCAGATCGTCCCGTCCTCGATCCGCACGAACCCCGGATTGCCGCCCTTGTGGGACGTGTCGGTTCCCCGGGACGGGTGGGTCGTGCCCAGGAAGAACGTGTCAGCCTGCTGGATCACCTTTTCGTCCTCGGCAGTAAGGGCGAGGCCGTTCGTCCGGTGCAGCCCCATGGCGTCTGTGCCGACAGTCGTATCCCAAGCAACGGTCCGTTGCTGGATGTAAGCGGGGCAGTTCCCAAAAGCCTGATCGGCGTCCAGTTGGAGGGTGTCGCGGTCGCTTCGGGTCAGGACTCCGTTGACGCGGACTCTACGTCTGATGGCGAAGTCAATGGTCAGCAGGCCCACCGACTGACCGCGGGGCGCGTCCCGGAGGGGGTCCTCGGCCCGAGGGGCTGTGTGGACCATGAGAGTGGAGCCGCGCCCTTCGAGAAAGCCCGGCTCCCCGTGGAGCAGGGACGTCCACAATCGTCCGGCCCGGTCCCGGGCGGTCAGTGCGGCGAGGGTGCGCTTGGCGAGGAACAAGGTGAGCCCTCCGTCCAGGTTCGGTGGCATGAGCATCCCCTCGAGCCGGGCCGCCTCCTCTGTAACGCTGGCTCGGCGCTGGACCTCTCGCTCGCCCTCGTGAAATCCCAGACTCTGCATGATTCCTCCTGTGAGGTCTTCTCGGCTCGATGCGCCTGGCGCGGTGGCACCGGCCGTAGGTCTGTCAAACGGTGCCGACTCTGCCTTCGTGAGTGCGCTCGTAGTGCCGGGCGACACGGGCACGGTTGCCGCAGATGTTGCTTGTGCACCACTTTCTGCGCTTGTTCTCGCCGAGGAAGAGCATCGAGCAGTTCGGGTTGGCGCACCGTCTCAACAGCCCGAGGCGGTCCTGGTCGGTGAGTAGTGCGATGGCTTCCGTGGCAATGGCCGCGAGGAGTGCGTTCCCTCCGTACTCGGTGTGCCAACGTTCCTCTCCACGGAAGACGCCATCCGTCATCACCAGCCGATGACTCACGGGAGCCGCCGCGGCGATGCTGTTGATGTCTTCGAGCGATGTGAGCTGGACGGGACGCCCCTCGATATGGGTGTCCAAGGCGTCACGAATCGCCGCCCGCAGCCGGCGCGTCGCCCTGATGTCGGGCGTCGGACCGAGGGGCAGGCTCCGGGACTGCAACGCCCACCACCGCACCTCGGCTTCGGGGTCAGCGAGGAGATCCGTGGTCGGCTCCGTGACGGTGATCAAGGTATCGGCGAGGTCGAGTGCCACGAGCGACTCGCCCCCCATGGGGAAGCCCGCTCGCTGCACCTCGTTGACGTTTGGGCGAATGCTCACACCACCACTCTAACCATTAGATGTCACCGGGGCACAGCCCGCTGCAGGTGGGATTGTGCCTGGAGAGGCACCGGATCTCAGGTTCGCGACTCAGGCTTCCTAACGGGTGATCGCACACGTAAGGCGTTAGTGCTTTGTGATGGCCACGGTCGCAGGCCCGGCTGTGAGCTCGTGCCGGCGGCGCCTGTCACCCCAATCAACCAAGCTAACCTTTAAAAGAGACTTTACAGGTTAGATGCCCTGTGGTCGACTGATCCAGCAACCACTTACGGACCATGAAGGGGTTAGAGTCATGACTCGCACCGTTCACTACCGCACCGCCACCGTCAACGGCCTCGAGGTCTTCTACCGGGAGGCCGGTGATCCCAAGGCGCCGACGCTGCTCCTTCTCCACGGTTTCCCGACGAGCTCGCACATGTTCCGCGGGCTGATCCCCGAGCTTGCCGACCGCTACCACGTGATCGCCCCCGACCACATCGGGTTCGGTCAGTCGGCGATGCCCGCACTTTCGGACTTCCCGTACACCTTCGACGCCCTCACTGAGGTCACCGCCGGCCTTCTCCGGCAGTTGGGGGTCGACCGGTTCGCGATGTACGTGCAGGATTACGGAGCACCCATCGGCTGGCGGCTCGCACTCCAGGCGCCTGACCGCGTCACCGCGATCATCACGCAGAACGGCAACGCCTACGAAGACGGATTCGTCAAGCCGTTCTGGGACGGTGTCTTCGCCTACGCCAAGGCTCCGGGGCCGGACACCGAAGGACCCATGCGTGGCGCGCTGACTGCCGAAATCACCCGGTGGCAGTATCTGAACGGGGTCGCCGACCCGACATTGGTCAGCCCCGACAACTGGGTTCACGACCAGGCGCTGCTGGACAGACCCGGCAACGACGAAATTCAGCTGAAGCTCTTCCGGGACTACCCGACCAATGTGGATCTCTATCCGCAGGTCCACCAGTACTTCCGTGACTCCCAGGTCCCGCTGCTGGCGGTGTGGGGCGCGGGCGACGAGATATTCGGTCCGGATGGTGCGAGGGCCTTCGGCCGGGACCTGCCCGATGCCGAAATTCACCTGATCGACTCCGGCCACTTCGCCCTCGAGAGCCACCTCAAGACCATCTCCGGGCACATCAAGGACTTCCTCGCCCGCGTTGTTGCCTGACGCGAGGGAACGGAAGCGGGCGGCTTGTCCGCGCTTCTACGGCTGTCGGTGCGGTGAGGGCAGGATCCGTCGGTCCCGCTCTCGCCACCACGGAGCTCATACATCACGCCGCCTCTGTGGCCTCTGAGGCGGCTGCACACCACTCATCTCTGGGGACGGCCGGTCCTGGTCGCCCCTTCTCCGGAGGGACCCATCATGGGACTGTCCTGGCAGCAAGGCCCGCTCGCCGCCGGCGCGGTCGGACACTTCCTCACCGCTGAGCCATTGCCCGAGCGGCTGCTCTTCGCCGAACCGCTTCGGCGACGCATGCGGGTCGAGTTCAACGGCACATCGATCGCCGACAGCGAGAACGTCGTACTTCTGTACGAGCCGGGCCGCTATCCCGTGGCGTACTTCCCCCGCGAAGACGTCGACCCCCAAGCCCTGGTGGCGACAGAAAGGATCACCCGGAACAAGGACCTCGGCGACACGGCCTGGTATGGAGTGCGGGCCGGTGACCGAGCTGTCGAACGCGCTGCCTGGGAGTTCATCGCACCACCCGGGCACGCGGCCGAATTCAAGGGACACGTCGCCTTCGCATGGCGGGCGATGGACGCCTTCTACGAGGAGGACGAGCGCATTCTGGGACATGCCGCGGATCCCTACCACCGCATTGACATCCGCAACACCTCACGAGTCCTTGAAGTCCGTCACGCGGGAACCGTGATAGCTCGTTCCGAACGCCCGCTCGTCCTCTTCGAGTCAGGATTCGCCCCCCGCTGGTACGTGCCGCGCGCCGACATCGACGAAGCTCGGCTCCGCCCCGCCGAGGGACAGACCTTCTGCCCCTACAAGGGGGTGTGCGACTACTACGACATCGGCGAGGCACGTCACAGCGCATGGTCGTACCGTGCGGCCTATTCGGAGGTGGGCCGGATCAGCGACCTCGTCTCCTTCGAACCGGACAAGGTCGAGGTCTACCTCGACGGCCGGCGGCTGGAGCAGGAACCCGGCCAGAAGGTGGTCCCTCACGGCATCGACCGCGGCCTGGACGTCGAGGAGCTCAAGCGCCACTGACTCCCGAAATGGTGGGTACGGCTTTCCCCGCTCATCCGCGAGCTGAGGGCTGCGGGCGCCACTCGGCCGGTGAGGGAACTCGGCAGCCTGCTCCGGCGATGAGAACGCCGCCCGGTCGGATGGCAGGTCGAGGAGCGAACCCGCGAAACGGTAACTGGTCGTTCCGGGACATCGCCGGGGCACCCGGGACGGCATCAGTCCGGCGGGTTGTCCCCGCACCCCACGGAGACTTTTGCCGCCGACCGGGCGGCGGATGGTTGTGGCTCAGCACCGTCGGCGCCCGGTTCAGCTGATGATCCTGGCCGTGTGGATGACCCAGCCTGGTGTGTACGGCCGGTCCTACGCCGCTTGGTCCCAGTGATTCGGGAGAGTGCCCGCGTCGGGCGGGCACTTCGGGGCCTTCTCCCGGGCGCGCAGTACGGCCCAGGCCGGGATGGACGTGCTCATCGGGGAACGTCGTTCAAAACAGGGGCGGCTTGCCACGGGCCGGGGGGCCCCGCAGGATGCCGTGCTCACGTGCGTAGTCCTCCAGCAGCGCGTACAACTTGCGACGTCCTCGATGCAGACGGGACATCACCGTGCCGAGCGGAATACGCATGTTCTCGGCGATCTCCTTGTGGGAGAACCCCTCGACATATGCCAGATAGACGGCGACACGGAACTCTGCCGGGAGCGACTGCAGCGCCGCCTTGACATCGGAGTCCGGCACGTGATCCAGGGCTTCCGTCTCCGCCGAGCGCAGACCTGTCGACATGTGGGACTCGGCCTGAGCCAACTGCCAGTCCTCTACCGCTTGTCCACCTTCACGTGTCGAGTCGAGCCGGCGCTTCCGACATGTGTTGATGAACGTGTTGGCCAGGATGCGGTGCAGCCAGGCCTTGAGGTTCGTGCCAGGACGGAACTGGTCGAAGCGGGCATAGGCCTTTGCGTACGTCTCCTGTACCAGGTCTTCCGCATCAGCTGGGTTGCGGGCCATCCGCAGCGCGGCGGCATACAGGCTGTCCCTCAACTCGAGGGCGGCATCGAAGTCACTCGCTTCGCCGAAGGATCTCGCAACCCATGCGGGCCGCAAGTCCTCGGGTTCGCTGCGCGGCGCGTCCGGCGGGAGCAAGATTGCGGTCATTGCGTTTCACTCCATGGTTCGAGTGCGATTCGGCGGACGTCCCGACTGCCGCCATACAAGGGCTCGGCCGGGACGACAAAACCGTGCAGGTGCCCTATGTGCGATGCCCAGGGAAGCCCTGGGGGGCGACTTCTTGCACTGCCACGCAGGCTCAGACCGGGTTCGGCCAGTGGGAGGCCCACGGGGCGGTGGCCTCGAAGGCTGCCGAAGCACGCAACACATCGGCGTCGGCCAAGTGCCGGCCGATGATCTGTAGCCCGACGGGGAGGCCCTCCGCCGTGAATCCCGCCGGGACGGTCGCGGCGGGCTGGCCCGTGAGGTTGATCGGGAGGGTGAAGCCCAGCCACGCCGTCGAGGGGAGCATCCGCTCGTCGATGATCTCAGGTCCCTGGCTGTAGAGAGGGAAGGGCGGGACGGCGAGAGTCGGGGTGATCAGCAGGTCGTAGTCGGCCATGAACCGCCACATCTTGTTGTTGACGGCCTTGCGCACCCTCCTGGCGTTGGTCAGATCCTCCGCCGTCCAGTTACGGGTCAGTATCTCCACCACGTTCGGAGACATCTCCGCGCCGTACTTGTCGAGCAGCGCTCGCATCCCCGCCAGGTCGGTGTCGCCGACCACGACGGCCCAGAAGGCCTCGAACGGGTCCTCCCAGCCGGGATGGGCCTCCTCGACGGTGCACCCCAGGTCCTTCTCGAAGATGCCTGAAGCTCGCGCGGCGATCGCCCGGACCGCGGGATCCACGGACATGTAACCCCAGTCGGGGGAGAAGGCCACGCGCATACCGCGGATCCCTCCCTCGGGAGCGGTTGACCAATTGACGTCGCCGGCCGGCAGCGAGTACCGGTCGCGGGGGTCGGGACCGGCCAGCACCGACATGAGCAGTGCGGCGTCGGCGACGGTGCGGGTCATCGGGCCGATGTGACCGAGGGTCTCCCAGCTGGAGGCCCCCGGGTAGCGCTCATCACGTGCACCCGGATACATCGGCACCCGGCCCATCGAGGGCTTGAAACCGTAGATGCCGCAATGCGCAGCGGGGATCCGGACCGATCCTCCGCCGTCGGTGCCCAGCGCCACCGGACCTATACCGGAGGCCACCGCGGCCCCCGACCCGGCACTGGATCCCCCCGGGGTCATCTTTGTGTTCCAGGGATTGCGGGCCGTCGGGGAGACGGGGTTGTGCCCCGCGCCGCTGTAGCCGAATTCGGGCACGGTGGTCTTGCCGAGGATGACGGCACCAGCCGCCTTGACGCGTTCTACAACAATGTCGTCCTCGTCCGGCACGAAGTCCCGATATATCGGGGAACCCATCGCGGTGCGGACACCCTTGACGGCGAGCAGATCCTTGATCGAAATGGGCACGCCAGCCAGGGGCCCCACCGGGTGACCGTGCGCAATCCGCTCCGTCACCTCGGCCGCCGCCGAACGTGCCAGGTCCTGCGTAGGCTCGCAGAATGCATGCAGTACCGGGTTGAGCCATTCCATCCGGTTCAGCATGGCTTCGGTGACTTCGGTAGGTGAAATTTCCTTTGCCATTATTCGAGCCACCAGCTCCGTTGCCGGCATCTCGCAGATTTCGTCGGACATGCTTTCCTTCCCTGCCGGCCAGTGAATGGATCTTGCGGCCTGCGGTCAGTGAATGGTGATATTCAATGTGAGTCAGAAAATCTCGCGATAAATCCGGGCACTTCTTCGCGTTGAGTGTCGGCGGTCCAGGCAAGCCAAGTCCGCCGTACCAAGGGGTGACCGATGAGGGGACGCCACGCCACGGAGTCAGGGATCGGATGTGGCCACTGCGGCGGGGCGAGGGCGAAGGACTTGCCGCCGGTCACCGCCGCGATCTTCACCTCCGCGATCAATGACTTTCCGGCGGGGCACTCAGGGCCGACGGATACTCCATGCTGCCGCAGTGTCGCCGTCAATTCGTCGTAGCACCCTGGGCTCGTGGAACGCGTGAAGCCGACCCAGTCGAGTCCGCGCAGATTTTCGAGCCGGATACCGTTGGGATCGGAGAGGGCAAGTGCTTGCTCCGTGCTTAGCAATACCCCCAAATTTTCCTTCAGTATCTGTATCGCTTCGAGGTCGGAGTTGCCGGGACGCTCACGAAGCAGCCCGATGTCCAGTTCGCCATTTCGTAGCGCATCCAGCTGGGCGGCGGTCGACAAATGGCACGCCTGCAGCTGCGTCTCGGGATATTCCTCCGCCAGCCATGCCAGCGGGGGGCCGAGCAGACCAGGCGGCAGTTCCAGGGGTATCCCAATCCGCAGGAAATCCTTCTCAGGAGTCTTGAACCTGTTCAGTACCCTGATCGCCTGGTCGTGCCGGGCCAACAGTGCACGCGCCTCAGCCAGGAGCGTCGCCCCGGCGTCAGTCGGCCACGCTCCTGAGTGGTTACGGACCAACAGCTTGACTCCGAGCTGCCGTTCCAGCGCGCTGACCGTCTGGGACAGTGCAGGCTGACTGACATGCAACCGGCGTGCCGCCGCGGAGATACCACCTTCTTCAGCAATGGCGATGAAAAGGTGAAGCTCTCGCAATTCCATGTATTCCAGGAGTCCTTATCACGTCACGGTCGATCGGTTCCCGCGGGGCTATGTCAGCTCATTGTCTTCCACTTTCGGGCGCGTGTGAGGACGCAACATATGCGTTTTGTGAATCGGCCGGAACGAAAAACCTCATGTGGCACTGCTGCGGCACGCCGTTCGCACGTCGCTTAGCCGGAGAACAACCATGTCCTTACATGTGGGCACCGCGCTGGAGCCCACCCGTACCTATGCCGGTCCGGCTCAAGGCGTCACGCAGCGCCGCACGGGAGTTGATCCCGAGCTTGGGGAAGATGTGATAAAGATGCGACCCCACCGTGCGTTGCGAGAGAAGCAGTTGCTTGGCGATCTCCTTGTTGCTCAGACCGCTGGCAGCCAACTCGGCGATCTGCCATTCCTGGGGGGTCAACTCCGGGGCGTACCGTGAGGGACGGACCTGAGCACCTGTCGCTCGTAGTTCACGATCGGCGCGTTCCGCCCACGTACGTGCGCCGATGCCTTGAAACGTCTGCACGGCACGGGTGAGAGCGTGGCGGGCCTCTTTGACTTCACGCCTACCGCGCAGCCACATGCCGTGTGCGAGGTGGAGACGTGCGCGTTCGAAGGGGAAATTCGCGCCTGCCGGATGCGCCAGAGCCTGGGAGAACAGCTCACGTGCCTCCGCCACGTCTTCGGTCGTCATGCCGAGGCACCCGAGCGTGACCAGGGCGAGGCGCGGTGACACCTCGGCGACCTGTGCGTCGCGCGCGGCCAGAGCATGGCGTCGGGCCTCTCCCGGTCGTCCCGTGAACAGGGCCGCTTCGACGAGGTCGAAGAGCGTACGTGCGGCCTGACAGGCGTAGGGCTCGAAGGTGCCAGGCTGTGTGATGCCCGAGGCGTACTGGTAGGCGGTCTCGAAGTCGCCGTCGCTGAAGGCCGCGGCAACCCCGATCACCTTGGCCTGCTGGATCAGGAGGCCCACCTCGCGCGGTCGCGCCCACGACTCGACCTCCGCCTGCAGACTCCGGGCCTTCTTGGTATCGCCCCTGAGCGCGGCGAGCAGACCCAGTCCGGTGTGGAACTGGTGGAGGAACAGCGTCAAGCCTTGTTCCTCAGTCATGGCGACTCCGCGAAGGCCGGTCTTCTCGGCGTCCTCCCATGCACCAGAGGTGATCTCGTCGAGCATGACGAGGTGCATCATCATCATGACGTCGGAGACGGCACCTGAGTGCATCTCGCGGTCGATCATTCGTTCCAGATGAGGTCGGACCAGTTGTAGGGCGTCGACCTGGCAGGCCGACAGGGCCAGACGGGTGATGTCCCACGGCTCGCCGTCGGCGACCTGTGGCAGGGCCTGTCTCACCCGTTCCCGGACGCCCACGCCCCGACGCAGCACATCACCCCACGCGTCTCGGTAGATGGCGGTCAGGGGATGTACGAAGTCCGACAGCGAGTCGAGGAGCCGTTCGGTGTGTTCCCACAGCGCCCGGTCACCAGCACAGTGACTGACGATGAGGAGCAGGTTCAGTAGCCGGGTCAACAGCTCGTCCGGCGGCTTGTCTCCGTGCCTGCGGCGAAGGCATTCGGCTGCTGTGACCAGACGCTGATGCACGGATTTCACGTTGCCGTGCTGATAGAGCTGCACGTACGAGGAGGTGATGACGGCGGCGGAGGACTGGCGCGCCCCATGGCGCTCAACCGGAGGGGTTACCAGCTGCAAGGCTTGATCGAAGAGTGCGGAGTGGCCCGCAATGAAGGCCGCGTCACCGAGCCTCCGGGAGCGGTGCGCCGTGTCCTCGCTCAGTTCGGCGGCGCGCGTCAGCCAAGCCACCGCTGTGGCCGAACCGCCGCGCAGGATCGCCGAGTCGGCGGCCGCCTCCAGCTCGGCGGCAACCCTCTCGTCCGGGTCGACGGTCGCCGCCGCCAGATGTCCCGCGCGTCGCTCGATGTCGTCCTGATGGAAACCGGCGAGTGCGGAATGTGCCGCCCGGCGCTCGTTCGGCGTTGCCAGGTGGACGACGACGGAACGTACCAGGGGGTGCCGGAAGTAGAGGTGGCCCGTGGCGGGCTCGACGGACAGCAGACCGTGTACGACAGCCTCGTCGGCGTCGCGCATTCTGTACCGCGTGCCGTGCACCGATCCTGCGGAGGAGAAGGACTCAACCCCATCCAGTGCCCCGCACAGTAGTTCGTGACGAACCGTGGGATCCAGGTTTTCGAGGCGGCGGCGGTACATCTGCTCAAGTCGGCGGGAGAGTGGGATCCAAGGCGGGTGGGCCGGGCTGGACAGACCACCGTCCCCCTCTCGACGCTCCACACAACTCGGCAGCTCCAGCAGAGCGAGGGGATTGCCCTCCGCGAGGTCCAGCACGGTGCGACGGGTTTGCGGATCGAGTTGTGGGTGCCGCGTGTCCAGCAGTTTCTGCGCGGCGTCGTCGGGCAGCGGGCCCACCTTGAGTTCCGGAAGCGCGGCATTGTCGAACTGAGAGCTCATGTTGCAGCAGACCGCCACCACCATTTTCACGGTGCTGGAAGCCAGGCGTCTGCCGATGAACCCACACACTTCGCTGCTGGGTGCGTCGAACCACTGGCCGTCGTCAACGACGAGAAAGACAGGCTTCCGGGAGGACACCCGGGTGAGCAGATCGAGGATGGCGGTGCCCAGGGCCATCGGTGACGGCGCTGGGCCGGCCTCCCGACCCAGGACCACATCGAGCACCGTCGGATATTGGCCCCTTCCTCTCGAGGTGCCCAGCAGCGGGTACAGGAGTTGGTGCAGGCCCGCGAACGGCAGTGCCCACTCCGCTTCCACCCCGACGGCATGCGCGACGACATGGCCTTGCTCTTCCGCCTGCCGCGCGACGTGTGCGAGCAACGCGCTCTTGCCGACTCCGGCATCCCCTCTGACGACGAGAGCTTGTCCTTGGACCGCGGAGGGCAGCATCGACAACTGCCGGCATTCGTGTTCCCGCCCGATGATCGGTCCATCGAGCTCCGACATGTTGACACCCCTCAATGAAACGATTCTTCTCACAAGCTTGCGCGGCGGGGCACCGAAATGCCGTCGCTGCGTAGCCCCTTCGTCGGGTGTCCGGACACCTTCCGACGCGGCGGCCCCGGCTGCGACCCGAACGGCAGACCGAGTGACCGCCGGGCCCTCAGGGGGTTGGCACGGCCGCCCGATGCGAGGTCCCAGCCTGGTGGATGGCCCACGCCGCGTTCACCAGACCGATGTGGCTGAGAGCCTGGGGGAAGTTGCCCAGGTGCGTTCCGTTGATCTGATCGACCACGAGCCCGCCTCGACGCCCAAGAGCTCTCCGAACACGGACGGGCTGTCAAAACGCGGGAAGCACAGCCGATCGACTGTGCCCTCCAACGTCACGAGGGCTGCGGAATGACGGTCGGAGAGCAGTGCGTGGTCCTCGATGGCGGAATGGGTCACGAGCCCACGCTCCCCTCCGCGCCCCGGGCTTGGCGAAGTCGGTCTCCACGGTTCGGCGGGGAGGTGTCACCGACGTGCCGTTCGGCCCAGACGGCAAGCAGGTTCGCGACGTATTCCGCGTCCCGCCGCCGGCTGAGCAGGTGGTCGGCTCCGTCGATCGCGATAAAGCTCTTGGGATGGCGGGCGCCGTCGAAGATGAGACGCGCGTTGTCGATCCCGACGATCTCGTCGTTCGGCGAGTGCAATATCAACAGCGGGCGGCGGAGCTGGGCAATCCGCTCGGCCTGCGGGTGCGACGCGATGTCGTCGAGGAACTGCCGACGGATGCGGAAACTTCTCCCGGCGAGCCGAACCTCTGCTTCGCCCAAGCTTTCGATTTCGGCTCGGATGTCGTGGAAGAGATGGGTCACGTGGGCAGGGTCGGCCGGCGCGCCGATCGTCGCAACGGCCCGTACCTCGGGCAGGTGACCGGCCGCGGCCAGGACCGCGGCGCCGCCGAGGGAGTGCCCCACGAGCAGGGCCGGCGCGGCAAAGTTCTCTCGCAGGTACGAGGCGGCGTGGATCAGGTCCTCGATGTTCGAAGTGAAATTGGTGTTGCCGAAGTCCCCTCCGGACTCACCGAGCCCGGTGAAGTCAAAACGGAGTACCGCCAGTTGGTGTGCCGTGAGCGCGCGAGCGACCCGTGCCGCGGCGCTGCTCTCCTTGCCGCAGGTGAAACAGTGTGCGAACAGAACGTAAGCACGCGGAGTGCCCGCAGGCATGTCCAGTCGGGCAGCCAGGGGCTCACCGTGCGAGCCGGTGAATTCGATGCGGCTGCCGGCACCGGTAACGGCATGATGTGACACTAGGACCCCTGCTCAGTGCTTTGACGTCGCCGGCTTGTCATCCAAGTAACCATACGCGGTCCCTCGATTGGCGGCGCTACGCCAGTTGATCTGCTTATGGCGGTATTCGCATATCGTCTGGCGTCCGCCAGCCGGGTGATCCTTGCGCGTGGTGTCGATCGGCCTCGTCGTCGATGGGTCAGGAGCCGTTGACCAGCTGTCTCACCACAACGTCCCAGTCCACCTCGGCCAGTTCCTCGGCCGACCCGACCAAATCATAGGTGTCGTCGAGCCAGCACTTCAGGCTGTCCCTGTCCAAGTGGAAGAGCGCGGACTTGCCGCCGCATTCCAGCAGCATGTGGACGACGTCGTGCCCGTTGACCGTCGTGGGCCACAACCGTACGTCGCCCGTCCCGCTCGCTTCGAAGAGTCCCCAGTAGAGGAGCTCGCGGGAGATGCACCATGTAACCGGAGGCTCGCCTCCGGAACGGAATGTCACGGAGACAGTGAGCGGGGCGGTGGAGTCGAACAGCAACACCGCCTTGATCGGAATGCGCACTGACTGCTGTACGACTTGGTGGATAGGCAGCGAGAGTTCGATCTGGTGAACCGGCTCCGGCTGCTGGGCCTTGATGCTGGAGTAACGCTCGGCCACGAAAGGCCTCCTTCCGTAGAGGGCTTCAGCGGTTCAAGGTCGCGTATCGGATGCTTCGGAAACATCGGTCAGTTGACGGTACGGCGCGCGGGGACGGCCAGCCGAAGAGCCGGTGCCGGCAGCCGTGACCCAGGCAGACAGCTTCGGTTCCCACCCGGGAGCGAGCAGCCCAAGGGCGGCCCTCGGGGGCCCACCCCTGGCGCCTGAGTCATTTGGCTGATTCGAAGAGGCGTCGTGCCGAGTAAGTGTTGATCCGCGTCCCGCGCTTCGCGGACCACCCGCCCAGGTGTTGGGCAACCCTCAAGGAAGTCGGAGCTGATGGCGAACTGTACGCCTGTTGTTTTCATCCACGGGCTATGGCTTCACGCCTCTTGCTGGGATGCCTGGATCCATCGCTTCTTCGTCGAGGGATTCGCGCCTGTCGCCCCTGGCTGGCCGGGCGAGCCGGACACCGTCATGGAGGCCCGCCGACGTGCTGCGGCCATGGACGTCGTGGGCCTCGACGACGTCGTGTCCCACTACGCGGACATCGTTCAGTCCTTCGAGACCGCGCCTGTCCTGGTAGGGCACTCGCTGGGAGGTCTGATCGTTCAGCGGCTCATCGGCATGAACCTTGGGCGGAGCGCGGTGGCCATAGCGTCCGCCCCGATCAAGGGCGTCGAGCTTCCGTCACCCTACGCGGACTTCTGCTCCAAGTTCCCGGCGCTGAGCCACCCGGAGAACATAGCCCGGTCGCCGGAGCTCACCCCCGAACAGTTCCGTTACGCCTTCGCCAACGCCGTCTCGGACGAGGAGGCGGCCTCCCTCTTCGAGCGCTACACCATGCCGTCGCCGGGCCGCACCCTCTTCGAGACTGCCTTCACGAACAGCAGCCGGAACTCCCGTAGCTCCGTGGACACCGGCAACGCCGGCCGCGGCCCACTTCTGTTGATCTCGGGTCAAGAGGATTGCCTGGTCCCGGACGCGATCACCCGTGCCGCGTACAAGCTCTACGGCGACTCCAGGGCCGTAACCGGCCTCAAGCAGTTCGTCGACCGCGGTCACTCGATGATTATTGACAGCGGCTGGCGAACCATCGCCGACTACACCCTCGGTTGGCTCGGCCACATGGGCATCCGGGGCGAGCTGTCGGGCGTCGACACGCCGCCGCCGGTGAATCAGGTGGTCGGGTAGCGGCAGGCATCTGAACCAGGATCAGTCATATGACTGATGTCGGACTCCGGCATCGCAGTAAGGGTGATCCGGACCGGCGGGATCGGACGGAAACGGGGTGGCCACGCTCGCCGGCCTGACTGGAGTCGCGGGGCATCTCTCGCGTTGACTTGAACGGATTTTGGGTGCTGGAGGCTGGGACAAGGCATGACACACAGGGACCGCACCACAGAAGCCGTCGCACCCCTCTCTCGCGAACGGAGCGGCAGCGCGACAGCGCACACATCGGGCCCGGACGCCGGTGAGTAGGCGGTAGTGCTGGTGACCGGACATTCCCCCACCCCAGACCTCGAGTGCACCGAGTTGGACCAGCGGGCCGTGGACACCGCCCGCGTCCTGGCCGCCGATGCCGTACAGAGACGGTGGTGCTGCGGCTCTACGGCGAGGTGTGCGACCACGCCCAGTCGGTGGTGCTCCCGCGATGCCGGGCCCTTGGAGGCCAAGGCCCGGGGCCCGTTCTGCGACCAGGCTCTGCGCCACCGCTGAACCGACCGGACGCTGACCCGCAGGTCGTGAGCGATGACCGCGTTCTCGTCGCCCTGCCTGAACCGCTCGGCCGCCTCCCTCCTCAACTTCTCGCGGAAGGCCCGCCGTTCGTCGGTCAGTCTGCCCCCTTGCGCATACCTCATGCGGTCGGCATACCGCAGGGAACATGAGGCGTCAGCCCCTACGACACCACGCTTTGAAGGTCAGTAGCTCTTACCGATTGCTGACGTCAGGCAAGATCCGTGCCGTCGGGAGAATGCCGCCGGGCATAGTGATCGGGATCCAAGATCAGGGGTAGGCCGCGCCTCCTGGCGCCCCGCCTCCCACGACCGACCACTTTCGAAGGAAGCACCCTTGAGTCGAACCACTGGCAGACGGCGTCGTACCCTCGCCGCAGCGCTGTTCACCACCACGAGCGCGGCCATCGCTCTCCTCACGGTCGCACCGAGCGCGGGCGCGGCTCCGGCAGAGCGTCACGGCCCCGAACAGAGGGCTGTTTTCGAACAGACCAATGATCCGTCGGGAAACACAGTCATCGCGTTCGCACGCGACCGGCATGGCCATCTCCACGAGGCCGGCCGGTATGCCACCGGCGGTGTGGGTGCGACGCTCGATCAGGCGCCCATTGATCCGCTGGCCTCGCAGGGCTCGCTGACCTATGACCCCGAACATCACTTGCTGTACGCGGTCAACGCGGGCAGTGACACCGTCAGCGTGTTCGGGGTGAAGGGCGCCCGCCTGCACCGCCTGCAGATCCTCTCCTCCCACGGGCATCTGCCGGTGTCGGTCGGTGTCGCCAAGGATCGGGTCTACATCCTGGACGCCGGCGGCGACGGAGCGATCACCGGCTACCGGGTCAGAGGCGGCCATCTGGTGCCTGTACCCCGGTCCACCCGCAGTCTCGGGCTGGGCAATGAGGACTCCCCGTTCTTCCTGTCCGCCCCGTCGGACGTAGTCGTCACCCCGGACGGAAGCAAGGCTATCGTGGCCACCAAGAGCCACAACACGCTTCAGACGTTCCGTCTGGACCACCGAGGCGCGCCGGCGGCGAAAGCAGTGATCACGCCGTCGGCAGGAGCGACCCCCTTCGCGCTGGCCTTCGACCGCCGGGGCAATCTGCTGGTGACCGAGGCCCCAGGGACGCAGTCGTCCTACAAGGTGGAGTCGGACGGCAGGCTGACGACCATATCGGCCGCCGTGTCCAACGGGCAGCAGGCGTCGTGCTGGGCGGCGATGGCGGGGAACCACGTGTACGTGTCCAACGCCGGCAGCGGCACCATCACGGCGTACCGCATCGCTCACGACGGAACGCTCAGCCTCAGGGACTCGTCCGGGGTCACGGCGACCACGGACGCCGGGCCGGTGGATCTGGCGATCAGTGGCGACCGACGCTTCCTGTATCAGGAAGCCAATGGAGCCGGTGCGATCGACGAGTTCGCCATCGGGGCCGACGGTGCTCTGACAAGGATCGGAACGGTCACCGGGCTGCCCGTGTTCGACGGCAGCCGGGGCCCGGAGGGCCTCGCCGCCACGTGATTTCCCGGTTGTCCGGTCGGCTCGTCAGAGCTAACCGAACGCTGTGGATCATAGAGGTCTCAAGTCTCTGCTTTCGACAATCGAATCCATCATCGATGTGCGATAGATTTTGCGAATGGTTACTCTCAGAGCGCTCGAATGCCTGGTGGCTCTTGTCGAAACGGGCTCAGTGACTAAGGCGGCGGAGGCATTGCATCTCTCGCAGCCCGCGCTGTCCCATCAGATCGCAGCACTGGAACGCGAACTCGGTACGCCGGTGGTCGAACGGCAGTCCCGTGGCGTGCGGGTGACCGCCGCGGGACTGGGGGCCGCAGAGGAAGCGCGCATCGCCCTGAGAGCCGCGAACCGTGCGGTGGAAGTGGGGCGCGACGTAGGGGAGGGCCGCTCGGGCCGGCTCAGGCTGGCCTGTGCCGAGACGATGACCGTCTGGTTGCTGGTCCCTCTCCTGCGACGCTGGCGCACCCAACGACCTGAGGTTCATCTGGACCTCATGGAGTTCACCAGCAGCGACAAGATGGTCGAGGCCCTCATGAGCTGTCAGGCCGACTTGGTGGTGGGTCCGGAACCCACCAGGACGACTGCTCATATGGAGGTACTCGGTGGCGAGGAGATGGTGGTCGTCGCATCAGCCGCTCACCGATTCGCACGTCAGGCATCGGTCACCGTCGAAGATCTCGTGGGAGAGCCATTCGTTCATTACACACCGGACAACGGGAATGCCGCCTGGATCGATCACTTCATGGCGTCCCATCAAATGACTCTGACTCCGATTCTGCGCACCCGGAGCCCGCGGACCGCAGCCCAACTGGCTGGTGTGGGGATGGGTGTGACGATCGTTCCGGTCTCCGCACTAGCGGCCCGTCCGGCGGGCGTGGTCCGTTGTCTGGAACCGAGGGTGTTGCGCGACGTCGTGGCCATCACGGCAACGCCCAACGACGCGCTCGTCGCGCGATTCCTGGCGGATCTACGGCGCCGCGGACTGCCGACGGTCAACATATCGCTCGCCCCTCAGGTCGCTGACCAGTGATCCGCTGCCCCTCAGGCCGCGGATCACTGGTCCGGGCAACCCCGCTGGAGGAACCAGTCCTACCGACGCCCCGCGGCCGGATATCAGGCGTGGTTGTGGGGGGTGACGAGGGGGAATTCGTTGTCGGTGTCGGCGACGATGTTGAAGTAGTTGGTGAGGATGTTGAG
>NZ_JBSFRB010000072.1:0-22062 GCF_053589015.1 Streptomyces sp. NPDC003393 | reverse complement strand
CTGCAGCTACTCCTCGCGGTCTGGACCGGCGCCTGCCCCACGTGTCACCGCGACATGCCACAACCGATACCGACCTGACCAAGCACTACTAGTGCTGTGACCGGAAAGGTTCACCGGCTCGCGACGCCCGGTGCGGCACCTCGCCGCGTTGTCGCATCACCCGAGTACATCCAGTACACGGATGATGCTCCGCCTTGCGATGTACCGCACCGGACGCCGCGAGCTTTCCGGCCACAGCACTAGAAACGGCCGTCCTGGCAGCGCGCCACCCAGTCCGCCGCGGACGTGAATGCCTCGTCCGACGTCCCCGTGGACGGCGGCCGTACGTCCGCCACCCCGATGTCCGCACGCGGATACGAGCCGAGGAAGCGCACCTGAAGGCAGATTCGCTTCAGGCCCATCAGGGCCTCCGCCATCCGGCGGTCGCTGATGTGGCCCTCGGCGTCGACGCAGAAGCAGTAGTTGCCGATGCCGGCGCCGGTCGGCCGGGACTGGAGCAGCATGAGGTTGATGCCGCGGGAGGCGAACTCGCCCAGCAGGTCGCGCAGCGCGCCGGGGTGGTCGTCGCGCTGCCACAGGACCACGGAGGTCTTGTCCGCTCCGGTGGGCGCGGCGGGCCGGGCGGGCCGGCCGACCAGCACGAACCGGGTCTGCGCGTTCTCCGCGTCGTGGATGCTGGTCTCGAGTGGCTCCAGCCCGTACCGTTCGGCCGCGAACTCGCCGGCGAAGGCGGCGTCGTAGCGGCCCTCCTGGACCAGGCGCGCACCGTCCGCGTTCGAGGCGGCGGACTCCCACACGGCGTCCGGCAGGTTCGTCCTCAGCCAGTTGCGCACCTGCGGCTGGGCGGCCGGGTGGGCGGTGACGGTCTTGATGTCGGACAGCTTGGTGCCGGGCCGGACGAGCAGCGCGAAGGTGATCGACAGCAGCACCTCGCGGTAGATCATCAGCGGCTGGCCCGCGACCAGCTCGTCGAGTGTCGTGGTGATGCCACCTTCGACGGAGTTCTCGATCGGCACGAACGCGGCCTCGGCGTCACCGGTGCGGACCGCGTCCAGGGCGGACTGCACGGACACGTAGGGGACCAACTCCCGGGTGGCCGCCTCGGGAAGCGTGCGCAGGGCCACCTCGGTGAAGGTGCCCTCGGGGCCGAGATACGCATAGCTCGCTGGCATGTCCTCACCCTAATGGCCTCGACCGGTCTCGGCCCATGTGTCTCATCTGCGCCCCTCCCAGGGGTGACCCACCGAGCCCGTCCTGTGGAGGGCGGCCCTCATCCTCACCGGGCGGCCGTGTCACCCCTCCAGCAGCGGCTGCCCCACGTACTCGCCCTTGGCCGCCCCGCCCGGGACGGCGAACAGGCCGCTCGCCTCGTGCCGGATGAACTGCGACAGCGCGTCACCGCGGTCCAGCTTGCGCTGCACGGGCACGAAACCCCGCAGCGGGTCCGCCTGCCAGCAGATGAAGAGCAGGCCGGCGTCCGGGGTGCCGTCGACGTCGAAGCCCTCGTGGTAGGAGAACGGGCGCCGGAGCATGGCGGCACCGCCGTTCTGGTCGGGCCGGGTGATGCGGGCGTGGGCGTTGACCGGGACGACGTAGGAGCCGTCCTTGCCCGCCTTCTCCAGGTCCATGGCGGTGGTCTCGGTGCCCCCGCTCAGCGGCGCGCCGTCGGACTTGCGGCGTCCGATGACGTTCTCCTGCTGGACGAGCGAGAGCTTCTCCCAGTCGTCCAGGAGCATGCGGATGCGACGTACGACGGCGTAGGAGCCGTTCGCCATCCAGGCCGGCTCGCCGTTCGCGGGGACGAAGATCCGCTGGTCGAAGTCGGCGTCGGACGGCTGGGGGTTGCGGGTCCCGTCCACCTGGCCCATCAGATTGCGGGCCGTCATCGGGTGCGCGGTGGCGCCCGGGGAGCGGTTGAAGCCGTTCATCTGCCAGCGGAGCCGGGCGGCGCTGCCCGCGTCCTTCTGGATCGCGCGCAGGGCGTGGAAGGCGACCAGTGCGTCGTCGGCGCCGATCTGCACCCACAGGTCGCCGTTGCTGCGGGTCTTGTCGAGGCGGTCGGAGGAGAAGTCGGGCAGCGGGTCGAGGGCGGCCGGCCGCTGTTTCTCCAGGCCCGTGCGGTCGAAGAAGCTGTGGCCGAAGCCGAAGGTGATGGTGAGCGAGGAGGGGCCGGCGTCCCGGGCGACGTCGGTGTCGTCGTGCGTGGCCGGTTCGCCCGCCATCAGCCGCTCGGCCGTGGCCGACCAGCGGCGCAGCAGCGCCGCAGCCTCGGTGCGGCCCGCACCGGCCGCCAGGTCGAAGGCGGCGAGGTGGCCGCGGGCCTGGAGGGCGTCGGTGATGCCGGGCTGATGTTTCCCGTGAAACATCGCCCGATTCGCGCCGAGCGAGGTCAGCGGGGTGGCCGCGGCGGGTGCCGCCGCGTACCCCGCGGCCGCGCCCGTCGCGCCGAGGACGAGTCCGGTCGCACCGGCGGTGCCGAGCAGCCGTCGGCGTGACACACCCGCCGCGGGCGAGCTGTTCTCCTCGGAGGCGGACGGCCGGGGCACGTGGGGGACGGCCGGCTCGGACATGGCCTTGGCGGCCTTGCTTCCGGCCTTCGAGGCCCTGGGTGTGGCGGCCTTGCCGGCCTTGCCGGTCTTCGCGGTCTCGGGGTCGGTCTTCGGGCTGGACTGGTCGGTCATGGTGGTGCTCAGCCGATCTGCGCGTTCTTGGTGACGGTCACCTGGTCGATGTCGGAGGTCCGCACGGTCACGGCGACCTTCCAGTCGCCGGCCATGGGAATCTGCACTCCGCTCGCCGCCCAGTGCCCGGTGGTGATGTGGTCGGGGGCCACCGGCAGCGGCCCGATCTTCTTCGCGGCCAGCGTGAAGGCGATTTTGATCTCGGGGATGTCGAAGGCCTTCCCGTCGGGTCGCTGGACGTAGACGTGCAGTTCGTTGCCGCCCACCCGCGCGGGGTCGAGGTCGAGCCGGACGACGCCCTTGCCGTTGCGGCCGCCGGTGTCGAACGGCATGTCGAGGGTGACAGCCCCGGCGGAGGACGAGGAGGAGTTCGAGGAAGCCGCCGAGGAGGTCGTGGCCGCCTTGGCCTCCTCCTCCGTACGGCCGGGTTCGGTCTGGGTCAGCACGGTGGTGACGGCGAGCAGCACGACGGCGACACCTGCCTCCATCAGCACGGAGCGGCGCAGCCCGAACCGGTGGGGGTCGGCGTCGCGCAGCCGCTTCAGCCGGGCCGCGTCCATGGCAGCCCGCTGCCGCGCGAGCTGGGCGGCCCGCCGGAAGTCGCCGCCGGAGGCGGTGCCGGCGGAACTTGCTCCCGCGGAGTCGCCGTCGGCGGAGGTTGCCGCGCCCGTCGCGCCCTTGCGTACGGCCGCGGTCTCCTTCCGCTCCGTCCGCCGCGTCTCCTCCACGGCAGGGTCCGTACGTCCCTTTGCCCCCGCCGCGGCACCGGTCGCGGCCGCCGTCTGCGCCAGCTGTCCCGTCCAGCGACGGGAGAACCAGCCGAGCACGACCAGCAGCAGCACGAGTCCGATCTTGGCCAGGAGCAGTTGCCCGTAGCGGGTGCCGGTCAGTGCGGACCAGGTGCCGACCTGGCGCCAGGCCTGGTAGGTGCCGGTGGCGACCAGCGTGAGCACGGACCCGAAGGCGATGCGGGAGAAGCGGCGTACGGCCGAGACCCCGACCGGGGTGTCCGCGGGCGCCCGGTACAGCGCGACCAGGAGCGCGACGAGCCCGCCGAGCCAGGCGGCCACGGCCAGCAGATGGACGACGTCGACCGGCATCGCGATGCCCGGCTGCAGGCCGACCGAGGCGTGCTCGGCCATCGCCCAGCTCGCCGCGAGTCCGGCCGCGACCACGGTGCCGCCGATCCCGAGCCCGAAGGTCAGATCGCGCTTCTCCTCGTCCTCCCGCTTCTCGTAGGCCCCGAAGAGCACCGCCACGAACAGGGCCGCGGCGGCGAGCAGCAGCAGCCGGGAGACGAGGGCGGCGCCGGTCTTGGTCTGGAGCACCTGCCCGAGCAGGTCCAGGTCGAAGACGTCCGCGACTTTCCCGGAGGTGGTGTAGGAGCCGCGCAGGAGCAGCAGTGCGAGCGTGGCCGCGGTGAGCGCCACCCAGCCGGAGACGACGAGCCGTTGCAGGACCCGCACCCCGGCTCCGCGCTGCCAGCAGGCCAGGACGAAGGCGGCGCCGCCGGCCAGGACGATGAAGCCGGCGTACGACACATAGCGGCCCAGTCCGTACAGCAGGCCGATGACACCGCCGCCCACCTCTTGGCCGCCGGTCGCGACCGAGGTCTTGGAGGGCGCGCCGATGGAGAAGGTGAAGGCGCCGCCGACGGGGTGGCTGTCGGCGGAGACCACCTGGTAGGCGACGGTGTAGGTGCCGTCCGGCAGCCCGGCGTGCAGCCGGACGGCGTAGGTGGTGCCGCTGACGTCGGAGGGGTCCCCGGTGTCGACGCGCTCGCCCTTGGGGTCGAGGACGCGCAGTGAGTCGTCGTTCAGGGCGACCTTCTCGGAGAAGGTCAGCGAGACCTGGGTGGGTGCCTTGTCGACCACCACCCCCTGCTGGGGGTCGCTGCCGGTCAGCGCGGCGTGCGCGGAGGCCGGTCCGGCGCCGGCGAGGAGCATGCCGGTGACGGCGAGGAGCAGCAGCACCAGGGTCCGGACGCGGGGGGCGGTGGTCTGCGTCAAGGTGATCCCTTCGTCAGTGTCCGGTCGTGGGGTTGTACGTGGCGGACTTGACCGGCATCTCGACCTCGAGGTCGCCGGATCTGGCGAAATGCAGGTCGACCGTGACCGTCTGCCCCTGCTTCGGCCTGTGCTTGAGTTCGTCGAACATCAGGTGGTTGCCGCCGCTGCGGAACACGAGCCGGCCGTGTGCGGGGACGGCGAGACGGTCCACCTGGCGCATCGCCCCGCCGACGGTCTCGTGCACGGTGACATCGCCGGCATCGTCGCTGGTGACCGAGGTCAGCTCGTCCTCGGCGTCGCCGTTGTTGACGATCGTCAGGAATCCGGCCGCCATCGAGTCCGAGACCGGCTGGGGCATGTAGGAGGAGTTGACGGACAGCTCGGCCCTGCCGCCGGACTCGGCGGACGCCGAACCGCCGCACCCGGCCAGCAGGAGCGTTCCGGTCAGAACGGTTCCGATGACGAAGGGGGCCGCGGCAGCCGGGCGCCTCACGGGTTCTCCCCCTTGATGAGCTTGGGAAGGTCCTTGGTGTAGTCGTCGACGGTGGCGTCCTCGCCGTAGATCACATAGCCCCGGTCGGTCTTGGGCGAGAAGGCCATCACCTGGGTGCCGTGCACCGAGACGAGCTTGCCGTTCTTGTCCTTCTTCGTCGGTTCGATGCTGATGCCGATGCTGCGCGCCCCGGCCTGGATGGTGGCGAAGTCGCCGGTCAGGCCGATGAACTGGGCGTCGATGCCCTTCAGCCAGGTGGCGAGCTCGGCCGGGGTGTCGCGGCCCGGGTCGGTGGTGACGAACACGACCCGCAGCTTGTCCTGTTCGGCCTTGGGCAGCGCTTTCTTGGCGACCGCCAGGTTGTTCATGGTCAGCGGGCAGATGTCGGGGCAGTGGGTGTAGCCGAAGTACAGCAGAGTGGGCCGGCCCGCGGTCTCCTTGCGCAGGTCGTACTTCTTGCCGTGTGTGTCGGTCAGTACCAGATCCGGCTTGTCGAACGGCTGGTCGAGGACCGTGGCGGGCTTGTGCGAGGTCTCCTCGGAGACGACGGTGGCGGCCTTGGAGCTGTCGTCGCCGCTGCCGCAGGCGGAGAGGGTGAGTGTGGCGGCGGCGAGCAGCGCTGCCGCGGCGAACGTCTTCTTACGCATAGAGAAATGTCCCAGATGTGAGATCTCCGGCGCGCACCGGGGTCGTGCGCGAGTGCGGCTCGGCCCCGGTGCGCGGCACGGACGAGCAGGTCAGGCGGTGGTGCGACGACGGCCGGCGAACACGCCGTACGCCACGCCCGCCGCGCCGATCACGATGCCCACGACGCCGAGGACGCGGGCGGTGGTGTCACTGCCGCTCTTCGCCGCCGCGGTGGTGTTCTGTGCGGTGGGCGCGGAGTCGTCGGCGGCGTTCTGCGCGGTCGCTCCCTGCGCGTCGTCGTCCGAGGCGGCGGCCAGCTGAAGCACCGGCGCCGGGTTGTCGGGCTCGGGCTGCCCCTTCTGCGGCACCTCGATCCAGCGGACGATCTCCTTGTCGGAGTACGTCTGGAGCGCCTTGAACACGAGCTGGTCGGTGTCCTCGGGGAGCCGGCCGATGGAGAGCGGGAACTTCTGGAAGTAGCCCGGCTCGATGCCGTCGCCGTCGGCGGTCCAGGTGACCTTGGTGACGGCCTCGGAGATCTTCTCGCCGTGCATCTCGATCGGCTTGGCCAGCTTGGACTTGGTGACGTCGATCTTCCAGCCGTCGATCGGCTCCGGCATCACCGAGGCCAGCGGATGGTCGGTCGGGAGGTTGACCTCCACCTTGGTGGTGGAGGCGTCGTCGCGCTCGTTGGGGACCTTGAAGTCGACGACGGCGTAGCCGCCCTTGGCGGCCGTGCCCTCGGGCTGCACGGAGACATGTGCGAACGCGGGGACGGACAGGGCGAGGACGGCCGTACCCGCGAGGGCGCCGACGGTGGCGAGGCGAGTGGTCTTGCGGCTGGTGGCCTTCACGACAGGTGCACTCCGCTTCCTGTGGGTTCCGGTGGACACCGGACGCGGTCCGGCGAATGCCGGTGCGTGCCGGTGGTGAAGAGGGAGGCCCGTACGCAGGGGTGACCGCCGGTGCGTGGGGCGGAGTCCCCGGGAAACGGGCCGCGCGCGGGCCGCACGACGGCGGCCGCTCCCTCCGGCGGAACCCGCTCGATGGCGGTCCGGTGTCCTGTGGGTGCTGGTCGCGCCGTGTCAGGCCGCGAGGGCGAGGGCGGCGGCCGGCGGGCCGCGGCGGATCACCGTGTGCTGGAGAGCGGCGGAGCGCGGTGCGGCGACCGGGGTGTCGGAGGCGCGCGCGTAGCGCATGCCGGCCGCGGGCGTCGTGGGCAGCCCCGTGTACAAGGCGCGCACCAGCGCGAGCGCCCCGCGCAGGGCGCGTACGACTGCGCGCTCGGCGACTCCGTGCGCCGACAGCTCGATCAGCCGCAGCACGGCGAGGTCGCCGCGGCGCAGCAGCCAGCCCGCGACGAGTCCGGCGAGCAGGTGACCGAGCAGCATGGGCAGGGACGGCAGCAGCGAGACGACCGAACCGGAGGCGGACAGGGCGTCCGCCGGGTGGTGCCCTGCGGAGGTACCGGGGGCGGGCCCGGCGTAGAGATGCGCGTCCACGAGGATCCGGTGCGCGCGGGCCGGGGTGATCCCGGCCGGGCCCGTGCCGCACAGGTACCGTGCGGCCTGTTCCACGAGTGCCGCGTCGGGGACGGCCTGCGGCGACCCCGAGGACAGCGACCCCAGGAGCGTCGATCCGGACGGTCCCATGCCCGCCGTGCCGTGCTGCCCCAGCCCGAACAGCGTGTGCAGCACGGTCTGCCCGACCGTGAGCAGGGCCGCGATCCCCGGCAGCGAGCGCGCCCGGCCGGCGAGCGGTACCGCCACGAGGAGGGTCCCCAGGAAGCCCGCGCCCAGCGTCCACAGCGGCACCGAGGCGCAGGAGGCCAGCGTGTGACCGGCCGCGGCCAGCACGACGCAGACCGCGGCGAACACCGCGGCCCGCAGCATCCGGAGATCGCGTCCGGCGTGTGCCGTGCGCGATGGGGCGGCAGACATGGCGCGCTCATCATCCCACTGGGCGGCCATGGTGCGTACGGCAGGTCCACAAGATGCGGTAGGTCCGTCTGGTCACCCTCTGTCCTCGGTGCCCCGGCGTCCCGTGTCTTCCAGGGGCCTCCCGGAGGCCTTCTGCCGGTGGTCCGTCCGCCTTCCCACCCGCGGTCTTGCGGCGAGTCGCCGGCTGTCTTCCGGTCGGCTCCGGGCCGTCGACCGACCCCGCATACACCGATTCCGCCCCCGCCGCATCCGCCGATCGAGCGGTCCGGCGTCAACTCCGTGCTTACGGCCGGGCACGAAGGGCAATACGTATCGGTATGTCGAGCCGCGGCCAGGAGGCTGGAGCATGAGCATCTGGTGGTCCCTCCATCTGCGGCGTGACGCTGCCAGCGTGCCGCTCGCCCGGAGGCTGCTCCTCGGCACGATGGAGACCGCGGGCGTCGACCCCGACATCTCCTACGACCTGTCCGTGGCGCTGAGCGAGGCCTGCGCGAACGCCGTGGAGCACGGCGGGGACGGCGGCGACGAGGCCTACCGCGTCACCGCCTACCTCGACGGCGAGAAGTGCCGTATCGAGGTCGCCGACGCGGGTCCCGGCTTCTCTCCCGCCGTCCGCCGGGCGCCGATCCGCGCCGCGCACGCCGAGTCCGAGCACGGCCGCGGCTTGTGCCTCATCCAGGAGCTCGCCGACCACGTCCACATCGGCGACAAGCCGGGCCGGGGCGGTGCGGTGGTGAGCTTCGACAAGATCCTCAAGTGGCGGCACGGCGCACCGCTGGTGGCGGTGTGACGAGTCCGGCACCCGGGGAAGGGTCCTCCGGCCGCGCGGCCCGGCGCGCCACGGGGCCCATCGCGTAGGAGGCCGCCGCCGTCGCGCCGCCCAGCAACAGCCAGCCGGGCGTGCCCCACTGCACCAGCAGCGAGGTCAGCACCAGCGGGCCGAGGGTGCGGGCCACGGTGACGCCGGTGCCGAAGAAGCCCTGGTACTCGCCGGTGCGCCCGGCCGGCGCCAGGTCGAAGGACAGCTGCCAGGCACCCGCCGACTGCCCCATCTCGGCCACCACCTGAAGCACCGCCCCCGCCACCAGGACGGCCACGGCCACCTGCGCGGGCACGCGCGCCGACAGGGCGAACACCGCGCAGGCGGCGAGCATCACCCAGCTGGCGCACCGCACCGCGCGTGTGGCCGAGGCGGGTGAGGTGATGCCGCGCGCCATGCGCACCTGGAAGAGCATCACCGCGCCGGTGTTCAGCACGAACAGCGCGGACACCACCCAGTCCGGGGCGCCGGTCCGCTCGGTGATCCACAGCGGCAGTCCGAGGCTGAGCAGCGGCATCCGCAGCAGCAGGACCGTGTTCAGCAGCGTCAGGGCGACGTAGGGGCGGTCGCGCAGCACCGCGAGGCGGGCAGGCGCGTGCCGGGCGGGCGGGGGCACCGGCGGTACCCGCAGCAGCAGGACCGCGCACAGCAGGAAGCTCGCCGCGTCCAGTGCGAACACGCCCAGGTAGGCCGCTCGTGTGCCGGTGTTCAGGGCGAGCCCGCCGAGGCCCGCGCCGACCGCCAGGCCCGCGTTGAGCGTCGACTGGAGGTGGGCGAGCAGCCCGGTCCGCTCCGCCGGGGGCACCAGGCCGGCCAGCAGCGCCTGCCGGGCCGCGGCGAGCCCGGACTGGGCGGCGGCGTAGGCGCACGCGGCGGCCACGAAGGGCACGAATCCGCGCACGACGAGGAAGGCCGCCACCGCCAGTCCGGTCAGCAGCGCCAGCGCCACCGCCGTACCCCGTGGCCCGCGGCGGTCCGCGACCCGCCCCAGGGGCACCCCGACGAGGGAGCCGACCGCCCAGGCGACGGTCAGGCCGAGCCCCACGCGCGCGGGTGCCAGTCCCACGACGTGCGTGAAGTACAGCGCGGAGGTGACGTAATAGGCGCCGTCGCCGACCGAGTTGGTCAACTGGGCGAGGGCCAGGACCCGCTGCGGTCCCGGAGGCGGAACGAGGGAGACCGTCATACTGACGACGTTAGAGCCGGGTTGGACCTCTCGGCAGACCCAATGACTGTCCGTTCAAGTGGTCCAATCGCGCGGACGGATGGCCACCTCACGCCCTGTCAAGGACCGCTGCCAGCAGGGCCAGTGCCTCGGGGTACGCCCGTTCCCGGGGTGTTCCGTAGCCGACGACCAGCCCCTGCGGCCGCTCCGCACCGGTGCCGGCACCATGACCGGAGCCGGAGCCGGAGCCGGAGCCGGAGCCGGAGCCGGAGCCGGAGCCGGAGCCGGAGCCGGAGCGGTCGCCGTCGCCGGGTCCGTACCAGTGGTCGCCCAGGCGGCCGAGCGCGAGCCCCTCCGCCTCCGCGCGGGCCAGCACCTCGTCCTCGTCGGCCACGTCGATCAGGGCGTGCAGCCCCGCGGCGATCCCGCGCACCCGATGGCGGGAGCCCAGCCGGTCCAGGAGCTGGTCGCGGCGGCGCCGGTAGCGCAGTCGGCAGGCGCGCACGTGCCGGTCGTAGGCGTGGCTGTCGATGAGCTCGGCGAGCGCCAGCTGGCCGATGGTCTCGGTGTGGTGGTCGCTGTGCAGCTTGGCGTCGGCCACCGCGTCCACCAGGTGCGGCGGCAGCACCATCCAGCCCAGCCGCAGGGCGGGACCGAGGGTCTTGGAGGCGGTGCCCAGGTACACGACCTGACCCGGCGCCATGCCCTGGAGGGCGCCCACGGGCTGGCGGTCGTAGCGGAACTCGCCGTCGTAGTCGTCCTCGACGATCAGCCCGCCACGCGCGCGTGCCCAGTCGGTCAGTGACCGCCGCCGCTCGGGATGCAGGGTCACACCGGTCGGGAACTGGTGCGCCGGCGTGACGACCACGGCGCTCTCCTCGCCCAGTTCGTGCGCGCGGGCGCCCCCGTCGTCGACCCGTACCGGCGTGACGTTCGAGCCGTTGCGCCGCACCACCTCGCGGTGGAAGGGCAGCCCTGGGTCCTCCATGGCGACCGTGCCGCCGTCCAGGACGCGGGTGAGCAGCGCCAGCCCCTGCACGTACCCGGAGGTGATCACGATCCGCTCCGGCGGTGCGATCACCCCGCGTGCCCGTCCCAGATAGCCCGACAGCGCGGTGCGCAGCTCGATCCGGCCGCGCGGATCGCCGTAGTCGTACGCCAGGGAGGGCGCCGTCGCGATGGCGCGGCGCAGCGCCCGCAGCCAGGCCGCCGCCGGGAACGCCCCGACGTCCGGGCTGCCGGGCCGCAGATCGAAGCGGGGGGCACGCGCGCGTGCCGCCGCCCCGGGCTGCTCGGCGGCGACGGCGGGCAGCGCGGCGACATGGGTGCCCGAGCCCTGCCGCGCGGTCAGATACCCCTCGGCGACCAGCTGGTCGTACGCCGCCTTCGCGGTGCCCCGCGAGATGCCGAGCTCGGCGGCGAGCCGCCGGGTCGCCGGCAGCCGGGTCCCGGGCGCCAGCCGCCCGTCCCGCACGGCGTCCCGGAGCGCCCGCTCGAGCCCGTTCCGGCGGCCGTCCGCCGCGTCCGGTTCCAGATGCAGGTCGACCCCGACACCGGACCAGAAGTCGTCTGTGTGCCCGTCCACGAAACCCCCCTGGACATGTGAATGGCCGGGCACCTCCCGTGGTGCCCGGCCCTCACTCTCGTATCAGCCCTTCAGCGACGCCATCCAGGCCTCGACCTCGTCGGAGCGGCGCGGCAGGCCCGCCGACAGGTTCCGGTTGCCGCCCTCGGTGACCAGGATGTCGTCCTCGATGCGGACCCCGACGCCCCGGTACTCCGCCGGCACGGTCAGGTCGTCGGCCTGGAAGTACAGGCCCGGCTCGACGGTCAGGACCATGCCCGGCTCCAGCGTGCCTTCGACGTAGGTCTCGGTGCGCGCGGCGGCGCAGTCGTGGACGTCCATGCCGAGCATGTGGCCGGTGCCGTGCAGGGTCCAACGGCGCTGCAGGCCGAGCTCGAGGACCCGCTCCACCGGGCCCTCGACCAGGCCCCACTCCACGAGCCTCTCGGTGAGCACGCGCTGGGCGGCGTCGTGGAAGTCGCGGTACTTGGCGCCCGGCTTCACCGCCGCGATGCCGGCCTCCTGGGCCTCGTACACGGCGTCGTAGATCTTCTTCTGGATCTCGGAGAAGCTGCCGCTGATCGGCAGGGTACGGGTGACGTCGGCGGTGTAGTACGTGTGCGTCTCCACGCCCGCGTCCAGCAGGAGCAGGTCGCCGGAGCGGACGGGGCCGTCGTTGCGGACCCAGTGCAGTGTGCAGGCGTGCGGGCCGGCGGCGGCGATGGTGCCGTAGCCGACGTCGTTGCCCTCCACGCGCGCGCGGAGGAAGAACGTGCCCTCGATGTAGCGCTCGCTGGTCGCCTCGGCCTTGTCGAGGACCTTCACCACGTCCTCGAAGCCGCGCACGGTGGAGTCGACGGCCTTCTGCAGCTCGCCGACCTCGAACTCGTCCTTGACCAGGCGGGCCTCGGACAGGAAGACGCGCAGTTCCTCGTCGCGCTCGGCGGTGACCTTGTCGGTCAGAGCCGCCTCGATGCCGGCGTCGTAGCCACGCACCAGGCGGACCGGGCCGGTGGCCTCCTTCAGCTTCTCCGGCAGTTCGCGCACGTCGGAGGCCGGGATGCCGTACAGCTGCTCGGCCTCGGTCAGGGAGTGGCGGCGGCCGACCCACAGCTCGCCCTGACCGGAGAGCCAGAACTCGCCGTTCTCCCGGTCGGAACGGGGCAGGAGGTAGAGCGTCGCCCGGTGGCCGTCCGCGGTGGGCTCGAGGACCAGGACGCCGTCCTCGGTCTGGTTGCCGGTGAGGTAGGCGTACTCGACGGAGGAGCGGAAGGCGTACTCGGTGTCGTTGGAGCGGGTCTTCAGGTTGCCCGCGGGGACCACCAGGCGCTCACCGGGGAAGCGCGCGGACAGGGCGGCGCGGCGGCGGGCGGTGTGCTCCGCCTGCTCGATCGGCTTCAGGTCGCGCAGCTCGGTGTCGGCCCAGCCGGACTTCATGTTCTCGGCGAGCTCGTCGGACACGCCCGGGTACAGGCCGTTCTTGCGCTGCTTGATCGGCTCTTCGGACTCGGTCTCCGGGGTCTCCGGGGTGGTGAGCTCCTCCGACACGGTCTTCCTCCTAGGTACGGCACTGGACCACCCCCATCGTACGGTCGTACGGAAGGAGCCCGAGGCGGCAGCACCTCTTACCGGGGAGCGGTGGCCGAACCGCCGGGAGCACTGCTCGGGCCGCCGGGAGCGCCGCCCCGGCCGCCGGGCGCCCCGCTCGCACCGTGGAGGTCTCGCGGGCCCTGAGGGCTGTCCCCGCGATCCCCGGCGGGCGCGCGACGCCGCCCTCGGCACCTCGCCGCGTTGTCGGAACATCCGCACACGCCCGGCAGGCGGACGTCCCTCCGCCGTGCGATGCTCCGCCACTGCATGAACGGCGTGGGAGGTGCCCCCGGCATCCGACGCCGCGCGCTGATCCACCGCGTATCACGGGACAGCTTTTAGTCGAAGCGTGCCGCCAGCAGCGCCACGTCCTCCGCGCCGTCGGTCCTGTCGAGGTCGTCCGGCAGGACCGTGCGCAGCACGTGGTCGGCGACCGCCCCCACGTCGTGGCGCGCCGCGCGAGGGACGCTCGCCGCCGCCGCGTGCAGCCGGGCGAAGGCGCGGTCGGCGGGCTCGCCGGTGCGTTGCAGCAGCCCGTCGGTGTAGAGCAGCACCGTCTCGCCCGCGGCCACCCGGAACTCCACGCTGGGCGCCTCCCAGCAGGCGAGCATGCCCAGCGGCGCGGACACGGACGTCTCCACGAACTCCGTGCGCCGCCCGCCGAGCAGCAGCGGGGGGCTGTGCCCGGCGCCGGCCAGGGTGATCTGGCGCAGTTCCGGCTCGCAGTAGGCGAACAGGGCGGTGGCGGAGCGGGCGGGCTCGGTCAGCCGCAGCAGCAGTTCGAGGTCGGAAAGGACGGCGACCGGGTCCTCGCCCTCCATGACCGCGTACGCCCGCAGGGAGGCACGCAGCCGGCCCATCGCGGCGACCGCGCCGGGGCCCGACCCGGTGACCGAGCCGACCGCGAGGCCGAGCGCGCCCTCGGGCAGCGGCAGCGCGTCGTACCAGTCGCCGCCCCCGCGCGGGCCGGTGCGGTGCCGGGCGGCGAGCTGCACCCCGGGGACGCGCGGCAGCCGGCTGGGCAGCAGTCCCTCGTACATCGTCGCCATGCACGCGCGCGTGCGCTCGCAGTCGAGCAGGCGCGCCAGGTGCTCGGTGGCGAAGCGGACGTACAGGCCGGCGAGGTGGCGCGGGCGCTCGGCGGGCTCGGCGGGCTCGTCGTAGAGCCACAGCGCGGCGCCGAGGCGGCCGGCGGCCTCGGTGGACAGGGGCAGCGCATAGCCGGCGGCGTAGCCGAGGCGGGCGGCCACCTCCCGGTGGCGGGGGTCGAGGCCGTCCTCGGCGAACAGGTCGGGGCGCATGATCTCGCCGGACCCGCCGGGCAGTCCGGCGGCGGTGTCCAGGAGCGCGTCGTACGGCATCGCGCCGCGCGGCACGGTTTCGATGTGCCCGAGATCGGCACGGGCCAGGCCCAGCCCGATGGTGGTGCGGGGGCCGAGTCCGTCGTCCGGTTCCAGGACGACGAGACCGCGCCGGGCGCCCACCAGGGCGGCACCGGCGCGGAGCAGTTCCTTCAGGGCGGCCTCGAGTCGGTCCGTGCGGGCCAGCCGCTCGGTCAGCTCGTGCAGGGTCGTGAGGTCGGAGACCCAGCCGGCGAGCCGGTCCTGCAGCAGGGCGCCCGGCGGGTACGGGGTGTGGGCGCAGTGCACGCTCTGTGCGAGGGCGGCCGGAGAGGAGCCCGGGGCCGACGGAGCCGGCGGGACAGTGTGTGCGGGAGCGGGAACCGTTGAATCGATTCCGGCCACTTTCGAAGAGTGAGGGGCGTTCATGGCGTCCGGCTTTCCGACCGGCGCGTACTGCTCGAAAGCATCGCAAACCCCCATGTCTTCTGCGCCGCCAGCAGTGTCTCCACATGTACACGCACTCGTGATGGGATGTCCAGCATTGTCCTGCCGGGATTCCTGGTGTCAGGGAGCCCGGACGGGTCTTTTCCAGACCCCTTGCGCAACAACCAAGTTGGCTTGAAACTGCCTCGGGTAACGGTCTACTGCGGTCGACTGGGTCTGCTCCACAGAGCGTCACAGCGGTCGTGATGGGTACGTACTCGGAGAAGGCCAGGGGTGGTTGAGACTCACCCGGAACCTGGTGATGGACCCGGGCGTCTTAGCCACCGACGACCGTGCCCCATCCTCGCGTGACGGCGGCGGAGAGCAGAACGCGCGACAGCAAAACGCCATGCTCCGCCACCCCACGCCACGCCCGTGCTCCTGGTAGACGCACGGACGGGGCTGCCGCGGAAAGCAGCCAATGCTCGGCCCATAGGGGTACCCCCGCCTGAAGGCAGGGGCGTGATGCGCCAACAGGTACGCACAGTGAAGTGATCGACCCATGGTGTGATGTGGCCCACGGTGTTGCCAGCGGTGCAACGGAAAGGAACGAGCGCTCATGCGCGAGATCCCCGGAAGGCGACGCAGGCTCCTGTCCCGGCGCAGCGACGGGAGGCCTGAGTCGATCAGCGCGGCTCTGACCTTTGCGACCCAGTGGCGGTGGCCCGTACTCCCGGGCGTGGCATCGGACCCGCGGCGCCCGGGCCGCTGCGGCTGCCCCGACCCCGAGTGCACGGTGCCCGGCGCACACCCCTTCGACCCCGGTCTCCTGGCAGCCACCACCGATGCCCGGATGGTGCGCTGGTGGTGGACCAACCGGCCGACCGCGCCGATCATCCTGGCCACCGGCGGCACTGCCCGTTCGGGCGACGTCGCCGGCGGGGCGGGCAGGGCCCCCTGCGCGGTGAGCCTGCCGGCCCTCGCCGCCGCCCGCGCCCTCGTCGCCCTCGACCGCGTCGGCATGCGGCTCGGCCCGGTCGTGGCCTCGCCCACGCGCTGGTCGATCCTCGTCAAGCCCTACTCCCTGGAGCAGCTCGGCGAACTGCTGAACGCCAAGGACTTCGTGCCCGGCTCGCTCCGCTTCCACGGTGAGGGCGGATACCTCGCCCTGCCCCCTTCCGAGACCGGTGCCGGGCAGATCCGCTGGGAGCGCGCCCCGCTGCCCGGCTCCGCGTCGCCGTGGGTGCCGGATGTGGAGGCCGTGGTGGACGCCGTGGTGGACGCCCTCACTCGTAAGGGTGTGAGCGCGCCCGAGTTGTAGGGGTGTCGGGCGCGCCGGGGCGGGATGCCCGAAGGGGTCGTTATCTTCCCTTCATGCTGCGTCACTCCGAGGAACAGGGAAGCGGGCGGGGGACCGGGCCTGGAGGACGATCCGCGTGGCGCGGTCGGCTTGATCCCGACCGCGTTCGTCTCTACGCCCTCGTGGCCGTCGTGGCGTGTGCCGTCGCGCTGCCGCTGGCCGTGGCGTCCGCGGGTGAGTTCGGTGACCGGGGCCGTGCGGGCGCGTCCTCCGCGGCACGGACGGAGCCGCGCGGCGACGACAAGGTGCTGTCCGCGGAATCCCGCCTTCCCCGGTCGACCCCGGTGCAGCTCGGCCTGGGCCTGGCGACCGCCGCCCGCTGCGGCCCCGAGGTCTCCTCGCCCGAGGGTGTCGAGGCGCAGACCTGCGTGCTGACTGAGGGGGCCGAGAGCTGGGGTCGCACCTACTACCGCAACGCGAGCGGTGAACCCCTGGACGCCGCCCTGACCTTCATGGGCCCCGGCGACCGCACCGTACAGACGCACTGCGCCCTGGACGGCGACGACGAACCGGGGACGTGTGAGACACCCCGGAAGCGCACCCGGGGACTGCCGTCCGCCTACACGGCCGTCGCGGAGTTCGCCGGCAGGGACGGCGAGGCCAGTCAGGACGGCGAGGCCGGCGGGAAGCGCCGGGGCGGGCCCGGCGGGCGTGGTCCGCTGCTGCTGCGTTCGGGGAGCAACTCTCCGGTGGGAACAGGCGGTTGACACCCGCCTGCACACGGTGAGCGACGGCGCGGACGGAAAGACCCGGTTGCTGGCGACGGGGGATGCACCAGCAACCGGGCTACTGGAACGGTAACAAGAGATCGGCCGTTCGCAAATTCGATCCCGGCTTTCCAGTCATCTTCCGGGTCGTCTTTCCGGTCACCGACTCGCCTGCACAGCATGGGAGTTGCGACTGGAGTCACCTGTTCCGCGTGCGGCGTTGCGGCTGACCGGTCGGTCAGCCGACACCGTGGACGGTGACCCGGCGGACCGACGGATCAGTGGACCGGCGGATCAGCTGAGCGTGACCTGCCGGTTGGTCAGGCCGCCGCGGGCGCGGCGCTCTTCGGGGGTCAGCGGCGCGTCCGTGGCCAGCGCGGCGGCCAGCCGCTCGGCGAACTCGGCGGCCGGCTTCTCCACGTCCTGTGCGCCGACCTCGCCGGGCAGGTCCCACACGGGCACCGTGAGGCCGTGGGCGCGGAAGGAACCGACCAGACGGGTGCCCTCACCGAGGTCGGAGCGTCCCGCCGTGTGCAGTCGGGCGAGGGCGTCCAGCAGTTGTTCCTCCGGGTGCGGCATGACCCAGCGCAGGTGGTTCTTCTCCGGCGTCTGGCACCAGTACGCCGCGTCGACGTCCTGCAGCCGAACGGTCGGGATGGCCGCGGCGTTGGCCCGTTCCAGGGACGCGGTGACCTCCGGTGTCGCGTTCTCCGCGTCCGGGACCCAGAACTCGAAGCCCGTGTGCACCACCGGCTCGAAGAGGGCGTCGGCGTCCAGCAGGTCCTGCAGCCGCGGGCCCTCGACCGGGGTGCGGCGCCCCTGCACCGGGGTGCCGGGCTCGGCCTCCAGGGCGCGCAGAAGGGTGTCGGCGAGGTCCCGGCTGATGTCACCGGACGCCGTGTCGTTCTGCAGACCGAGCAGCACCGAACCGTCGTCGCGGCGCAGCGCGGGCCAGGCCATCGGCAGGACCGTGGCCAGGGTGATGGACGGGACGCCCTCGGGCAGGCCCTCGCGGAGCGTCAGCTCGACCGTGGCGGCCGGAACCAGCTCGCGCAGTGCCACCCAGTCGCACTCGCCGGAAAGTCCCTCGAACGGCCGCTGCACCAGCTCGGTCACCGCGTGCGCCGCGGCCCGGCCGTGACAGGCCTTGTAGCGCCGGCCGCTGCCGCAGGGGCACGGCTCGCGGGCGCCGACCACCGGGATCTCTCCGTCCGTGAGCTGCGGGCGCTTGGCCTTCGTCTGGGGTCGCTTCTTGGCCATCTGGGTGTCTCCCGGTTACGGCTCGTCTCGTACGGGCGCGAGCCTAGTCGTTCACACCCTCGACGACGGGAAGCTGTGGACGAGGCGGCGCATGTGGACAACGCAGGAACAGCCGTACGAACGAGGGGCGGCCCCGCACAGCGCCGGGCCCGGGCCGCTCGGCCGGGCCCGACCGGGGCGGGCCGTCAGTCCAGGTCGTCGAAGGCGTCCGCGAAGTCCAGCTCGGGCAGGGCCGCCACCGCCGGGGCCGCGATGCGGGTGGCGAAGTCGTCCCGACGGTGGCCGGCGCGGCCGGCGTCGGGGTCGTGGACGTCGTCGTGGACGACCACCCATACCGTGACCTCGCCGTGGATGTCGTCGCGTACGCCCCAGTCGTCGCAGAGTGCCGTGATGATGTTCAGCCCGCGCCCGCCGTGTGCCGTGACCGAGGGAGTGGCCGGGGCCGGCCGGGTGGGGCCGCCGCCGTCCGTCACCTCGACGACCAGCCGGCCGCAGACGTCCACGCGCCACGCGGCCCGTACGTCGCCGTCACCGACCGACGCGCCGCCCAGCGGCCGACCGTGCTTGCACGCATTGCTCAGAAGCTCGGAAAGGACCAGTACGGCATCGTCGATGACCGATTCCGCCACGCCACCTCTGCGCAACTGATCACGCATCCGGTGCCTGGCTTCCCCCACGCCCGCAGGGCCATGGGGTACGGCCATGCTCGACGACGTGGGCACCTCCTGTGCCACCACCAACGCCACCCCCGAGACCTCCTTCGCCCCACGCCACGGTGTGGATGCCCCATCGGCCTGAACCGGAAACCGGCCATTCCACGTCCGGCGACGCATTCGCAACGATCGAGCACACAGCGAACGCGCCGGAGCACTCCCTGTCATGACAGAGCAGTATGTGGCTGGATTTCTTAGGCGTGGCCGAAAACGGAGGATGCTGCGTCGGGCCATACCGGTCAAGGCCCGCGACCGATCAGCGGCCGAGCTGTTGCAGGACCGCGCGCGGGCGGTTGGTGATGATGGCGTCGACGCCCAGGCCGACACAGAGATCGACGTCCTCGGGGTCGTTCACGGTCCATACGTGCACCTGGTGCCCCGCCCGCTTCAGTCGCTCGACGTAGGCCGGGTGGCCGCGCACGATCCGGATCGAGGGTCCGGCGACACGGATGCCCGCCGGCAGGCGCCCGTCCCGGAGCCGGGGCGAGACGAACTGCATCAGGTAGACCGTCGGCAGCGTCGGCGAGGCGGCCCGCACCCGGTGCAGCGAGCGCGCCGAGAAGCTCATCACACGCACCGGCGACTCCTCCGCCGAGGCGGGGGCGTCCAGGCCGAACCGTTTCAGGAGCACCAGCAGTCGCTCCTCGACCTGCCCGGCCCACCGGGTGGGGTGCTTGGTCTCGATGGCCAGTTCCACCCGCCGCCCGGCGTCGGCCACGAGTTCGAGCAGCCGTTCCAGGGTGAGCACGGAGGTGTCCTCGGGATCCTCCGGCCGCACCTCCCAGTCCGGCTCCTCGTCCCGGCCCCGCCAGAAGGCCCGGGTCCGCCCGGCGCCGAAATCGAGCGCGGACAGGTCGGCGAGCTCCAGGGCGGACACCGCACCGCGCCCGTTCGACGTACGGTTGACACGTCGGTCGTGCACACACACCAGGTGCCCGTCCGCGGTCAGGCGTACGTCACACTCGAGGGCGTCCGCACCGTCCTCGATGGCCTTGCGGTAGGCGGCCAGCGTGTGCTCCGGGGCGGCCTCGGAGGCTCCGCGGTGGGCGACGACTTGGATGTGGTGCTGCCGTACGTGGGTCACCGCGTCATGGTGCCACTGCGGCGGGGTACGAGTGACAGCGATCGGGCGTCGATAATTTGTCCGTTTCATGTGAGATGACCTATATGAGGAGTGCTACTGGACCCACAGGCACCGCTTATGGTGCTCTGACGGCCCGTGGGAAAAGCTGACGACAGACAGATGCACATGCACAGCCTGAGTACGCCTGGTCCCCGGCAGGCGTGACGCGTGACCGAGTGCGACCGACAACAACAGCCGTGGATCGAGGAGAAGAGCTGTGAGCACCGAGAACGAGGGCACCGCCGTACCCCCGGCCCCGTCCGCACCTCCCGTGCCGGTGGAATCTCCCGCAGCTTCCCCGCAGCCGGCCGCCCCCCAGGACGGCGCACCCACGCCCCCGCACGCGCCCTCCGGTGCGGCGCCGCACGCGCCCGCCACCCCGGACGCGCAGTACCCGTCGGTGACGCCGGCCCCGTCGGCTCCCGGAGCGCAGGCGTCCGGCGCACCCGGCGCCGACCCCCACGGACCCACCGGTCCCGCGAACGCCGGCGGCTCGCCCGTCGACGGCTCCTGGCCGCCGCCCCCGCCCCACACGCCCGCCTATGCGGGCGGCGGCGCCGGTGACGGCGCGGCGGGCGGCCCGGGCGGCTCCGGCGGTTCCGGATGGGGCTCGGGAGGCTCCGGCTGGGGCTCGGCGTACCAGCAGCCGGCGCCCAGGCCCCAGGGCCGTCGCGGCGGACTGGTCGCCGCGATGCTCGTGGCCGCACTGGTCGCGGGCGGCCTGGGTGGCGGCATCGGCTACACGCTCGCCAAGAAAGACGACACCGCCTCCACCACGGTCTCCGCCTCCGACACCGGTGCCGCGCAGGTCAAGCGCGACCCGAACTCGATCGCGGGCGTGGCGGCCAGGGCGCTGCCGAGCACCGTCACCATCGAGGCCGAGAGCACCAACGGCCAGGGCGGCACCGGCACCGGCTTCGTGTTCGACACCCAGGGTCACATCATCACCAACAACCACGTGGTGGCCGACGCGGTGGACGGCGGCAGGCTCACCGCCACCTTCCCCGACGGCAAGAAGTACGACGCCGAGATCGTCGGCCACGCGCAGGGCTACGACGTCGCGGTCATCAAGCTCAAGAACGCGCCGTCGGACCTCAAGCCGCTCGCCCTCGGCGACTCCGACAAGGTGGCCGTCGGTGACGAGACGATCGCCATCGGCGCCCCCTTCGGCCTGTCCAACACGGTGACGACGGGCATCATCAGTGCCAAGAACCGCCCGGTCGCCTCCAGCGACGGCAGCGGCGACAGCAAGGCGTCCTACATGAGCGCCCTGCAGACGGACGCCTCCATCAACCCGGGCAACTCCGGCGGCCCCCTCCTCGACGCGCGCGGCGCGGTCATCGGCATCAACTCCGCGATCCAGTCCTCCAGCGGCGGCGGACTCGGCGGCTCCGGCCAGTCCGGTTCGATCGGCCTGGGCTTCGCCATCCCGATCAACCAGGCCAAGTACGTCGCCAAACAGCTGATCAAGACGGGCAAGCCGGTCTACGCCAAGATCGGTGCGTCCGTCTCCCTGGAGGACTCGATGAGTGGCGCCAAGATCACGGACCAGGGCGCCGCCGGATCCGACGCCGTGGAGGCGGGCGGCCCCGCCGCCAAGGCAGGCCTCGAGCCCGGCGACGTCATCACCCGGCTCGACGACCGGGTGATCGACTCGGGCCCCACCCTCATCGGCGAGATCTGGACCCACAAGCCCGGCGACCACGTCAAGATCACCTACAAGCGCGGCGGCAAGGAGCACACGACCGAGGTCACCCTCGGTTCCCGCGTCGGCGACAACTGACCTCCCCGCCGCCGCGGGGCCGTTCCCCGGAACAACCGACCCGCACGCGCGCATGCCGACCCGTTACTCTTGTCCCCGCGCCACCGCCGACCAGGCAGGCGCGAGGTGGGTTGCCCGAGCGGCCTAAGGGAACGGTCTTGAAAACCGTCGTGGCGCGAGCCACCGTGGGTTCAAATCCCACACCCACCGCACAGTTCAAGGCCCCTGACCGACTGAGTCGGTCAGGGGCCGTTGCGTTGAGCGGCGCCCGCTCGGCGCCGCTCACCCGTGGCTGCTCGCGCGATCGGGCACGGGCTGGTCACGGACACCATGTGACCCGTGGCACCATGCAGGTCGGTCGGTGCCGGTCGAACCGGCCACACCACGGCACTAGTAGTGCTTGGTCAGGTCGGTATCGGTTGTGGCATGTCGCGGTGACACGTGGGGCAGGCGCCGGTCCAGACCGCGAGGAGTAGCTGCAG
>NZ_JBSFRB010000071.1:0-22494 GCF_053589015.1 Streptomyces sp. NPDC003393 | reverse complement strand
ATGCAAGACCCTGTAGCCGCAGGTGCGCAAGGGCCGCGTGGTACGCCCTACGGGCGGGGGCAAACCTCCCGGGCTGTAGGCGAGCAGTTCACTCAAGGCCGCCTTGAACGCTCAGGCAGACGCAACAGACCGTGCTCCTTACGGAGTTGAGGTTCCCCCGCTGCGCGGGAGTGGCTGACTACTGAACTTGATTGGGTGATGTCGGAGCCGTTCGCCTGACGGTGGGAGGGCCGTTCCGGTAGCCCTGGACTGTGAGATACGCGCAGGGCGGCGGGCTGACCGACGCCGGGAGGGCCGCCCGGGAGCGGATTCGGCTGCAGGCCGTGGAACGCTTCGAGGGCGGGCAGAAAAATCGGGAGATCGCTGCCGCGCTGCGGGTCAGCGAGCGGTCCGTGGAGCGGTGGCGTCGCCAGTGGCGCGAGCGTGGGAAGGCCGGCGTCCTGTCGAAGGGATCCCCAGGCCGACCGAGGCTCGGTGATACGCAGATCGCCCGGCTGGAGAGGGAGTTGGAGCGCGGACCGCTGATCCACGGCTGGGTGGACCAGCGGTGGACCCTGGCTCGGGTTAAGAGGTCCTAACAAAGGCGGCGGACGTGTCGGTAGGTGATGAGGCAGGTGGCGAGACCGAGGAAGGCTTCATGGATGTCGTCGCGTCGTTCCCAGCGGATGCGCAGGCGGCGGAAGCCGTGCAGCCAGGCGATCGTTCTTTCGACGACGTACCGGAAGATGCCCAGGCCGGAGCCGTGTTCCTGGCCTCGTTCGGCGATGACCGGGCGGATGCCGCGTTGGCGCAGCAGGCGCCGGTATTTGTCGTGGTCGTAGCCGCGGTCGGCGAGCAGGGCGTCCGGCCGCCGTCGTGGCCGACCCACGGCCCCGGCCACCGCCGGGACCTTGTCGAGCAGGGGCAGCAGCTGGGTGACGTCGTTGCGGTTGCCGCCGGTCAGCGACACCGCGAGCGGGATGCCCTGGCCGTCGGTGAGGACGTGGTGCTTGCTGCCCGGCCGTGCGCGGTCGACCGGGCTGGGACCGCTTTTGGGCCCCGCCGGGCCGCCCGCACGTGGGAGGAGTCGATCACCGCCCGGGACCAGTCCAGCTTCTTCGCCGCCCGCAGCTTCTTCAACAGCAGCACATGCAGCTGGTCCCACACGCCGGCCTCGTTCCACGCGGCCAGACGCCGCCAGCAGGTCATGCCCGAGCCGAAGCCCAGCTCCTGGGGCAGGTACTCCCACTGGATGCCGGTGTGCAGCACGAACAAGATCCCGCACAACGCCTGCCGGTCCGGCACCCTCGGCCGTCCCTCGACCAGCTTCGGCCCCGGCTTGGGCAGCAACGGCTCGATCAGCGACCACAGTTCATCCGACACGATCCACGGCCGCGACTGTCTCTTCCCCACGACCAGACCAACGAGCGGACAAGCCGACGGTCACTTGATCAACAACTTCTGTTAGGACCACTAAGACACTGATCGGTCGCCTGTTCCACGTCTCGTACACGGTCGAGGGCACATGGCTGCTGCTCAAGCGGCATGGCTGGTCGTGGCAGCAGCCTGCCCGGAGGGCCATCGAGCGTGACGACACCTCGGTCGAAGTCTGGAAGAAGGAGACATGGCCGCGGGTAAGAGCATCGCGGCGGAGCGGAGGGCCTGGATCGTCTTTGAGGACGAGGCCGGGCAGTCGATGACTCCACCGCGTGCCAGGACCTGGGGCCGCCGGGGCTGCACGCCGGTGGTGCGGGTGCGCGGCCGCGGCTCCGGGCGAGTGTCGATGGTGGGCATGACCTGCTACAAGCCTGGTGAGCGGTCCCGGCTGTTCTATGCGGTCCGGGAGTACACCGGGCGCAAGGACCAGCCGAAGGGCTTCGGCTGGCGCGACTTCCGTGATCTGATCGTCCGGGCCCGCATCCAGCTGGGTGGCCCGATCGTGTTGATCTGGGACAACGTCCGACTGCATCTGACGAAGCAGCTGCGCGAGTTCATCGACGCGAACGCCGAGTGGCTTACCGTCGTTCAGCTGCCCACCTACGCGCCCGACCTCAACCCAACCGAGGGCGTGTGGTCCCTGGTCAAGCGCGACATCGGCAACCTTGCCGCCGCCAGCCTTCGTCAAGTCACCCGCGCGGTCAAGCATCGGCTCAAGAAGCTCCAGTACCGGCCAGACGTGATCGACGGCTGTCTTGCCGGCACCGGCTTGGCCCCTGGGCACGTGACTCTCCAGGCCTGGGCCTGACTGTGTCGCTCGTCCGGCGATAGGAGACGATGCAGCCCACGCCAGCGCACGAAAGCGAGCAACGCAATGACGGAACCCGCTCCGATGGATCTGATCCACCTCGCCGATCCGGATGGGAACCGCTGTATCGTGCGAGTCACAGGACGGTCCCAGCCGGGCGTGCTGACCGGCCACGACATTCTGCACGCGGACGTGCTCGTCTCCGCGAGTTTCGTCGACGCCCGGCTCGACCTTTACCTCTTCCAGCATGACCTGGACTCCTGGGAGCAGGAGCTGTCGAATCTGGGACCAGGCCAGACTGTCAGCATCGGCGGAGACCGCGGCCTGAGCCTAGACATCCACGTGCACGAAGACGGCTGGCTGTCGATCCAGGTCAGCGACCCGGACCGCCTTACGACAGCCCTGGGAACCCGACCCCAGGAAGACTGGATCGCCGAGCATCGCGGGCGCCTGGAACAGGTCCGACTGACCTGGCCCCGCGAAGTCATCGAGACGGCACCAGGAGCTTACGAGTGGAGCCCCAATCGCAAGCGGTGACCACCGATCCCAGCAACCGACATCACGCTTTCAAGTTCCGTAGCCGTGCAGTCTCGGGCTCACTTTTCGTGACTCCCAAGGGTGTTCTCACGACTCCTTGGGTGCCGGATTGACTTTCCCGCCAGAGGTGGGTGCAGGATTCGCAGCAAAGCGTTCACGGTCAACTGCTGTTGCAGTTCTTCATCGTGAATTTCTTCGCGGGGGATGGCGGTCAAGGCCAGGGCACGCACCTCTCCAGAGCTCAGATTGAAAGAGCGCTTGTCGGTGAGAGCTGGTAAACACCTGGCTGCTGCCGAACCCTCGAATGTTGGTAAGAGGCAGTAGCGGTTCCGGGACACTGAATCGTGATGTCGACAGGTTGTCGACCTCTGTATCTTTCGGCGGGTGAGTCTCATCGATGCGAGCCAGGACAGGTTGAGCTCGTCGTGCAGGGGCCAACACAGGCTGGCTCGGTGGTCATGGGGTGTAGACACTCATACGACCACTGGCAGCATGCCTTGCACCGCTTTCGCCCCAAGTCACTACCAACATGTTGATCTTAGACGTCAACCGGCGAACACGCTGTGCGAAACGTTCCTTAGTGCGCATCGAACCTGTGTGATAATCGGTTGGTGATTGAGCTTCGTTCCATTGACCTTCCTGCATTCATTACCGACTGGTACGGGCCGCCTGATCGGCCTGCCGAACGGGCACTCGGCTGCGACCACCTACCCGAACCGCTTCACGCCTGGCACGACCTGGCGGCGAAGTATTCAGTCCGCCTCCTCGGTGTCAAGCAGTTCCTACCGCCAGCTGATATCAGCTTGCGCAACGGTAAAATGGTCTTCCTTTCCGACCCGGCCAACGCAATCTGGGGATTCGACCCAGGCGATCCGATGAGCGTGCACGAGGGAGAACTGTACGGAGATTGGGTGCAACTCTCGGAGTCTCTGCCTGAATTTCTCATCCACAACGCTTTGGGTGAAGCCGTATACAATGCGCCGTTCACTAGGTATGGCGGTTCCGTAGAGAACGCACGGGTACCGGATGTTGTTGCCCCCTTGACGGAAGTAGGTATCGGGGCATGGAACTGGCCGGACTCCGGTCATCGGATCTTCATGGGACAGGGCATTATCCTCGAGGTGGGACCTGCTATTGACCATGGAGCTCCTCTTGACGACCTTTCTGGACGCAGCGAAGTGCATGTAGGAGCTAAAACGCCGTCAGCACTTACATATCTGGATGAAATTCCAGGGATTGACTGATTCCGGGAAACTAGCAGATCCAACTGAAACCGTCGATGTGAAATGTGGAATTCCCCGACCTCTTAAGGGGTCGGGGAATTCCATATTTCACCAGTCCTTCTCGCCGAACGACTTCTTCTCAGTCTCCCCGACGAGTTCATGTAGGTTATGTCTAGTCTAGATCCCTTCGGCAACATCCTGGGGACAGTGCATAGACAGACGGAACATATCTCTTCTTTGGTGATATAGAGATGACCTCATGTCAGCTGGTGTTGCCTCATCAGGGCTATGGCATGAGTCTCCGCGTGCTCGCGGTTGAATTTCGCGACACCTGGCGGTTCTAGGTAGTGGTCAGACTGGTTCTGACGTCCGGAGGAAACCGCAATCGGAAGGCCCTCTCCTTCCACATACAGTGCGCTATTTGTTCCACCAGGAAACTTGAACCCTTTCCCGGCCGCCCGTGCTGCGACCAGTCCTTCCTAATTGGAGAGCGCACCCTCGCGAGTTCCAAAGAATGCAGCGAGAGCGGTGGGCGCTCGATAGGCGTCGCTGGAAGTGTCGTAGCCGTAACCCGCAATCCAGTTGTCGAATTGATCTCCGTAATCACAGCCCAGGGCTCCGGAACCGCCGTCGCCGCGGCAGTCACTGTCCCAGATCCAGCCAGCCAGCTCCGCCGTGCGGGACTGTAAAACGATCGGTGTAACTCCTGATCAAGGAAGATGCATCGATAACCAGCGAGAACGTGACCGAGGCCGAGGCCGTCAAGGCCGCTGAGCCGCAGCCGGCGAAGGAGGTGGCCGACCAGCTCATCGACGAGTTGGTCGGCCGCGCCCAGGCCGAGGGCCGGCAGCTGACCGGCGAGGGCGGTCTGCTCCAGCAGCTGACCAAGCGGCTCCTGGAGTCCGCCCTCGAAGGCGAGATCACCGACCACCTCGGCTACGACAAGCACGACCCTGCCGGGAAACGGTGGCAACAGCCGCAACGGGACCCGGGCCAAGACCGTGCTGACGGACGTCGGCCCGGTCGAGATAGCCGTGCCCGCGACCGCGAGGGCAGCTTCGAGCCGAAGATCGTCAAGAAGCGGCAGAAGCGCCTGTCCGGCGTGGACGAGATGGTGATCTCGCTGTCCGCGAAGGGGCTGACGACCGGTGAGGTCCAGGCCCATCTGGCCGAGGTCTATGGCGCCGAAGTCTCCCGCCAGACCACCTCCACGATCACCGACAAGGTCATGGCCGGCATGACCGAGTGGCAGAACCGGCCCCTCGACCCCGTTTATCCGGTGATCTTCATCGACGCCATCCACGTGAAGATCCGCGACGGCGCCGTCGCCAACCGGCCGATATACGTGGCACTCGCCGTTACCGTCGAGGGCCGGCGGGACATCCTGGGCCTGTGGGCAGGTGACGGCGGCGAGGGCGCCAAGCACTGGATGCACATCCTCACCGAGATCAAGAACCGCGGCGTGAACGATGTCCTCATGCTCGTCTGCGACGGTCTCAAGGGCCTGCCCGACGCGGTGGAGACCGTCAGGGCCCGCACCACCGTCCAGACCTGCGTGGTCCACCTGCTGCGGAACTCCTTCCGCTACGCCGCCCGCCAGGACTGGGACAAGATCGCTCGTGTCCTCAAGCCCGTCTACACAGCTGCGACCGGGGAAGCCGCGCTCGAGCGGTTCGCGGAGTTCGTCGACGCGTGGGGCAAGAAGTATCCGGCGATCGTCCGGCTGTGGGAGAACGCGTGGGAGGAGTTCACGCCGTTCCTCCGGTTCGACACCGAGATCCCCCGCATCGTCTGCACCACGAACGCCATCGAGTCGGTGAACGCCAGGATTCGCCGGGCAGTCAAGGCCCGCGGTCACTTCCCGAACGAGACCGCGGCCTTGAAGTGCGTCTACATGGCCATCATGTCGCTGGACCCCGCCGGCAAGGGCCAGGCCCGCTGGACCATGCGCTGGAAGACCGCCCTGAACGCCTTCGACATCACCTTCGACGGCCGCCTCTCAGCAGCCCGTCAATAGCCCCAACACCCTCGTTACACCGCTCGTTTGACACACCCTTGGCGAGAGAGAGTCGATGTTCCCGAAGGCCGTCGTCTGCTGCTCGTCGATCGTCCGGAGTTGCTCGGCGCGCTCGGCCAGGAATGCGGCCAGGGCCGGTCAGGTGGATCGTCACCCTGCAGCAACCAGAGTCTGATTGACGCGGCGAACCCATCAGGTCCCTTTCCGAGGCAGGGGTCCATCCGTGGTCCCGCTGCACCGGCCGCGCGCCCTGCGCACGCCGCTGTGTCCGTTCCTGGCCGGTGAGGACGCCACAGCGGCATGATCGGAGCACCGGGACGGGGGCCGAGGGCTGCGGGGGCGGGCATGCTGACAACTGGCCGTCACCGCCGTACGCGTCGCGCTGCAGGCGGCCGTGCCTGGCCCGTGCAGGCCGCTGGGACCGTGCGGCGGGAGAGAGATCGCAATTGCAGTGAACCGTTCTTGCGTCCTGACCGTCTAGTGTGCGCAGGGTGCGCTCCGGTCTCCCCCCGTATCGGAGCTCGCACCCGACCCTGCCGACCGTCGTGTGGCATGGAGGTCGGCAGGGTGCCTCAGCACGGAGGGACTTGTCGACGGGAAACGGTACTTCTGGTACCTGCAAGGTTAGGTGCGTTCACCAGTGGACTGGCTGCTGAAGGAGTCCGGCGCAGACAAGCCGAAGCGGCGAGGCGAGGACATGGACGCCGGTCCGTCGGCCGCGTCGGCCCTCGGCATGTCCCGGACTGCCGGACAGCTCGAGGAGGCGTCGGGGCGCCTGGCCGAGGACCATCCGATCGTCCAGCAACTCACCATGGCCAAATGGAAGTTGATGCTGCGTGGATTGTCTCCGGAAAGGAACCGACGCGGAAGAGGCCGGACTTTCCCACCCGATGCCTGATGGCGGCGGCCTCGCCACATCACTCTGCTCAGGGTGCCCGCACCGTTCGGGCAGCAGCGACGCGAGCGGCTGCGGATCGGCAGTCGGCGTCAAGGTGCGCATGACAGCGTGACTTCGCGCCGGACGAGGGCGCCCCGAACGTCATCAGGGCGATGTCGCACGGGTCCGCGAAGCGCGGGGCGTTGCTGCCGCAAGTCGGTTCTGAGCCGGGAAGCCGAATGTCAGCGCAGGATGAGCAGGGGCTGGGCGCGTGCGGTGTGCACCTGCCACAGTTCCCGGGCCACGTAGTCCGGTTCGTGCCGGGCGCCGGGTCCGATCGGTCCGACGACCGTGATCTGCGCGACGTGCACGTCGTGGACGGCGAGTGCGTCGTGGAGCATACGCACGTAGGCCGACTCGGCCGCGTAGGTGAGGGCCGAGACCGCGCGGTCGCGGTGTGGCTCGACGGCGGCGCCGCCGGTGGTGAACAGCAGGGTGCCGTGTCCCCGGCGGCGCATGTCCGGGACGACCGCGCGGACGGCCGCGACGGCGGCGACGACGTTGAGCGCGAGCGCGTTCTCGACGTCCTGCGGCGCGGTGTCGAGCACGGGCTTGATCCACGCGAGATCCGGCCGGGGGCTGAAGAGAACCACGTCGATCGGACCGAGCCGCTCGCGCAGTGCGCCGAGCGCCGCGGTGAGGGCCTGCCCATCGGTGACGTCCGCGGTTTCGAAGGCTGTCGTCAGGCCCTCGGAGGCCAGGTGGGCGGCCATCTCTTCCAGGCGTTCGGTGTTGCGTGCGATCAGTCCGACCGGATGTCCCTCGCGGCCGAACCGGCGGGCCGCCGCGGCGCCCAGGCCGGGCCCGGCGCCGATCACGACGAATGCTCCCGGGCCGCTCACGCCTGCTCCAGGTCCACGCTCTTGGTCAGTGCTTCGTTGGCGTCGATCTCGGTTCGCATCCGCTCCAGGCGGGCGCGTGCTCCGGCGAGTGCGTCGGAGCCGAGCAGCAGCCGCAGGGGCGGTACGTCGGCATCCACGGCTGCGGCGATGGCCGCGGCAGCCCGTACCGGGTCGCCGGGCTGGCGGCCGGACACGCCCAGCGTGGCGTTACGGCGTTTGCCCGCCGTCTGCTCGTAGTCGTTCAGACGGATCGGGGACTGCTGCATCGACGTCCCCGCCCACTGCGTTCGCAGGCCCCCGGGCTCGGCGATGGTCACCGTGATGCCGAGCGGTGCGACTTCCGCGGCCAGCGATTCCGACAGGCCCTCCAGGGCGAATTTCGTGGCGTGGTAGTAGCCGGTCGCGGCGAAGGCGGCAAGGCCACCGAAGGAGGAGATGTTGACGATGCTCCCCGAGCGGCGGACCCGCATACCGGGCAGTACGGCCTTGAGGACCGTCACCACGCCGTGCACGTTGGTGTCGTACAGGGCACGGATCGCGGTGTCCTCGCCCTCTTCGATGGCGGCCAGGTAGCCGTATCCTGCGTTGTTGACCAGCACGTCGATGCGCCCGAACGCTGTCTCGCACGCCTGGACGGCGGCGGTCACCGACTCGGGGTCGGTCACGTCCAGCGCGAGGGCCAGCGCGCGGTCGCCGTACCGTGCGGCGAGATCGGTCACCGATGCGCGGTTGCGGGCGGTGACGGCCACCCGGTCACCCCGTTCCAGTGCGTGCTCGGCCAGGGCGCGGCCCAGCCCGCTGGAGCAGCCGGTGATCAGCCATACAGACGGTTCATTCATTTCGTTCGGCATGCCTCCATGCCAGCAGCAAGCCGGATGACGTGCCACGCCCCCTTGAGGGTGGCTCTCGCAGGGCCTGCTTCACCGGTGGCACCGCAGCCGTCAGGTCGGTGGGCCCGGTAGGGTTTTTCCGTATGCCACGTGACGACAACGAGCTCGCGTCCTTCCTGCGCAGTCGCCGGGAGAAGACCGACGCCGCCTCCGCCGACGCCGAACTCACAGACCCGGACGGGGCGGTGCGTACCTTGGCATGACGGTGCGATCGACAGCGTGTTCCTCTGAGAGCGGACCGGTCCACGTCACCGGTTGCCGGTTCAGCCGGGCACGCCCCACGCACACCACGACTTCATGCATCCAGTCCCCCTCGCTTGACCACCTGGCTTGCGATCACGTTCCGCTGGATCTCGTTGGTGCCCTCGCCTACGATCATCAGCGGCGCGTCACGGAAGTAGCGCTCGACGTCGAACTCCGTCGAGTATCCGTAACCGCCGTGGATGCGTACGGCGTCGAGGGCGATCTGCATGGCCGTCTCGGAGGCGAAGAGCTTCGCCATCCCGGCCTCCATGTCCACCCGGCGCCCGGCGTCCGCCTCCCGCGCGGCATACAGGGTCAGTTGCCGGGCTGCCGTGAGCGAAGTCGCCATGTCCGCCAGGTAGTTCCCGATGGACTGGTGCTTCCAGATCGGTCTGCCGAACGACTCGCGTTCCCGGGCGTAGGCGAGGGAGTCCTCGAATGCCGCCCGGCCGACCCCGAGCGCACGGGCGGCGACCTGGAGGCGTCCGGTCTCCAGGCCCTTCATCATCTGCGCGAAGCCCTTGCCCGCCACGCCCCCGAGGACGGCGCCGGCCGGGGCTCGGTAGTCCTCGAAGGACAGCTCACAGCTCTCCACGCCCTTGTAGCCAAGCTTGGGCAGGTCACGGGAGACGGTCAGACCCGGCCCGTGCTCCACGAGCAGAATCGAGATGCCCTTGTGGACCGGAATGGCCTCCGGGTCGGTCTTGCACAGCAGGGCTATCAGGCCGGAGCGCCGAGAGTTGGTGATCCACGTCTTCGTACCGTTGATCACGTGTCCGCCGTTGCCGTCCGGGCGGGCGGTGGTGCGCATCGCCTGCAGATCCGAGCCGCCGCCCGGCTCGGTCAGGGCCATGGTCGCGCGGATCTCACCGGTGGCCATCCTCGGCAGGTACTGTCGCTTCTGCTCCTCCGTGCCGAAGTGCAGCAGAAGCTTGGCGACCACGGTGTGGCCGCCCATCGCGCCGGCCAGGCTCATCCAGCCGCGTGCAAGCTCCTCGGTGATCAGGACGTAGCAGGGGGTGGAGACCGGAGTGCCACCGTACTCCTCGGGCACGGCGAGGCCGAAGACGCCGAGGGTCTTCATCTGCTCGATCAGGGCTTGGGGGTAGGTGTTGGCGTGCTCCAGTTCTTGGACGACGGGCTTCACCTCCTTGTCGACGAAGTCGCGCACGGTACGGACGATGAACTGCTCGTCCTCGGTCAGGATGTCGAGAGTGCTCATGCGGTGACGCTCCTCGTGGAGTGGCATGGATGCCGTGGCCGACCGGGGCGGTTCGGACCTCGGGCGGTTCAGATGACGCGTTCGGCCTTCAGGTCGTCGATGTCGGCCGGGCTGTATCCCAGGTGGGCCAGAATCGTGTCGGTGTTTTCCCCGGCCGCGGGGACGGCGTCCATGCGCGGGGTCGCACCGGTCAGGTCCACCGGCGGCAGCAGCGCGGACACCGCCTCTCCGCCGGGGATCCGTACGTCTCGCCAGCGGTCCCGGCCGCTGAGCACCGGGTGCGCGAGGAACTCTTCCATGTCGTTCACCTCGGTGTTGGCGATGCCCGCCGTGTCCAGCAGCTTTGTCACCTCGTGGCTGTCCAGCTCGTTGAACCGTTCAGCCACGATCGCGCTCAACTCTTCCTGGTGGGCCGCGCGGGCCGAGCCGGTGACGAAGCGCGGATCCGTGACGAGCCCGGGTCGGCCCAAGAACTGTTCACACAGGGCCGCCCATTCGCGCTCGTTCTGGATGGCGAGGAGCACCTCCTTGCCGTCGGCCGCGGTGTAGGCGCCGTAGGGCACGATGGTGGGGTGCCGGGTGCCGATGCGGGGCGGCTGCGTGCCGCCGTAGCGCGTGTAGTAGGCGGGTTGGCTCATCCACTCGGCCAGCGCCTCGAACAGGGAGACCTCCACAGCGCGGGCGACGCCGGTGGTGGCCCGGGTGAAGAGTGCGGTGAGGATGCCGGAGTAGGCGTACATGCCGGCCGCGATGTCGGCGATCGACACCCCGACGCGGGCCCCACCGTGCTCGTTGCCGGTGAGGGTGACCAGACCGGTCTGGCACTGCACCAGCAGGTCGTACGCCTTGCGGTCGGCCCACGGGCCGGTGGAGCCGTAGCCGGTGACCGAGCACGGGATCAACGAGGGAAGACGTTCGGCGAGAGCCTCGGCGCCCAGGCCCAGCCGGTCGGCCGCGCCCGGGGCCAGGTTCTGCACGAACACATCGGCGCCGGCGAGCAGTCGTTCCAGGATCGCCCGGCCCGAATCCGTCTTCAGATCCAGGGTCAGCGATTCCTTGGACCGGTTGAGCCACACGAAGTAGCTCGACTGTCCGTGCACCGTGGTGTCGTACCGGCGGGCGAAGTCACCCCCGCCCGGCCGCTCCACCTTGATCACCCGTGCGCCGAGGTCGGCGAGCTGGCGGGTGGCGAAGGGGGCGGCCACCGCCTGCTCGATGCTGACCACGGTGATGCCGGCGAGCGGCAGTGCTGGGGGGAGCTCGGTCATGACGTGACCTCCAGAGGGTGCGGACCCGTACCGAAGTCACCATCATTGACAGTGATGAACATCTGGGTGAAATAACAATTCATGATGGTCCCATGCGCGCCTCGGATGGCGGCGGAAGGAAGATCGCCTTGGACATCAAGCAGTTGAAGGCGATCGTCACGGTCGCCGAGGTGGGCAGCGTCACGCGCGCCGCGGACCTGCTGCATCTGGTGCAGCCTGCGGTCACCCGGCAGATCCGCACCCTGGAGCAGGAACTCGGCGTCCCGCTGTTCGAGCGGAGCGGGCAGGGTATGCGTCTCACCGAAGAGGGGGAGATCATGGTGGGCCGGGCGCGGCGCGCTCTGAACGAGTTGGAGCGGGCTCGCGCCGAGGTGCAGCCGGTCCCGGGTGTGGTGACCGGTGTGGTCACCGTCGGGCTGCTGGAGAGCACCAGTGACCTGCTGGCCGAGCCCCTCGTGACGGCCCTGGCCCGCGACCACCCCGGCGTCGAGATCCGCCTCATGACCGCCTACTCGGGGCACCTGCAGCAGTGGCTCGACGACGGTGACCTGGACCTTGCGCTGCTGTACAACCTGGACAGCACGCCCACGCTCAACGCCCGCCCGCTGGTGCGGGAGCGGCTGTGGGCGGTCGCTCCCGGGTCGGCAGGCCTCTGCGCCGACCGTCCCGTTCCGTTCACGGAGGTGGCGGGGCACCCGCTCGTCATGCCCGCCGCGGGGCACGCGTTGCGCCGGCTGATCGACGCGGCGGCGGTACGGTCCGGGGCTGCCATGGACGTCGTCGTGCAGACCAACTCCCTGCGCGTGCAGAAGCACCTCGTCCGAGCGGGCCACGGCTGGACCGTCCTGCCCGGCGTGGGCATCACCGGTGATGTCGCGCGGGGCGTCCTGAGCGCCGCACCGCTGAGCGAGCCCGATGTGTGGCGCTCGGTCGTCCTCGGCACACCGCGGTTCGCACGCACCCCGCCCGCCGTGGAGGTCGTCGCACGCGAGCTGGCCCGTCGGATCGGCTCCGCGGTGGCGCGAGGAAGATGGCCCTCGGCACAGGTCGAGGGAGGCGACGCCTGTGCCGAAGGTGAGTGACTCGCCGCCGCACCGTCCGAGTACATCGTCCTGGGAAGCTGCGGGGACCGACGGCTGACACCCGACGCCGGCTCTCGGCGCCCCGGCACGGCCCCGCACGCCCGCCGGGGCCGTGTGCAGGCGCACAACGGACAACGCGTGGGACGCATGTGGATGCACCTGTTCTCCCGCGGCGCGCGTGCTTCAGGGAATGCCGCCCCGGGGCCGGCCGACAGTCGCGCGTTCCTCGACGAGGACGCGCAGCGCAGCGACGGTCGGTCGCAGCTCCCCGGACCGCTCGGCATGCGCAGGCCGCATGCCCGCATCACGCATTTCTATTGTTCAACCTGACCCATCAGTGTTCATGATGCTGGCACATCTTCCGTGAGGCACGGCCCGAATACGCCCCGCCGAAGACCGCCCCGCTGGCCTGACCTGCTCACGAGGACCCCACATGCCCGCCGCTCTCTCCTCCTACGTCGAGTCCTGGCATCCCGAACCGGTCACCGACGAGGACGCCCTGTCGCCCGGCCCGGCGGCGGCCCTGTCGGCAGTGCTGAACCTGCCCGACGCCGCCGCGAAGACCGGCGACGCACTGCCACCCCTGTGGCAGTGGCTGTACTTCCTCCACTGGGCCCCCCAACGATCCCTCGGCGCGGACGGACACCCGCGTGATGCCCGCTTCCTGCCGCCGATCCCCTTCCGCCGGCGCATGTTCGCCGGCGGACGGTGCGAGATCACCGAGCCCCTGCGGCTCGGCGAGCCGGCCGAGCGCGTCAGCAGCCTGGCTGCTGTCACTTCCAAGCGGGGCCGCAGCGGCGAGTTGCTGTTCGTCACCGAGCGGCAGGAGCTCCGGCAGAACGGCCGCACCTGTGTGATTGAGGAGCAGGACATCGTCTACCGGTCGGGCGGCAGCCCGGCGCCGGGGCACCCGGCCGCACTCGACGACACGGTCGCGCCGGAGCCCGAGGGCCCCTGGCACCTGCGGCTGCAGCCGGACGAGACCCTGCTGTTCCGGTTCAGCGCGCTCACCGCGAACGCTCATCGCATTCACTACGACACGCCGTACTGCCGGGACGTCGAGGGCTATCCCGGCCTGGTCGTCCATGGCCCGCTGCTGGCCCTGCTCATGCTCGAACTCGTCCGAGGAAATGCCCCGGAGCGGCAGGTACGGTCGCTGTCCTACCGGCTGCACCGCCCGGCGTTCGTGGGCGAGCACCTCCTCGCCGACGGCACACCCACCGACGACCAGGTACAACTGCACATCGCCACCCACCGTGAAACCCGTCACGCCGGCGCCGAAGTGACCTTCGCATGAGCCAGAGCCACCCGGACCATCGGCGCATCGCCGCCGCACGGAGCCTTCTCTTCGTCCCCGGTGACCGGCCCGGCCGTTTCGCCAAGGCAGCGTCCGTTGGCGCCGACCTCGTCATCATCGACCTGGAGGACGCCGTCGCCCCCGGCGACAAGGACAGCGCCCGCGACAACGCCGCGGCCTGGATCGCCCGCGGCAACAGGGCGGTCCTGCGGATCAATGCGCCTGGCACTGCCTGGTTCCAGGCGGACCTGGCACGGGCGGCCGACAACGGTTGCCCCGTCATGGTGCCCAAGGCCGAGGACCCTTACGTCCTCGCGGAGATCGCCGCCCGTACGGCCGGGCGCTGCCCGCTGATCCCGCTGGTCGAAACGGCCCTCGGCGTTGAGCGCGCTGTCGAGGTGTGTGCTGTTGCCGGAGTCGTCCGGGCCGCTTTCGGCAACGTGGACCTGGCCGCCCAGCTCGGTGTCGCCCACGCCGACCACCTTGCCCTCGCCCATGCCCGCTCCCGGCTGGTCCTCGCCTCTGCCGCATCGGGCATCCACCCGCCCGTCGACGGCGTCACCACCGCCGTAGGAGACCCGGACGCCCTCGACACCGACGTCGCCCGCGCCCGGCGCCTGGGGTTCACCGGCAAGCTCTGCATCCACCCGGCTCAAGTACCGGCCGTCACCGACGGGTTCACTCCCACGCCGGACGAACTGCGCTGGGCCCGCCGCGTCGCCGGCGCCGGCGACGGGGTCACCACAGTCGACGGGCACATGATCGACCGGCCCATGGTGGAACGCGCGCGGGCCGTCCTGGCCCGGGTGGGGGAGGCGCAGCCGTCGCCAGGGTCACCGGCGAACAGCGTGTCGTGATTACATCTGCGCCCTGCTCGGCCCAGTCGGCAGCAAAAACGGCCGGCATGCCGATCAGCCACAGCACATCACGTAACGTGCGAGCAATGAGCGTACTCGATCTGTCGCCGGAGGTGTCACAGGCCTGTGTCCGCTTCTGCCAGGTCGCGCTCGCCGATCTCGGCGAGGAGAAGAACCCGGATCAGTCCGAGATGGCCCGATACCTGGCAAAGGTGACCGGCGTCGACTTGACCGAGTGACCACGCCACCAGCGAACGAGGCCGGTCAAGCCTGCGTGACCACTGCGGCCGTGCACGTTGAAACGAAGCGAAACATCCCCGGTCCCACCCATCACCGAATTCAATTCCCACCGCCTCGCTGACGAGAGAAGTGGCGTACGGCCACCGAGCGAGAGGCGACCAAGAAAGGTGCAGATATGGGCATTGTCGAGAAGCGGATAGAGGCGGTGGGGTTGACCCTGCCCCCTCACCACCCCACTTGCCGCCTACGTGCCGGCTGTGCGGACGGGACGTCACGTCTACGCCTCGGGCCAACTCCCTCTGGTCGACGGCCGGCTCACCCAGACCGGCAAGGTGGGTGCCGAAGTCTCTCCTGAGCAGGCAAAGCTCCTGGCCCGTACCTGTGCGCTGAACGCGCTGGCCGCGGTGAAATCACTCGTCGAGGACCTGGACCGCATCAAAAGTGTCGTCAGGCTGGTCGGGTACGTGGCCTCCGCTCCCGACTTCACCGGCCAGCCCGGCGTCATCAACGGTGCCAGCGAGCTGCTCGGCGATCTCCTCGCTGGTAATGGCGTTCACGCCCGTAGCGCGGTAGGCGTCGCCGTCCTTCCGTTGGATGCCCCGGTCGAGGTAGAGTTCCAGGTCGAAATCACGGACTGAGCTTGCTCGAACGCATGACGGCGACCGAGTCGGTTGCTCCGTGATCGCCACACCACTCAAACGACCGCCGCAGCAGGAAGCAACACTTTGATTCCGGACAGGTCCACTACGCGCGGAATCTCCTGAGCCGGGTCCCGAAGTCGGCCCAGCCCTGGGTGGCGACCCTGCTGCGGACCGTGTTCGAACAGCCCGACACCGACGCGGTGACGGCCCAGATGGCCCACGCTCTGCAAGCCCTGCAAGCCGAATTCCCGAAGGCAGCAGCCCACTTGGACGCAGCCCAGCACAACCTGCTCGCGTTTACGGGCTTCCCGCGGGAACTCTGGCGGCAGGTCTGTCGAACAATCTGCAGGAGCGGCTGAACAAGGAGATCAGGCGTCGCACCGACGTGGTCGGCATCTTCCCCGACCGCACCGCCGTCATCCGGCTCGTCGGGGCGGTCCTGGCCGAGCAGAACGACGAATGGACCGAGGCCCGCCGCTACATGGGACTCGACCTCCTCGCCAAGGCCCGACTCCACCCGATCGAGTCACAAACCGGCGACACCGTCCTGCCCACCGAACTCACCTCCTAATGAAGCTTCTATGTCTCGTCAACCCCTGGTGTCGTTGCGGCGGCGTTGTTGAGGTGGCGGTAGAGGCGTCGGGCGAGGTAGCGCTTGAGACAGCGGCGGATCTCTCGCTCTGTCTTGCCTTCGGCGCGTCGTCGGTCGGCGTAGGCGCGGGTCTGGGGGTGATGGACCATGCGGACCATGGCGATGACGTTCAGGGCGCGGTTGAGACGCCTGTCGCCGCCGCGGTTGAGCCGGTGGCGGGTGGTGTTCCCCGAGGACGCGGGTATGGGGTTCACGCCGGCGAGGGAGGCGAACGCGGCCTCGCCACGGACCCGTCCCGGGTGGGACCAGGCGACCAGGACGGTGGCGGCGGTGACGGGGCCGATGCCGGTTTCCCGGAGGAGGTCGGCGGCGGGGCTGGCATCGACGAGCTCGCCGGTCCGATTCATGTTGTCCAAGAGCTCGGCGTCGAGGGTGAGAATCCTCTTTGCGAGCCGGACGGCCTCGGTGCGGGCGGTCGCGGTGGCGAAATCTTCCTCGCGGGGGCGCCAGCGGGCGATCTCACCGATCTTCTTCGCGCCGAGGGGACGCCGGGCGTCGATGCCGAGGTCGGCGACGCGCACGAGGGCGGTCAGGGCGTTCACGGCTCGGGTCCGCTCACTGGTGAGTTCGTCCCGGGCGGTGAGGAGGATCTGGGCTGCTGCCCGGATGCCCTCATCCATCCGCGGAGTGCGCAGTTGCTCTTCGGCGAGCGGGAGTACGGCTGCGGCGATGCGTCGGGCGTCGATCGGGTCGGACTTGCCGATCCCACGCCGGCCGGTGCGGTTCATGCGGGCGGCTTCGGCCACCTGGTAGCCGGCGAGCGCCGTCTGGCGGGCGATCTGGGCCCCGTAGCTGCCGACGCCCTCGATGACCCACAGGGTGGCCAGGTCGCCGCCGGTGCGGCGTCCGACCCAGGCGATCGCACGGGCCCTGCCGGCATGGGTGTTGGGGAAGGTTTCCGTGCCCAGGTGCTCGCCGTTGGCGGCGAGCACAGCGTAGGTATGCGTCCTGGCGTGGGTGTCGACGCCGATGACGAACGAACGCGTGTGAGCGACAATGGTGTGCACGCGATCAGGATTCCTCTCCGTGAGACGGTGATCCCGGTCGCCGTGGACCGGTGCCGTGCCCGGGAGAGGTCACTTCGAGGCAGAACTGTGACGGGCCACGACCCCTGGGGGTCGGGCAGGCTTCTATCAGGCCACCGAGGTGGGCCGGGTCGGCGCCGGCCACCCACCGCAGTCGGACAGTTCATTAGCAAGGCACCTCTGAGGGCCACTGTTGTCACGAGTCACGACTGCGGTGAAGCGACCGACGTCAACCCTGCCAGCCGGTCCCGGACCAGCCACCCAAAAGACTCACAGATGTTGTCAAGTCATCGCGGCGACGGGGAGGCTGGCTTGGTAGCACTGTCCGTCACGGATGAGAGCCCACAGGACATTCACGCGCCGACGGGCCAGGGCGAGAACTGCCTGGGTATGCCGCTTGCCTTCAGCGCGCTTGCGTTCGTAGAAACGGCGCGAGTCGTCGCAGCTGCGGATGCTGATGAGCGCGGAGGTGTAAAAGACACGTTGCAGGCCGCGGTGGTAGCGCCTGGGTCGGTGCAGGTTACCGCTGATGTTGCCCGAGTCCCGGGGGACCGGAGCGACTCCGGCGAGGCTGGCCAGGCGGTCGGCGGTGCCGTAGCGGCTCATGTCGCCGGCGGTGGCCGCGAGGAACTCGGCGCCCAGCAGCGGGCCGATGCCAGGCATGCTGGAGATCACTTCGGCGAGTTCGTGGTCGCGAAACCGGGCCTCAATGAGCTTGTCGATCTCGCTGATCTGCTCGTTGAGGCTCATCACCTCCTTGGCCAGGGTGTGGATCACCTGCGCGGTGATCTTCTCCCCGGGGACGGCGGTGTGCTGACGTTCGGCCGCTTCCAGGGCGGCCTCGGCGAGGGTCTCGGGGGCTGCGCACGCTGCGATTGCGCAGCCAGGTCACCAGCCGCTTTCCGCCGGTCCGGCGAAGGGCGGCGGGGGTCTGGTAGCCGGTCAGAAGGATCAGTGGTCCGACGTCGGTCAGGTCAAGAACTCGCTCCAACCCAGGGAAGATACTGATGAGTTGACCGCACAGACGGTTGATCCTGCGAGTGCGGTCCGCGTTCAGGTCGGCCCGGCGGCTGGTAAGGACCCACAGCTCGATGGCTTGTTCGTCGTCCGACCGCAGGACCGTCAGGTCGCGACGCATCCGGGCCTGATCGGCGATGACGGTGGCGTCCTTGGCGTCGGTCTTACCCATGCCCCGGTAGCCCGCCGAGGCCCGGTTGACGGCCAGGCCGGGTATGTAGACGAGGCGCTGGCCGTGGCTGAGCAGCACGCTGATCCACAGGGCGGCCATGCCATCGGCGACGTCGACCGCCCAGACCACATCCACATCGAGGGCAAGTACGTCGGCGAGTAGGGTCAGCAGCTCTGGCTCGTCGTTCAGGACACGCCGCGACAGCAGTCGTTCGCCCTCCGCGTTCAGAACCACGCAATGGTGATGGGTCTTGCCGATGTCCGTACCCGCCCAGATCTGGACCACCAGTTCCTCCGGTCGCTCGATGCGCTGTTCTCCCGGACGACCTCGGCGGCGCGGTCCTACTCAGCGATCCACTCGAAGGCGGTCGCAGCTCCTAATTAGCGGCCGAGTCGTCGTAAGACACCGGGCAGCCAGGTGAGTGGAACCATCGAGGGCAACCGCATAGAAGCCATACCCAGTGTCGCTGGGTCTCTGGACCTTACGATGGCCCGTCCAACCCACGAACACGGTAGGACCGCGTAGCCTCAAATGAACCGCCACCAACGGGTCTGTCAAACCGTACAGTCCCCATTCCGGCGGCGGCGTTCGCAGGGCTCGGTCTCGGCCTGGCGCCAGCGGTAGTAGGTGGAGGAGGGGATGGAGAGGTCCCGGAGTACGGACTCGACCCCCAGGTGCGGGCGCTCGTCGAGGAGCGCCCGCACCTGGGCCGGACCGGGTCGAGTTGCGCCGCGAAAGAATGCGAGGCCGACCGCAAGACCTCGTTCGCCCGCTTGAGCTGGGCATTCCCCTGCGCAGGGCGGCAAGCTTCTCGCGCTCGGCGGTGGTGAGGATGTCGCCTTGTCCACCGGCGTCGGCCTCGGCCTGCCGGATCCAGTTGCGCGGGGCTTCGTGATGCCCGCCGAGTTCCTCGGCCATGCGGCGGATCACGGGCTTCGGCTCAGAGGTCCGGTACATCCGCACCGCACGCTCAAGCAATTCCAGCGGGTACTTCCTCGGGGCAGGCATCGTCTTTGCTCCTCTCATGACCCATCTGACCTGCTGTCACCTTTCCCCGCATCTTGAGGGAACCTCAGTCGGCGAACACCTTCTCGGTCAGCGCCGCCTTGCCCACCGGCACGGCAACCGCCGTGTGCGGGTGTGCCTGAGAGGGCGTATTTGGTCCATCCGTATTCACGCGTTGAGCCGATTTGCTGAATAATCCAGCGCGGACCGCCCGCGGGCGCCTGCATCGTGTGGCACGCACGTCAAGATCTCCTCGGTTTCCGTACCCGATGTCTCGGATCGATCAAGAGGAGAAGAACCCATATGAAAACTGAGTTCAGGACGGCGACCCGGTTGGGTCCTCTTTCCCGTAGAGCCCCGTGGATCAGCGGCGGATTGATCGCCTCACTCGCGCTCACCCTGGCGGCCGGAGTGGTCAGCCCGGCTGCGGCCGCAGCACAGAGTACGGGGAACCGTGTGAGCACCTTGAGCCGTGTGGGCGGCGGAGGCGACGAGTGCCAGGATGGGGGGCACCACGACAGGCCGAAAGGGCTTTTCCAGTCTTTTCTGGGCGGCGACGGCGACTGCGGCCAAGGCGGGACAGGACCCTCTGGCCACATCGTCACCACGGAGGTTCCCGGCTCGGGAGTGGACGTAGCACCTGGCGGTTTCGGAAACGACACCGCGGTCTGTCCTCCCGGGCAGACTGCGATCAGCGGCGGATTCATCGCGGGATTCCTCACTCCTGCCGGGTCCCGCCAGACTACGACCGTCACACCCAACGACAGCTGGACCGTCGGTTTCCGGAACGACACCACCGAGACCAACGGCGCTTTTGCCTACGCGTACTGCTCGTCCTGACGGCATAGCAGCGTGCAGAGCTTGGAGTCTGACAGGTTCTGGCCCACAGATGGCCCATACGCACTGGCCAAAGGTGGCATACGTGCGAGTCGTGAGACCCGGGTTCGACATAAATTCGTCGGCCTGGAGGGCCGAATCTGGGGTCTGACCTGGGCGGGTATGGGTGTGGCCGCCTGGAGGGCGTTTCTCTAACTTGTTCTTTAACCTCGGGGTCCGAACGGTTCGTCGTACTTGATCACTCGGACTGGTAACTGCCGTACGTTCGGGCGGCCTTCGGCTGAGCATGTGATCCGACCAAGGAACACACAAGCTCAGCACGAAGGTTGTGGGGATGAGTCTGTCGCATCACTCTGTCCGGCAGGATCCGACAACCAGCCCACCGTCCGCCACGACGTACACACCGTCCGCAAACCCGGCCTCACAAAACGACGCACGAAGAAGTCGGGCCTTCCCCCGTGATGGTGGACACGCTTCGTTGATCACGCGGCGAGCGTGAGCTTAGCTGCGTGGTGTCGGCGTTCGTATTCGTTGGGGCTGAGGTGGCCGTTGGCGGAGTGCCGGCGGCGGGTGTTGTAGCGGGCCAGCCAGGCAAATACCGTCCTTCTGCAGGTGCCGGCGTCGCCGTAGTCGCCGGTGCCCTGGAGGGTCTCGCGTTTCAGGGTCGCGTGGAAACTCTCGCAGGCCGCGTTGTCCGCGCTGGTACCGACGGCACCCATCGACCGGGTCACTCCGAGCTGGTCGCAGAGATCGGCGAAGGCCCGGGAGCCGTATTGGGCCCCGTGGTCGGAGTGGAACACGGCGCCGTCCAGGCTGCCGCGGGTCGAGGCGGCCATCTGTAGTGCGTCGGCGACCAGGCCGGTGCGCATGTGGTCGGCGATGGACCAGCCGACGACCTTGCGGCTGAAGCAGTCCAGCACGGTCGCGAGATAGAGGAAGTCCCCGCCGGCGAGCGGGAGATAGGTGATGTCGCCCATGTATTTCCGCCCCGGCTCGGTGGCGGTGAAGTCCCGCTGGAACAGGTCCGGAACCTGTGAGGCTGCCGGGCCCGGGACGGTGGTGCGGACGCGTCTGCGCAGGCGGATGCCAGCTATGGAGAACGTCCGCATGACGCGAGCGACGCGCTTCGCGTTGATCCGCAGGCCCTTCGCGCGCAACTCGGCGGTCACCCGTGGGGAGCCGTAGGTGCCGCCGGACTCGCCCTGGACCTTGCGGATCCGCTCGGCCAGGAGCCGGTCCTCGGTCTGCCGGGACGCTCTGGCCTTTCTGCCGGCAAGCCACTTGTAGTAGCTGGACCGGTTCAGGCCCAAGACCTCGCACAGCCGCTTCACGCCGTAGGCGTCCCGGTGGTCGGCGACGAACTGGAAGCGACTCACCAGTTTGTCTCCCCGGCGAAATACGTGGCCGCCTTGCGGAGTATGTCTCGCTCGGTCGCCGGCTTCCGCTCACTCGCCTCGAGCTCGGCCACCCGGGCCTCCAGCTGCCGGATCCGCTCGTCCGGATCGGCGGACGATGCCATCGCCTCAGCAGCCGCCGGCGTCCCGCCCACAGACGGGGCAGCAGCGGCGACACCGCGGCGTCCGCGGTCCCGCAGCACCCACTCCCGCAGGGTAGCCCGGTTGATGCCCAGGTCAGCGGCGATGCTCTTGTATGTCGCCCCGGGCGTGGACTCGTACAGGGCCACGGCATCGGCCTTGAACTCGTCCGAGTAGTCCTTCATCGCCATCGGCGGTCTTCTCGCTTCCTCCGGATCAAGCAGATCCAGTATCAGCGTGTCCACCACTCAGGGGGAGGCCCCGCCGGAGCCTTGAAGGGGCTGGTGGGCAGATGGCGCTTCGGTGCAGCAGGCTTTGTCATACCCCAGTATGCGCCTATGAACTGCGCTGGTGGCCGCCTCGCTGATCGTTGGGCTTCACTCCGGCAGACCTGAGCCAGCGGACGGGCGGGGTCCGGCGGTTCGGTCTCATAGGAGGCCGAACCGCCCGTACCCTTCGTGGTCCCTACGGCGTCGCATAGCGGGCGCCAAACACTGGAGGCAATACCCCGTGCTGATTGCTCAGCGTCCGTCACTGACCGAAGAGGTCGTCGACGAGTTCCGCTCCCGGTTCGTGATCGAGCCGCTGGAGCCGGGCTTCGGCTACACCCTCGGCAACTCCCTGCGCCGTACCCTGCTGTCGTCGATCCCCGGTGCCGCCGTCACCAGCATCCGCATCGACGGCGTCCTGCACGAGTTCACCACCGTGCCGGGCGTCAAGGAGGACGTCAC
>NZ_JBSFRB010000070.1:0-23540 GCF_053589015.1 Streptomyces sp. NPDC003393 | reverse complement strand
TCGGTGTGGCGATGAATCCGGCGAGCGCATCGAGCTGCCGGGCGACGGCCTCGTACCCTTTGATGCCGCGAGCCCCGTATCTGCCGAACTCGATGGACCTCTCCGGCACGTTCCTCTCCTCGTTCCGCCTTCCCCGGGCGCGGCAGCATCTTACTGATCGTCGTTGCGATGACGTCGCGTTCCGGGGCGGGCTCTTCTTCGTCAGGGTGCCCGGCGCGGGATCCGCGTCCCTCTGCGCTGCCGGCAGCGATCCCCCGGCACCGGTCCGAGCCGGCGCTCTCCCCTCGGTGATCGACTCCTGGGAGGATGGGTGAGCCGCCGCGGGCCCGGCCCCGACCGCCACGATGCGTGGCCGGCAGAGAGGAGCACACCCGTGATCGACGCGCCGTCCTTCCTTCTCAAACGCCTGTACGCTGTCGGCCTGACCGACGTCGTCGCGGTGGAGCCGGCCACCGGGGGCCTCGCCGCGACCGCGGGGCTCGCGCGCCGCGCGGACGGCACCTCGATGTTCGTCAAGGCGTTCGACGAGGCGCCGTCGGACGACACCTTCGCCGCGGAGGCCGAAGGGCTCACCGTGCTGCGCGAGGCGGGCGGCATCGCGACGCCGGAGATCATCCACGCGGACCGTGACCTTCTGGTGCTGTCCGTGCTGCAGGCCCGGCCGGGTACCGAGGCCTTCTGGGAGCAGCTCGCGCATGCGCTCGCCCGCCTGCACACCACCACACGGCACCCCCGGTTCGGATGGCTCCGGGACAACTGGCTGGGCCGCCGTCGTCAGGTCAACACCTGGACCGACGACGGGTTCGAGTTCTTCGCCCGGCACCGTCTGCTGCGCTGGCTCGGCGAGCGTCGCGTCCAGGAGGCACTCGACACCGCGGACCGGGCGGCGCTGGAGCGGCTGTGCGACCGGCTGCCGGAACTGCTTCCGGCCAGGCCCGCGTGCCTGACGCACGGCGACCTGTGGGCGCTGAACGTCATGGCGGCCCCCGACGGCCGGCCCGCACTGATCGACCCGGCCGTGTCATACACGTGGGCCGAGGTCGACCTCGCCCACCTGTGGACGACGGCGCCGCCGCCCGAGGCGCGCGTGTTCTTCGAGTTGTACGCCGAGCTGACCGGGCTCGACCGCGACTGGCGCGCCCGCATGCCCATCCTCCAGCTGCGCCAGCACCTGGCCGTGATCGCCCAGTTCGACCCCGACTGGGGCGCCGCCGACCTCGTCCGCGCCACGCTCGCCCCGTTCCGCCGACGGCCCTGAGCCCGGCCGGCCCGAAAGCTCGTCCGACCAGGAGTTCCAGGCCCGCCGGCACGAAGGACGAGCTGCGCCAGGGCTTCGCCGTGGACGGTTGCGGTGCTACGCCAGAAAGCCTGCGTCGAGAACGCTGAGATGGTCGACGGCGTCTTCACAAACCCCCCATGACAACGGGACGTTGGATCTATCGACCACGACACGGTGGAGAGCATCGCTTTCGCGCCCAGGGCTGCCGCTTCCGCCGCCGTGCCTCACAGACCCGGCGGCACATCGCCACCCTTCCTGTCCGAGGACGGCCACACATACGGCAGGTCGTCCGGAACGCCGGGGAACGCGGGCGCGTAGGTGTCGGGGTCCTTCCGCACGAGCGCGGACCGGTGGCTGAGGTGGAAAGCCTCGTCACCGAGCCACGGCGGCAGTTCCCCGGCAGCCGCGAGAGCGCGCTGCTCCCGTACGGCGGCGCCCGGTCTGCATGCGGCGTACCCGGCGACCAGTGAAGCGGCACAGCTGTCCTGGTGTCCTCGGTCCCGCCACACCCGGCAGACCTCAAGCCCGTAACGGACCAGTGCCTCCTCGTAGCCGCACCACATGCGGACTGCCGGGTGCCGTCGCCAGCCGTAGCCGGGGACGGTCAGGCCGCGCAGCACCTGAAGCGCCTCGACCCGCTGCTTGCCCAGCCGACGGCGGTCCAGGAGCAGCGCGGAGCGCCGGAAATCGGGATCTGGGAGGAAGGTCTGCATCAGCGCCGTCCTGGGTCGGGGCACGGGTATGCGGGCTCGTTCCGGGCTCGCCGCGCCGCCGGAGTCATCGTTCACGCAGTGCCGATGGTCTGAACTTCATAGGGGCACCACCGTGTCGTGGACCGATGTCTGCCCGACGTGACGCCTGGGACCGCGGACCGGTGTTCGCCCGCCGCGGCGTGCACCTTGCGGTCGGCGGCCTCCGTACGCAGGGTGATCTTGCCGTTCCGCCTTCCCGGCCATGAACCCGTCCGGGCCGCTTCCAGGCCATGTCTTCCCTCATGGTCCTACAGGCCACGCAGCCTCGCCGCGCGACAGGTCTCGGTCCGAACCGGCCTCCCCCACCACCGTTCGCGCCCACCAGCACGCCGCCGAACGGCGGCACTCGCGGCTCCGCCGTCGATCACCGGATCATTTCGGCGGTCCAGGTGATCTGCGGAGGCACAACCCGCGCGCACAACGGGCCGCCTCGCGCATCGGTGAGGCCGAGGCGTCCGACCAGCAGCCCGCCGTGCATAGCGGCGCAGAGGACCTCGGCGGGGACAGCGGCGAGCATGAGCTTGGCACGGCGGAACATGGTGGGAGTCCCGGCTCGGTCCACGGTGACCCAGGACAGATAGATGAACCGCTCGCCCCGCCTGCCCTGCACATAGGGGCCTGTGACGTCCGTGCCGGTCGGTGAGGCGGTAGCGGTGCACTCCAGGGTCCACGTCGCGAAGGGCGCGTCACCGGGGTACGGGTCGAGGAATTCGCCGCGGCGGTCGCGGCGCTGCACGGCGACGTGGACGTTGCGGTACACCTGTTCACTTCCGTCGATGGGCGCTCCGGGTGGGCAGGTGATGCCGGGCAGGCTGTCGGCGTCGATGCGAATGTGCATGGCCGCCATCATCGGGCATGTGCCAGGTGTCGATGCGGGTGTCGTAGCGCCGTGCCCATCCGGGGATGTCCAGCACAGCGGCGATCCAGTGCGGGGCGGCCACCGTCAGCGCCTCCACCGCCGCGCGCACCGACTCGCCCGCGAGCTCCAGGCGGCTCAGGTCCCGCACCGCGCTGACGACATGGGTGGAGTCGGTGCGCTGCTTGCCCCCGGCCTTCAGCAGGCCCTGCTCGACGAGACAAGCCAGCAACAGGCCCAGCACCTTCTCCTCCAGCCCATGCTCGACCACCCGGGTACGGAACTGGGAGAGCACGGTGAAGTCGAAGCCAGTGTCGGCCAGGTCCAGTCCGAGCGCGTAGGCCCACGAGAGCCGGTCCCGCACCGCCTCGGCGGCCTGCCGGTCGGTGAGGTTCTCCGCCATCTGGAACACCGTCACCAGCGCTGGACGCCCCGGCGACCACCCGGCCGGGCTCGTCACTCCGAACGCCTGAGCGAACTCGCCGTCCGGGAACAGCTCCCCAAGCCGGTCGCGCACCGCCACCGGCAACGGCACCTGCCGCCCGTAGTTCTTCGCCCGCACCGCCCTCGCCACCACAGGATCCGGCTCCGGCCACGGCTCCATCGAGACGCCCTGCCACCCCCGCGGCCGGGGAACAGGAAAGAACCGACCGCACGACCAACCCTGCCGGCACCACCGGCCCACCGTCAGCCCTCACCCCGAGTGCTCCGGCCCGGTTGGCCCTGGCCGCCGGGGTCGGCCCTAGGCTGCTGACGTGTGCGCTGGGCTCTTGGTGCGGATGCGCTGGCTGAGGAAGAGAGCCGCGCGGTCCAGTGCCTCGTCTGCCTCGTCCAGGACTCCGGCGAACGCCTGGAACACGTGTGGCACGTCGGCGGTGACGTCCAGGATGACGTCCACTCCGGCTGCCCTTGCGCGAGCGGCCAGGCGGGTGGAGTCGTCCAGCAGGATCTCGTTGGTGCCCACCTGGATCAACGTCGGGGGGAAGCCGGTCAGGTCGGCGAGGACGGCCGGGCTGAGTAGCGGCTGGTGCGGGTCGGCTCCGGCGAGGTACATGGCTCCGGTGTGTTCGACGGCCTCGCGGGTGAAGATCGGGTCGATGTCTTGTTTGGTGTCCATACTCTCGCCTGTTCGAGTGGCGTCGAGGCCCGGGGAGAAGGCCACGATGGCGGCGGGCAGCGGGAGACCCGCGTCACGGGCGGCGAGGCAGGTGGTGACGGCGAGGCCGCCGCCGGCGGAGTCGCCGGCGAACGCGATGGCCGAAGGGTCCTCGCCGCTGTCGAGGAGGGCGCGGTAGGCATTCAGTGTGTCTTCGATCGCGGCCGGGAACGGGTGTTCGGGGGCAAGCCGGTAGTCCACCGAGTACGCCCTGAAGCCGGTCTTGGCCACCAGGTGTCCTGTCAGCGACAGGGCGGTCTCGGGAGAACCGAACACCCAGCCGCCGCCGTGCAAGTACAGGATCGTCCCGGCGCGCGTCCCGGCGTCCGGCTCGACATGCAGCGCGGGTCGGTTGCCGAGCGTCGTCTGCGCAGTCCGGATGTTGTCGGGCACGATCATCCGGGCCATCAGCGCCTTGAATCCGGCGCGGATCGCCTCGACCGACCGGGGCCCCTCGGGGCGCGGCTGCCGCATCATCGCGTCGACCTGGGCGCGCTGTTCCTTGCTCACGGTATGCTCTCCTAGGAAGTAACTTCCAAAGAACTATATGCCTAGGAATCCAAGTTGAGCAATGAAGCGGCCATCCTCCCCGGATTCTTCGCCGACCTGGTCCGATGCGAGACGCGTCTGTACAACGCCCTCAACGACCGCCTCCGTGAGCGGCACGGGATCGTCACCTCGCAGTTCGAGGCCCTGCGCTACCTACGCGACCACCCCGGGTCCCGCGTGGCGGATCTTGCCGCCGAGTTCGCCATCGGCATCGGGGCGACCAGCAAGAGCGTCGACCGCCTGGAGAAGCAGGGATGGGCCGCCCGGCAGCCGAACCCATCCGACCGTCGGTCCTCACTGCTGGCCCTGACCGACAACGGCTCACAACTCGTTGACGCGGCGGAGGAAACCGTCACCGAAGCACTGACCGAGCTGATCGGGAACGCTCTCGACATCTCCTCGGCGTCAGCCGCCGCACAGGCACTCTCACAACTGCGCTCCGCGCTCGAACGCAACCAGATCGGCACGCCCACAGGCTGAACCACTGCGGCATTCGCGCCGCCATATGCGCAACAGGGTCGCCGACGAGGGGGCTCGGGGTGGTCAGTTCGGTTGTGGGCACGGACCGTACTCCTGCGGGCGAGGCCCGGAGGGGCCGCCTGACGGCGGCGACTGAGGCTCGCCCGGTGCGGTGACGCTTCGTGTGCCGGAGGCCGGAAGGCACGCCGCGGCCAGTCCGCCCAGCATCAGCAGGCTACCGACGACGGCGGTCGGGGTGAGCTGTTCGTGCAGGACGAAGACGCCGAGGAAGAACGCCGCGAGGGGTTCGGCAAGGCTGAGGGTCCCCACGGCCGCCGCACTGGTGGAGGGGATTCCGGCGGAGAACAGCCAGTACGCCACGGCGGTGGTGGCCACCCCCAGCCAGGCGATCAGGCCCAGCGCCGCGCTCTGCCCGAGCGCGGCAGAGTCGGTGGCCATCCATGGCACCAGCGGAAGGGCGCCCAGCAGCAGCGAAAGGGCCGACACCGCGGGCAGCGGCAGGTCAGGGCGGTCGGTGGTCAGCCGCTTGGCGTAGACGGTGTACAGGCCGTAGCAGACGCCCGAGGCGGCGGCGGACAGCAGTCCGAGGGCGTCGACGCCGCCACCGGTGGGCGCGAGCAGCAGCGCGCAACCGGTCACGGAAGCGGCAGTTGAGATCGTCCACGTCCGCGTGAGGCGTTCACCGTTGACGGACCGGGCGATCAGACCGGTGGCGACGGGAGCGACGCCCAGGGCGACAACGGTGGCGAGCGCGGCGCCGGTGCGCGCGGCGGAACAGAGGAAGGCCGCCTGGAAGATGCCGGTGGCCGCCGCACAGATCAGCAGGTGGCGGGCCAGGCGGCCCTCCCGCAGCGCGGGGAGCAGGGCCCGCAGGTGGCGCCGGGTGAGAGCACCCAGCACCGCACCGCCGACCAGCAGACGCCATCCCCCGAGGGCCGGGGGGCCCATGGGGATGCCGGCCAGGGCCTGTGCGGGTCCGACGGTGCCCCACAGCAGCGCAGCCCCGAGGATCAGTCCCGCGCCGCTGGAGAAACTGTGCTTCTGTTGCCTCATGGGCGATTAGGCTAGGTATTAGTTCACTGCATTGGATGATCCAGCGAACTATATGAGGCAACCAGGCGGAAGTATGGAACTTGATGCGGTCGACCTGGCTCTCTTGCGGGAGCTGCAGAACGACGCACGGCAGACCAACCGGGATCTGGCCGCGAAGACGGGCGTCTCGCCTTCGACGTCGCTGGAACGGGTACGGCTGCTGCGGGAGCGCGGCCTGATCACCGGCTATCACGCGGCGCTGGACCTGGAGGCGGCCGGACGGCCCGTGCAGGCGCTGATCTCCGTCCGGATCCGCCCGCCGGCCCGGGCCGTCATCGAGGGATTCAGGGAATGGGCGCAGCGGCTCCCAGAGGTGATCGCCATGTTCGTCACCTCCGGCGCCTACGATTTTCTCCTGCACATCGCGGTGCCGGACGTGAACGGTGTGTACGCCTTCGTCATCGACCGCCTCACAGAACGACGAGAGGTGGCCGACGTGCAGACGACCATGGCCTACGAGCACGTCCAGTCACGGATCATCGAACCGGCCGGCTCCGCCCCCGCGCCCATCCGGCCCACGCGCCGCCACAGGTAGCCGCCGTCCACGGGGACTACGGGTCATGGGGTGCACTCGGCTGTCGCGCTCGACACGGTCCGACCCGGGGAACGAGCACGAAGTGCACCCCTTCACCCCGTGCCGCGTTCACGGGGCGAGATCTCCTCCCCGGAGGTCTCCCGGCGGACCGCCCCCAGCAGAGCGGTGTAGTCGCGCGAGAGTTCCTGATACCGCTCGTCGGCATCGTCGGATCGGCGCTTGCGCCGGGTGATGACGTACAGAGCGACGGGCCCGCTGATCGTCAAGACGACCGGGAACAGCGCCCACCAGGGCATGGGTCCTCCTCCGGTGCGGGCGTTGGGGGGCACCGCGCACTCCACTCGTCGAGCATGCCCCTTCGGGAGGCCCGCCAACCCCGGGTTGCGCCACGGACAACGGAAGGCTCCGGGTATCCCACGCGCAGCCCATTGTTTCGCCCCGACCCCTGGACGCGGTGTCCTGTTCGAATCTAACTTCCCCTTCGGCGAGCGCAGTTGTTCACGACCACACCCCTGGTCTAGTCAACTGCCTTGTTCTGTATGGCTGTTGACGGTCCATGTTGACGGTCAACCGACCGTGTGATGCGAAAGGCCGTGGTGAAAACTGGTAATCCGGCGCCCGAGGGCGCACACTCCGATCAGACAACCACTGCGCCGGCCGCCGGCCGCCCGCGGTTCCTGGTGCTCGGTCTGCTGGCCATCACCGACGCTCGCGAGACGGTCGTGCTACCGCCTTCCAAGCCGAGTTCGCTTCTCGCCGCGCTGCTGCTGCACCCCGGCACCGTCGTCTCCGCCGAACTGCTCCAGCGCGTGGTCTGGGGGAGCCGGCCGCCGGCCGGCGGCCGGTCCGCGCTGCACACATGCGTGCTGCGGCTGCGCCGGCTCTTCGCCAAGTACGGCGTCGCCGACCACACCATCGAGGCCGTGCCCGGCGGCTACCGGCTCCATGCCGACGCCGACACCCTCGACCTGCTCCGATTCCGCGCATTACTCTCCCGAGCCGACGTCAGCGAAGACCTGGAGTCGGCGCTACGTCTCGCGCGGACGGCACTGAGCCTGTGGAAGGGGCCGCCCCTCGGCAACGTCCACTCCGACGAGCTTCATCGCGACCACGTGCCGCGCCTGGCCGAGGAGCGGCTGCTCGCCGTCGAGCGCGTCATCGACGGCGAGCTGCGTCTGGGGCGACACCGGGAGATGATCGCCGAGGCCCGCGACGCGGTGCGGGCCGATCCCGGGCACGAGGGCCTCTCGGCCCTGCTCATCGAGGCCCTGTACCGATCAGGGCGGCGTGCCGAGGCACTCGCCGAGTACCGCAGGATCCACCATTACCTCGGCACCGAGCTGGGCGTGGAGCCCGGCCCCACGCTGCGCGAGCTCCAACGTGCCGTACTGCGCGGCGAGTCGGCAGGCGGCCACGCCGAACTGCCTCCCGCGGGCGTGCCGCCGCCGACCACTCCCACGGCACCGGCGGGCCTGGAACGTGCCTCTCCCCCGGCCCCGGGTTCCCTGGTCCTGCGCGCCCTTGTCGACGCCGGGCTGCTGCAGGAGGACCCGTCCGGCCGTTACCGCGTCCACGACCTGCTCCGGACCTTCGTCCAGGCGGCCGGCACCAGCTTCCGGGCCGCCGCCCCTCCCGACGCGACGGGCCCGCCGCCCTCGACCGTCGACTGACCACCCCCCACGCACTTCGGAGGTTACGCACCTCATGGCCCATGCTCCCGCGTCCTACGAAGAGATCGCTCGGACGCGCCCCCGCATCCGCAGGGACGTCCTGTTCACCCGCACTCCGTCCGGGGTGCTCTTCCACAACGCCCACGGCGGGTTCAACGTCGTCACGCAGTCCGCCTACCGTTTCGCGGCACTGATCGTGCCCCACCTCGACGGCGAGCACCTGGTCGAGGAACTGTGCGCCGGCCTGGGGGACAAGCAGCGCGACATGGTGGTTCAACTCGTGCACGCGCTCTACGCGCGTGGCTTCGCCCGGGACGCCGGGCCAAGACCTCCGGCGGACGTGCTGCCTGCGCAGGTCACCGAGCGTTTCGCCGATCAGCTCGACTATCTCGACCACTACGCGGACGACGCGCCCGCCCGGTTCCTGCGCTTCCGCTCCACCCCGGTGGCCGTCCTGGGTGACGACGCCCTGGCCCGGTGGGCCGCGCTGGGCCTGCTCCGCAACGGCTGCGCCGCCGTGGCATTCACCGAGCCCGATGTGCCGCACGACGTACTCCGGCCTGAACTCCACGGCGTGGCGGGCACGGCCGATCTCGACGCGGAGGCCGCAGCTCTCGCCGAGGCGGGCTGCGCCCCCCGGCTGGTCCGCCTGCGTCCGCCCGTCGCCCGGACCTCGCCGGCCGGCCCGGCGGGAGCCGGTGAAGCCGGGACGTACGGCTGGCAGGACCTCGACGGCTGGGACACGGTCCTGGTCACCGGCGCCACCGGGCGCCGTCAACTGCTGCGGCTGCTGGCCGACGGCGTGCCCGCGGGCCGCCGTCTGCTCGGCGCCTGGACGTTCGGCCGGCGTGCCGTCGTCGGCCCGGTGATGACCGCCGGCACCCCGGGCTGCTGGTGCTGCGCCGCCCTGCGGCTCGGTGCGGGCGCCGACGCCGCCGACAGCGCGGAGCTGTGGGCGTCCGTCGGTCCCGCCGCTCCGCTCGGCCCTCCCCCGCCCGATGTGTCCGGACCGCTCGCGGGCATGCTCGGCAACCTCCTGGCCTTCGAGGTGTTCCGCCTGGTCACCGAGGCGCTGCCCGCCGAGACGCGCCGTCAGGTCGTGGTCCAGGACCTGGACTCCCTCGACGTGCTGACCGAGCCGCTGCTGCCGCACCCCGGCTGCCCGTACTGCGCGGCCCCGGACAGCGGTGGCGCGACCGAGCCCGCCGGCCTTCCCGGTGACCTGTTGCGCACCCCCCAAGCGGACGACCGGCCCGCCGCGCCGCCCGCCGACGGAGCCGCCGACGAGGACGCCGCCAAGGCACAACTCGCGGCCCTGGAGCAGCGGGACGTGCTCGTCCACGAAAGGGCCGGTGTCTTCACCGCGTTCGCCGACGACGACTGGGAGCAGACCCCGCTCAAGGTCAGCACCGTCCGCCTGGGCACGGCTCCCGGCCGGGTGCGCCGGGTCTGCGCCGCCGACATCCACACCGTGGCCGGCGCCCGCCTCACCGCGCTGTTCCGGGCCGCCGAGGTCTACGCCGAACACGTGGTTCCGCCGCGGGTGCTGGACGCCGGCGCCCTGCGGGCGGCCGACGGCAAGTGGACGCGTGTCGCGCCCGCCGAACTGGCCGTCTCCAGCGGTCTCGACGTACCGGCCCACCAGGTCGCCGACTTCTGCGAGGCCGTCTCCCTGATCGACGGCCGGACCGTGCTGGTGCCGGCGGGCGCCGTACGTACGCTCGGCGGCTGGAACGAGGTGGGCCTGTTCGAGCGCACCTCGGCGGGCACCGGCGCGGCCGGCAGCCCTCGGACCGCGCTCGCCCGCGCCCTGGCGACCGCTCTCGCCCATGACGCGCTGCACGGCGCCGTCCGCCGCACCGCCCCGGTGCCCCTCGTCGACCCGGCCTCCCTGACCGATGAACCCGAGACGCTCTTCCTCCTCCGTTCGGCGGAGAACCTCGGCGTCACCGTCGAGATCCTCGACCTGACGGCCGCGGGCGGCGGCCTGTTGCCCGTCGCCCTGACCCGCTTCACCGACCCGGCCACCGGTGCGGTGCGCTGGGCCGCCGGCAGCGGGCTGCGGCACCGCGACGCCGTCCTGCCGGCCCTGCGCGACCTGCTCGGCGCGGAGCAATTGCGCCGCGCCGCGGACGAACCCGACACCGGCGATTCGTTGTGGGCCGACCTGGACGCCGCCGCCCTCGTCGCCGAGGGCGCCGTACCGCTGCCGGACACCGCCACCACCTGGGCCGCGGTGCTCGACTCGTTCGCCGCCGCCGGCCGGGACGCGTTCGCGGCGGCGGTGTCCGCTCCGGATCTCGCGGCCGGCGACATCCACGTGATGCGCGTGGTGCTCACCCGCGGAGCGCACCGTGCCGGCTGAGACGGTGGCCGCGCCGGGCGACGCGGCCACTGCGGCAAGACCCGTGGCCGCCGGACCGTGGGACGAGGTGTGCGCCGCCCTCACCGCCGCCCTCGCACGGCGGGCGGAACGCCGCCCCGGCACACCGCCGGCCGTGGTGACCCCGCTCGGCTGCCGCGACGTACTCGGCGACGGACCACAGGAGTTCCTCTCCGGCACCGTACCGATCGGGCTGTACGGGCATCAGGCCGTGGTCGGCCCGGTGGCATCGGAAGACGGCCCGGGCTGTCCGGGGTGTCTGGCCCGCCGCTGGCAGGCGGTGCGGGCGGGGTACCTGCGGGACGCCCTGGAACTCGGCGGGCCCACCCGGGCCACCGGCATCCCGCCGTGGCAGACCGACTTCGTGGTGGACGCGCTGTCCGCCCTCGTCACGGCGGCGGTACGGCAGCCCCGCCCGGCCCGCCACCCATGGGTGTGGCTGCTGGACCTGGAGACGTTGCGCGTCACCCGGTTCCCACTGGTGCCGGACGGTGAGTGCCCGTCCTGCGCCACGCGTGACGACGACAGCGCCGAGGCCGCCCGGATCACCCTGGAGCCCAGTCCCGTATGCGCCACGGACAGCTTCCGGCTGCGCCCCCTGAACGCCTACGCCGTGACGCCCGAGCCGTTCGCCAACCCCGTCACCGGGATGCTCGGGCCGTCCGTCGTACCGGACCTGACGTCCGCCTCGACCTCCTCGACGGTCGGGGCCTTCACCACTCGCTCAGGTACCTACCTGCGGGACTGCTACTGGGGCGGGCACACCGGCGCGTACGGGGCGAGCGTGCGGGTGGGGCTGCTGGAGGGCCTGGAACGCTACGCCGGGATGCGCGCCCGCGCCAAGCGCACCGTGGTGACCGCCGCCCTCGACGACCTCGGCGACACGGCCGTCGATCCGCGCGTCACCGGCCTGTACTCCGACGCCTTCCACGCCGCCGAACCGGACGTGCCGCGCTTCGCCCCGGACCGCCCGGTGGACTGGGTGTGGGGCTGGTCGCTCCGCGAGGACCGGCCGGTCCTGGTACCGGAGGTGGTCGCGTACTACCACGCCCCGGGAGGCATCCGGCGGCGCTTCGTCCAGGAGAGCTCCAACGGCTGCGCCTCCGGCGGCTGCCTCGCCGAGGCCGTGCTTCACGGGCTGATGGAGACCATCGAGCGCGACGCGTTCCTGCTGGCCTGGTTCGGCCGCGCCCGGCTGCCCGAGATCGACCCGTCGAGCAGTACCCGGCCCGCGGCCCGCGCCATGGTCGACCGGCTGGCGATGTACGGCTACCGGGCCCGGTTCTTCGACACCCGCGTCACCTTCCCGGTGCCGGTGGTGACCGCGGTCGCCGAACGTGTCGACGGGGGGCCGGGACTGCTCTGCTTCGGCGCGGGCGCCTCCCTGGACCCCGAGGCCGCGCTGGCCGCCGGGCTCTGCGAGATCGCCACCGACTCCGTCAACCTGCGCCGCCGCACCGCCCGCGAGGAGGGCAGGCTGCGCCGCATGGCGGACGACTTCGGTGAGGTGCGGGTGCTCCACGACCACCCACTGCTGTACGGGTTGCCCGAGATGGGGCGGTACGCCGGTTTCCTGCTGCGGGACCGCAACGAGGCGGACCGGGTGCCGCTGTCCTCGCTCGCCTCCGGGCCCGGGGCGCTGGTTCCCTCGGCCGATCTGCGGGACGACGTCGAGGCCTGCGTCGAGGCCGTGACCGCCAGGGGGTTCGACGTGGTGGTGGTCGACCAGACCGCCGCCGAGCAACGGGCCCTGGGCTTCCACACGGTCAAGGTCCTGGTCCCCGGTCTGATCCCGATCGACTTCGGCTTCGGCCGCCAGCGCGGCCCGCATCTGCCACGGGCCCGCACCGCACTGCGCGAGGCCGGACTGCGCGAGGCCGACCTGACGCCGGACGACCTCAACCCGGCGCCGCATCCCTTCCCGTGAACCCTCATCCGACGTCCTCGAACCACCACTCGGCCGTCCACACCGGCCCCGGCCTCGGCACCACCCACCCTCCGGCGCCCGGCACCCCGAGCCGCGGCGGCCGGCCCAGACCGACAGAAGCAGAAGAAGAGGGGTTGACCGTGGGATACGCCCATGAGTACGCGACGGCGGTGATGCGGCGGGGCCGGGTCGCCATGGAGCCGGCCGACTTCGTCCCCGACTGGTCCGACCGTCCGCGCAAGGGCAAGTACTTCCCTGGCGCGCCGTCCTTCCCGCTGCCGGACGGCGGCTGCGCCGAGGACGCGACCTTGGACCGGGGCCTGTTCGGCCGGCCGGGCACCGGAGCGTTCACCCTGCCCCTGCTCGGCGCGATGCTCCGTGACTCCTACGGGCTGACCGGGCGCCGCCTGGCCGTCCAGGCCAACACCGACCTGGGCTCCCTGCCGTTCTACTCCCACGCCAACTGGTCCCGCGGCACCGCCTCCGGCGGCGGCCTCTACCCCGTCGGCGTGCACTGGGTCAGCGGTGCGAGCGGCCCCCTCACGCCGGGCGTGTACTACTACGACACCCCTCACCACCGGGTCACCCGGCTGCTGTCGGGCGATGTCACCGAAGAGGTCCGTGCGGCCCTCGGCGACCTGGAAGAGGCTGCCGGGACCGACCAGTTCCTCGTCCTCGGTGTGACGTTCTGGCAGAACTCCTTCAAATACAACAGCTTCTGCTACCACGCCGTGACGATGGACATCGGCGCCCTGGTGCAGACCTGGCGCATGTGGGCCCGTGCGCACGGCCTCCGTCTCGGCAGCGCCTTCTGGTTCGACGAACCCCGCCTGGGCCGGCTTCTCGGACTCGCTCCCGAGGAGGACGGGGTGTTCGCCGTCGTACCGCTGCGCTGGGCCGGGACCGATCCGGCGACGCCCGCACCGCCGACGCCGGGCGCCCGCGTGCGGCGGCTGCCCGACGAGAAGTCCCGTCGTGTGCTGTCCTTCCCGACGCTGCACCGCATCCACGCCGCCACCCTGGAGGGCGCCGCCGACCGGCCCGGCCCCGGCGCCCTGGACGGCGCCCTCGCCGCTCCCACGGTGCCCGGCGACCGCGTGCCGCTGCCCGCTCCCGCGCCGCTGGAGGTTCCCGTGCGCCGGGCGCTGCGCGAACGGCGCAGCAGCTTCGGGCGGTTCACGGCCGGCGAGCCGCTGGACGCGGCCCGGCTGTCCGCCGCGCTGCGGGCCGCCGTGGCCGCGGGCACGCTGGACAGCGACACCGAGTCGCCCGGCGGTGCGCCGCTGACCCGGCTGTGCGTCTTCGTCAACCACGTCCGTCAGGTGCCCGCCGGCCTGTACGAGTACGACCGGGACACCGGCGATCTGGTGCTGATGAAGGCCGGTGACCACGGTGCCTTCCTGCAGGAGAACTACTTCCTCGCCAACTACAACGTGGAGCAGGCCGCGGCCGTCCTGGTGCCCATCGCCCGTACCCACGCCGTGCTGGACGCCGTCGGCGACCGCGGCTACCGCCTGGTCAACGCCGTCGTCGGGGCCGCCGCCCAAGCCGTCTACACCGCCGCCGCCGCGGCCGGCACCGCCTGCGGGGTCGCCCTCGGCTTCGACAGCGTCTCCTTCGAGGAGCACCTCGGGCTGTCCGAGCGGGGCGAGATCCCGCTGCTGATCATGATGATCGGCCACGAACGCCCGCGCCCCGCCGACTACCGCTACGACATCGTCGCGCCCTGACGCCATGGTCCCGTCCCGCCCCGTTGCCGCGCCGCTCGGCGGCCCGCCGGCGTACGGCAGCACACCGACACGAAAGGGGGAGGGCGTGAGCCCCACCGCCACCAGCCCGGCCCAGAACACCCCCGTCACCACCAAGGAGTCCACGGCCCTGCACAACCGCTTCCTGCTGCGCGTCGCCGGTCTGCAGGCCGGCACCGCCGTCGCGCTGCGCGCCCCCGAGGTGGCGGACTGGGCCGCCCGGACCGCGGCCGAGGAGGACCGGCTCGGCGCCCTCGGCGCCGCGCTCAGCGACCCGCTGTCCGCCGTGGTCGGCGCCACCGCGGACCCCGCACTGCGCCGCCGACTGCTCGCGCTGCGCCGTAGTGTCTTCAACAACCGCCTGCCGGGCGACCTCGACGCGGCCCGGGCGCTGGCCGCCGGTATCGGCGGCAGCACCGGCGCCGACCTCTCGGCCTGGCTCGACGCCCGGGTCCGCTGGGCCGGACTGCTCGAGCAGGGTGACGCCGTGCTGGCGGCCGGGCTCGCCCGCACCCGCACCGCCCTGCGCCGACTCGCCCTGGACGACCGGCTGCGGCAGGGTCTGCTGCTGGCCTCGCCGACCCTGGAGGAGCGGCTCGACGCGTTCGCCGCCGACCCGGCACCCGTACCCGGCAGACGGGCCCGCAAGATGGAGCGCTCACTGCTCTCCTACGTGTACCGCACCGCCTGCAAGACCAGCCCCTTCAGCACCCTCACCGGGGTCGCCCTCGGCACGTTCGAGACGGCCGGAGCGGACGGCCCGCCGGCCGTCACCCATGTGGGCGACGACTGGACGGGACACTGCCGGCTCAACGTCGTCGTCCTCACCCGTCTGGCCGAACTGGTCGCCGCCGACCCGCGGCGCCGCGCCGATCTGCCGGTGGGTCCGGCCTCGGGATGGAAGCTGGACGACGACCGGGTCCGCTACGTCCAGCGGGCCGTCACCGCGGGGGACGACAGCGCCCCGGTGAGCTTCGACACCGCCCAGGACCGGCTCGTCTTCCTCCGCCGCCAGGGCACCCTGGACCAGATGCTCGCCCTGCTGCGGGACCACGAGGGCACCCTTCGCCACGGCGATCTGGCCCGCTGGCTGGCCGATGCGACCGGGGCCGACGCCGAGACGGCCGGACACTATCTGACCGCTCTGCTCGACCTCGGCATGCTCCAGCTGCCCACCCTGGCCACCGATGTGCACGACAGGGACCCGCTGCGCGGCTTCCAGCGGTCGCTGCGCGCGCTCGAACGGCCCTGGGCCGACGAGCTCGCCGCTCGCCTGGACGCCACGGCCGACGTCCTCGCCCGGTATCCCCGGGCGGACGTGCCCGGCCGCCGCGCGCTGCTGACCACGCTCCGCACCGACCTGAGCGCCCTGCAGGCCGAGCTCGGTGCCCAGCGGCCCGTGCTGCCGCGGACCCTGGTGTACGAGGACGTGTCCGCGGGCGCCGTCACCGCCGGCCTCGCCGAGTGGACCGCGCTCGCCGCCGCCCCGCTCCGCTCGATCCAGCGGATGCTGCCCGCCTTCGACGTGGCGCTGCCCCAACGGCTCACCCTGAAGGGCTTCTTCCTCGCCCGCTTCGGACGCGGCGGGCGGTGCGAGGACCTGCTGCGACTGGTCCACGACTTCCACGAGGACATCTTCCGGCAGTACCTGCAGTTCACCGCGGCCAAGGACGACCGCCTCCCGGACGGCGGCCACACGCCGGAGGAGAACTGGCTCGGCATGCCGGAGATCAGCGCCATCGACCGGGCGCGTGCGGCACTCACCGCCCGGATGCGCGCGAAGTGGTCCGAACTGCCGCCGGACTCGGAGGAGTTGGTTCTCGACGACGACGCCGTGAACGAGGTGGCCGAGGCGCTGAGCGATGCCGCGCCCGCTTTCCAGCCGCACTGCCACTTCCTCCAGCTGGCCCGCCGGAAGACGGACCCGCTGGTCGTGCTCAACGACTCCTTCGGCGGCCTGTGCTTCCCCTTCACCCGTTTCACGCACTGCTTCGACGGCGGCCACGGCACGGGCGGCCCCGGCTTTTCCGACGCTCTGCGCGCGCAGCTGCGCGGTCTGCTGCCGACCGGAGCGGTCTTCGCCGAGGTCACCGCCGGCGCCGCCACGACCAACCTGAATCTGCACGGCCGCCTCACCGACTACGAGATCGTCTGCCCAGGTGAGCACAGCACGGTCCACGAGGAGGCCCGGCTGCACCTGGACGACCTCTACGCGGTGCACGATGCGGAGAGCGACCGGCTGCTGCTGCGCTCTCGCCGCCTGGACCGCGAGGTCGTCCCGCTCTACCTGGGCTATCTCGTCCCCATGGTGCTGCCCGAGGTCCCCCGCACCCTGCTGCTGTTCGCGCCGACCGCCCGGTCCGTGCCGGACGTCTGGCGCGGGGTGCCGGCGGGGCTCGAGGACGGGGGCGTCACCCGGCGGCCCCGGGTCCGCCACCACTCCCTGGTGCTGCGGCGGCGCTCCTGGACAGCGGCCGTCGGCAGCCTCCCGGTGCGCACACCCGATGCCTCCGACGCCGGTTGGTACCTCGCCTGGCACCGCTGGCGCACCCGGCACGGCATGCCCGCACGGGTCTTCGCCACCGTCCACGAGGAGAGCGCCGACGGCACAGCCGGCGGCTGGTCCGGCGGCTCCAAGCCGCAGTACGTGGACTTCGAGAGCCCGCTGTCCCTCATCGCGCTCGAAGCCCTGCTGACCGGCCGGCCCGCCCGCACGGTCTTCGAGGAGATGCTCCCCGAGGAGTGCGATCTCCACGTCACCTCACCACGCGGGCGGCACGTCGCCGAACTCGCCGTAGAGATGCTGCCCGGCCCGGCCGGACCGTCCGAAGGGGACCGAATCCGATGACCGCACCCACCGCGCCCACCGCTCCCTCCGCCGGCCCCGGCGCCCCGGGCACGGATGCCGGCGACGCTCCCGGCGACTGGCTGGCCGTGCACGTCTTCTACGCGGCCAGTCCCCGCCCGCTGCTGCTGCGGTGCGTCCGACCGCTGGTGGACGAGCTCACCGAGGAGGGCTTGCTCGCCGGGTACTTCTTCATCAACTACTGGCTGGAAGGTCCGCATGTGCGGTTGCGGCTGCGGCCCCGGCGCGCCGCGGACGCGGGTGCCGTCCGGGAGCGGGCGCACGCCGCCCTCGCCGCCTTCCTGCGCGAACGCCCCGCGCTCTACGAGGTGAAGGCCGGCTTCCTCGCCGAGCTGTACGAGACCCTGTTCACGCTGGAGTACACCGAGGACCAGCGCGCCGAGTTCACCGGCCCGGACGGGCGGATGCTGCTGCGCCCCAACAACACCTTCGAGGACCGGCCCTACGAGCCCGAGTACGGCAAGTACGGCGGGCCCACGGGTGTCGCGCTCGCCGAATGGCACTTCCAGCACTCCAGCGACCTGGTCATCGAGGCCGTGCGCAGCATGAACCTGCACCTGCGGACCGTGCTGCTCGGGCTCTCCGCCCAGCTGATGATGGTCATGTCCGGGACCTTCCACCGGGACGACGAGACCCTGCTCGCCTTCCTCGACCGCTACCACGCCTTCTGGAACAAGGCGTTCAGCGGGACGAACTACACGGCGGACCAGGGCTACGACCGCGCCTACACCACCATGGGTGCGAGCCTGCCCGAGCGTTTCCGGCACATCCGCGACGCGGTGGCCCAGGCCGAGCCGGAGCGGCTCCCCGTGTTCCTGCGGGGCTGGGCCGCCCACTGCGCCGAACTGCGCGACCGCGCCGAGGCGCTGGCGGTACGCGGCGAGCTGACATTCCGCGCGTGGGACGGCAGCCGCGACATCCGCCCCACCGACCCCGGCCACGCACTGTCCATGCTGCTCTCGCCATACATGCACATGACCAACAACCGGCTGGGCACGACCGTCCGCGACGAGGCGTTCCTCTCCTACGTCCTGGCCCGCGCCCTGCGCGACGAGGCGGCCGGGGACGCGGTGACGGCGAAGGAATCGGATACGGCGGGAGGCGAGCGGTGAGCGCGGAGGCGTTTCTCTCCGCCCGGCCGCGGGTCCGAAGCGACGTCGTGTTCGGTCCCAGCCTGGTGCGCGGCACGACCCGCATCCACCTGTTGAAGGACGCGCGCACCGGACGGCGCCTGGAAGTCGGTCCCAAGGAGCACTTCATCATCGCCCGCCTCGACGGCAGCCGTAGCCTCGGCGAGATCGGCGACGAGTACGCCGGTGCGTTCGGCGCCCGCCTCGGCGAGGCACAGTGGGGGCAGATGCTCCGGCTGCTGCACGGCCGCGCCCTTCTCGACGGCGCCCCCGCGCCCGCCGTACCGTCCGCGTCGCCCGCCGCGGACGCGGCCGGCCACCGGCCCAACGGCATCCTCGCCGGGCGGACCCGACTGGTGGCCGACGCGCCCGCGCTGATGGACCGGCTGTACCGGGCCACCGCTCCCGCCCGGCGGCCCGCCGTGCTGACCGTGCTCGTCGTACTCGCCGCCGCGCTGCTCGCCGCCGTCGCCGCGCAGGCCGGCACGCTGTGGCGGCAGACCGAGGAGACCGCCCGGCAACCCGTGATCCTGCTCGCCGTCGGCTGCCTCCTGTGGTGCAGCCTCGCCCTCCACGAAATGGCCCACGGCCTGTTCGCACGCGCCTGGGGCGGACGGGTCACCGAGATCGGGCTGCGCTGGGTGCTCGGCGCTACCTACCTCTACTGCACGGTGGAGGACGTCCAGTTCCTCGGCAGCCGCGGCCGCAAGGTCGCCACCGCCTGTGCCGGGGTCTTCGCCAACCTGCTGTTCCTGGTGCCCTTCTACCCCGTGTGGGCGCTGCTCCCCGCGGACGCCCAGGCCCGCCCGGCGCTCGGCGCGCTGCTCTTCCTCGGGACGGCCTGCGGCCTGGCCAACCTGCTGCCGCTGCCGCCCCTCGACGGCTACCGGGCCCTCGGCCACGCCCTCGGCGTCGTCCAGCTCGCGACCGCCGGCCGTGACTTCACGAAACGTGCCGCCGGCGCCCTGATCCGCCGTGGCCCCGGCCTGGCCGGGTACCCGCCCCGGCTGCGACTGCTCTACGGCGGCTTCGCGCTGCTGACCGCCATGCAGAGTGCCGCACTCCTCGCCCTGTGCGGGGCCGTGCTGCACGCCGTACTGCCGGACACCCTGGGGACACTCGCCTGGTGGCTGCCTCCCGCCCTGCTGGCCGCCGTACTGCTGCTGTGGGCCCTCGGCGCGGCCGGCCGCGCCCGGCGCGCCGGACCCGCCGCGAACGGCTCCGGAAGGGCGGGCCCCTCCCCCGCCGCACCCCCCGTTCCTCCGCCCGGGCGCCCCGCCCCGGCACAGGGCACCGCACGGCCCCCGGGCGTCCCTGCCCCACGGAACCGACCGAGGAAAGACGAGATGAGCGCACCCGACAGCAAGACCGGGACGGCCCCTGGCAAGAGCTCCGCCGAGACGGTCGTCGCCTTGGACGGCGTCACCAAGCGGTACGGGGAGGTGACGGCCCTGGACGATGTCTGCCTCGACGTACGGCAGGGCGAGTTCTTCGGCATCCTCGGGCCCAACGGCGCGGGCAAGACCACGCTGGTGGAGATCGTCGAGGGCATGCGCGAGGCCGACTCCGGCACCGTGACCGTCTTCGGGCAGAGCCCCTGGCCGCGTGACACGGCGCTGCTGGCCCGGATCGGCGTGCAGACGCAGGCGTCGGCGTTCTTCGCCCGGCTCACCGCCGGCGAGCACCTGCGCACGGTCGCCGCGCTCTACGGCATGGCCCCGGCCACCGCGTCCACGGCGCTGGAACGGGTCGGGCTCACCGAGAAGGAGAACGCCCGAGTCGACCACCTCTCCGGCGGGCAGCGCCAGCGCCTGGCGATCGCCACCGCGCTGCTCCACGAACCCGAGCTGATCTTCCTGGACGAACCGACGGCCGCACTCGACCCGGAGGCCCGGCGCGAACTGTGGGCCGTCCTGCGCTCGTTGCGCGCGGAAGGGCGCACGATCATCTGCACCACCCATTACCTGGAGGAGGCCGAAACGCTCTGCGACCGGGTGGCGATCATCGCCGCCGGCCGGGTCGTCGCCCTCGACACGCCCCGCAGCCTCATCCGCTCCCTCGCCGCACCCACCCGGCTGCTGGTCCCCGCCGCCCGGCTCTCCCCCGACGCCGCGCTCGCGCTGGACGGCGTGGACCGGGCCACCGTCGAGGGTGAGGACCTGGCCCTGGAGACGACCGTACCCAACCGCGTCCTCACCGTCCTCGGCGACCTCGTGGACATCGACACGGTCACCGTCCGCACCCCCACCCTCGAAGACGCCTACCTGACGCTGACCGGCAGCGGATCGGAGCACCACCGTTGAGCGCGTACGCCGCACTGACCAGGGCCACCTACGTCGCGAGCGTGCGCGACAAGACGACCCTCTTCTTCACCTTCGCCTTCCCGCTCGCCTTCCTGATCCTCTTCGGCCTCATCTTCCAGGGCCAGCAAGTGGAGGGCGGGCTGTCGTCCATCAACTACATCGCGCCGGGCGTGCTCTCCTGGGGCGTGGGCAACGCGGCCGTGTTCTCCGTCGGCTTCGCGCTGATGCAGTGGCGCCGGGACGACCTGCTCCGCCTCATCTGGCGCACTCCCACCCCGCTGCGCGTTCTGCTCGGCTCCCGCTGGACCGTGGCGCTGGCCGTCGCCGCCGCTCAGACGGTGCTGTTCACCGCCGTCGCCCTGCTGCCGTTCTTCGGCCTGCGGCTGAACGGCCCCTGGTGGGCGGCGATTCCCCTGCTGTTCCTCGGTGTCACGGCGTTCCTCGCCATGGGCCTGGTCGTCGGCAGTGTCGCCGACACCCCGGAGGCGGTCGCGGCCATCGCCAACATCGTGATGGTGCCCATGGCGTTCCTGTCGGGTTCGTTCTTTCCAGACGACCTCATGCCCGGCTGGCTGCGCACCATCGCCAGGGTCCTGCCGCTGCACTACCTCAACGACGGGCTCACCGACGCCATGGGCGGGCGCGGAGACCTCGGTGACATCTCCGTGGACTGCCTGGGCCTCGTCGTCTTCACCGTGATCTTCGGGCTGATCGCGATCCGGATCTTCCGCTGGAGCAACCGCGCATGACCACCGCAACCGCACCCGTCACGGCGGCCCTTCAGGCCGCGCGCGCGGACCTCCAGTCCCGGCTGGCGGTCCGCGCCGCGGCGGCCGGACTGCCCACACCGTCCGTCTCCCGCATCGGCGACACCAACGTCCTGGGCGAAACACCCGCCCGGCCCGCGTCCCCTTCCCCGAGCACGGCCGCCATCCATGTCACCGCCCAGGCCGTGCTGCTCGGCCCCTGGGGCGGCGCGCCCGGTGCGGACCCTGCCTGCGGCACCTGTCTGGCCATGCGCCGCCAGCGGCTGCGCACCCGTACCGAACGCGACGCACTGGAGACCGGAACGGAGACCACCGCCGCCGGCCGGTGGCCCGTCCTGCCGGACCACCTGGTGGACGCGGTCTGGTCCCTGCACCGCATGATCGCCTCCGGCACGGCCCGGCACACCTTCGAGGGCGCCGACGCCGCCCTCCCCCGGGTCACCGAACTCGACCTGGAAACGCTTCGGGTCCGCACCTTTCCACTGGTGCCGGAGCCGATGTGCCCGCACTGCCGTCCGTTCACCGAGGAAGCCGCCCGGCAGGCCGCCGAGGACGCGGCCCCGCCACCGCTCGCCCCCTGTCCCAAGGCGCGCCCGGACGCCTACCGGCTGCGCGGCCCCGCCGACCACCCGCTGCCGGTGAAGGGCCTGGCCAATCCGGTGTGCGGGGTGCTCGGCGGCGGCACCTGGATCGACGTCACCTCGCCCACGACCGCGCCGGTCGCCGGGAGCGTCTTCATGCGGGGCTACGCCGGCCTCACCGACGTCACCTGGAGCGGCCAGGCCAACTCCTTCGCGAGCAGCCGCGATCTGGCGTTCCTGGAAGGGCTGGAACGGTACGCGGGCACCCACCGCCGCCACCGGGCCCCGGTCGTCACCGCCTCCCTCGACGAGCTGGGCGACCGTGCCGTCGACCCGCGCGTGTGCGGGCTCTACGAGCCACGCACCTATGCCCAGGACCCGATGGTCGAGCCCTTCGACCCGGCCCGGCCCCTGCCCTGGGTCACCGGCTGGTCACTGCGCGACGCGCGTGAGGTGCTCGTGCCGGCCCGCCTCGTCTACTACAGCGCCGGCACCCGCGAGGACAACTTCGTCTTCGAGTGCTCCAACGGCTGTGCCACCGGCGGGACCTGGCAAGAGGCCGTGTTCTTCGGGCTGCTGGAGCTCATCGAGCGGGACGCCTTCCTGCTGGGCTGGTACGGCTCTGTGCCGCTGCCGGAGATCGACCTGGCGTCGGTGTCCGGCCGGAAGGTGCGGGCGATGGTGGCGCGGGCCGCGCTGCAGGGCTACGACGTCCATGTCTTCGACAACCGGGTGGACCTTCCGGTGCCCGTCGTCACCGGCCTCGCGGTCCGCCGTGACGACGGGCCGGGAACACTGGCGTTCGCGGCCGGCGCGTCCTTCGACCCGGAGACGGCGGTCGAGTCCGCCGTCTCCGAGATCCTCACCTACATCCCGCACCTGCCCCGCCAGGTCGCCGAACGGCCCGTCGAACTCGCCGCGATGGCCGAGAACTTCGACCTGGTCCGGCGACTGCCGGACCACGCGGCGCTGTTCGGGCTGCCCGCGATGCGCCGGCACGCCGCGGGCTATCTCGCCCCGCCCCGGGTCGGCTCCCCGGCCGAGCTGTTCGCCGGGTGGCAGGAGCGCCGGCCGCGCACCGGGGACCTCCGCGACGACCTGCTGCTCCTGCGCGATCTGCTCAGCGGCGTCGGCTGCGACGTGATCGCCGTCGACCAGACCACGCCGGAGCAGCGCCGGATCGGGCTGCGGACGGTGGCCACGCTCGCCCCGGGGCTGCTGCCGATCGATTTCGGCTGGCAGCGGCAGCGTGCACTCCACATGCCGCGCCTGCGGACCGCGCCGCACCGCGCGGGCCTGGTTCCGGCGCCGCTCGGGGAGGAGGACCTGCGGCGGGTACCCCATCCCTTCCCTTGACCGTGCGGGGACCGGGCATGCCGTCGGGCCCCCCCCGGCGGGGGGGCACCCGGGGGCGCCGACCCCGCCGAAACGGGGCAGACGGGGGAGGGGGTGGGGGTGGGGGTGGG